>CAYGXO010000001.1:0-35720 GCA_964353885.1 uncultured Spirochaetaceae bacterium
AGGGCGGGGGACGCGGCGGTGGTCGGCGCCGCGGACGGGGACGTGGCCGGGGCGCTCGGCGCCCGGGGGGACGGGGTGAAATGAAGATCGACAAGGGGACCTACGAGCGCCACCTGCGGCGCTTCGACGCGGAAGCGGCGATCTTCCACGAGGGCGAGGAAGGCGCGGAGATGTACATCATCACCCAGGGCCGGGTGGAGATCCGCAAGGCCACGGGACCGTCGGCCGCGAAGACCCTCACCACGCTCCAGACGGGCGACCTCTTCGGCGAGATGGCGCTCATCGACCGCAAGCCCCGGTCGGCGACCGCCGTGGCCGTGGAACCGACGAAGCTGCTCGTCCTGAACGAAACCCTGTTCGACCGCATGCTGGTCTCCAATCCCGACTTCGCGCGGCGCATGATCCGGATCCTCTCCGACCGCATCAGGCGCGCCAACCAGGTCATCCAGAGCCTCATGGCGACCAGCCGGCAGAACCAGGTGTGGGCCGGCCTCGTGGAGTACGCGAAAGAACACGGGGTGTCGGGGTTCAAGGGTTTCCGGGTGAAGATCGCGGACTTCGTCCAGTGGGCGCTGGAGCACCTCGGCATGAGCGCGAAGGACGTGGAGTCTCTCATCGAGGTGTTCCTGCACCGTCACATCGTCCAGTACTCGGCCCGGGGGACCGACGAGATCCTCGTGGAGCCGAAGACCGCCCTCGCGCTGCCCGAGAGCTGAAGCAGCTGTCTCAGCCCTCCCGCTCCAGGATGTCCGACAGCTCGCGGTAGAGCCGGGACACCGTCTCGCGCTCCACGGCGCTCATGAGGTCCCCCGGCTCGTCCACGAGGCACTCGAGGCTCGCGAGGCTCTCCAGGCGCGCGGTGAGCAGGCTTTTCTCGGATTTGTACCAGTAGGTGCCTTTCCAGTCCGTGAAAAGCGTGAGGAAGCCGAGCCTCTTGCTCCCCCGCTTGATCGGACAGAGCGTGAGAAGCCGCTCGAGGTGAGCCGCGATCTCCCCACCGTTCGTTGCGAACGAAAAGCTCTTGCCTGACGGCCACTTCTCCCAGGCGCCTTCCTCCGGATGGATGAACGGCGCCATCGAAAGAATCGTGCCCAGCTTCATCCCATCGAAGATCTCCCAGCCCTTCCACAGGATCGTTCCGCGCAGGTTCTTGTACGAGGGGAGGCCCGCGGGGGAGATCTCCCGCAGAACGGGCCGCAGCCTCTCCCAGTCGAGGACCGCTAGTTTCCTGTTGCCCTTCAGGGTATTGACTGGGAAGACCTCGGCGCCGATCCTGACCTGGTTGGCCGGCTCGCGCGCCTTCTCCTTCTCGCCCTTGAACGGCACTCCCTTGACAAAGGCCGCGCGCAGGAGCGGCGAGATGCGGCCCAGCATGTCCTTGCGCAGCGGAGAGACCGAGCGCGCGTACATCCGCGTCGTTCGCACGATCTCGCCGGCCACGATATAGGAGGGGTTCTCCCGGAACATGAGCGACCCGGGATGGATCTGGATCTTGTCCGCGGTCAGGCTGCGGTACACGCCCTTGCCGCTTCTCTCGCAGACGAACTGGATCAGGCCTCGCGAGACCGCCGAGAGGTAGTCGTCGTAGGACCCGCCCGACCCGATCGGCACGCCGAGCGAGCTCACGATCTCCTCGAGCTGGCCCTTGATGTTGTCGATCTCGTTCATCGTTCGCAGATCGAGGTAGGAGCGCTCGCAGAATCGCGCCCTGTTGGCCGTGCGGGCGAAGTCCTCGAACATCTGCAGGTACGAGATGAAGTCCCCCAGCGGGTCGCGGAAGGAGTGGTGCGCCCTTCGCGCCTCCAATTCCTCGCCCGCGGGGAGGAGGAACGGCGAGTTCACCGAGAGGAAGGTCGCGGCGATGATCACCTCCATGATCACGGACGGGTACTGGCGGATCGCCTCCACGATCATGCGCGCGTGCTTGGGCAGGATCGGGAACCGGCACATCATGGCTCCGGTCTCGGTGAGCGCCCTCTCGGCGTCAAGGGCGTCCAGCAGGCCGAGCGTCTCGACGGCCGCGCGGATCCCGTCCTGCCCGGGCGGTGAGAGGAAGTCGAAGGACTCGAACTCCCTGATTCCCAACTCGGCCATGCGCAGCACGACCTCCGAAAGGTCAGTGCGGAGGATCTCCTCGGTCGTGTACATCGGCCGCGCCTCGTAGTCCGTGCGCCCGTACAGGCGGTAGCAGACCCCCGGAGCCGTGCGGCCCGCCCGGCCGCGGCGCTGGTTGCAGGAGGCCTTCGACACGGGGACCTCCACGAGCGATTCGGTGAAGGTCTTGGGGTTGTAGGAGTTGATCTTCGCGAGGCCCGAGTCGATCACGAAGACCACCCCGTCGATGGTCAGGCTGGTCTCGGCGATGTTCGTCGCGATGATGACCTTCCGCTTGCCGGGGAAATCGAGGAAGACCCTTCCCTGGTCCTCGTGGGAGAGGCGCGCGTACAACGGGAGGATCGCCAGTCCTCCCTCGCGGTCCATCTCCGCGAGGGTCTGCGCGCAGTTCTTGATCGCCAGCTCTCCGGGCAGGAAGATGAGGATGTCGCCGCGACGGCCCTTCCTCATGATCCGGGCAACGATCTCGCGGATCTTGAGCTGGAGGGCCTCGAAGTCCCCTTCGACCTCGGGGGGCTCGTGGATCAGCTCCACGGGGAACATCGGAGCGTCGATGGCGACGATCGGGCAGCCGTCGAAGTACTCGGAGAACACCTCCACGTTGATCGTGGCCGAGGAGACGATGACGCGGAAGTCGGGGCGCCGGCGGAGAATCCCCTTCAGCATGCCGAGGATGAAGTCGATGTTCAGGCTGCGCTCATGGGCCTCGTCCACCATCAGGACGCTGTAGCGCGAGAGGTCCCTGTCGCCTTTCAGCTCCTGCAGGAGGATGCCGTCCGTCATGATCTTGATCAGCGTCGTCTCGTCGGTGCGGTCCTCGAAGCGCATCGTGTAGCCCACCGTGTCCGGGACCTTCTTGCCGATCTGCCGGGCGATGAAATCCGATACCGAGACCGCGGCGATCCGCCGGGGCTGCGTGACGCCGACCACGCCCTTCGACGTGTACCCGGCCTCGTGGAGGATCAGCGGGATCTGCGTTGTCTTTCCCGAGCCGGTGGGGCTCTCCACGACGATGACCTGGTTGTCGGCAAGGGCCGACAGTATTTTTTCCCTCTGCTGGTAGACCGGCAGGCCGTAGGGATCCATCTTTTTTCCTCTCTCTTTGTTCTCTTGTCCAAGGGCTGGCCGAGCGCGTACAATATACTCACGAAGTGAGGGAAACGAATATAGCCGTCCCCGCCCGCAGAGCACAGCATTCGGAGCGCTTCGAGCACGAGGTCGCCGCTTTCGTCCGCGCGATTCCCCTCCTGCTCCCCCGCGAGGTCGAGGCGCACATCGCCTCCTGCGGCTACGTCGGGCAGAAGCGGGCCGTGAGGGCGCTCGCGCTCGCCTCCTATCGCCACGTTTCTCGCCTGCGCCGGATCTATCTGCAGGGGGCCGGGCGCGAGGACCTGCCGCCGAAGCCCACGATGCTGTTCGTCGGTCCCACCGGGTGCGGCAAGACCTTCCTGGTCGAGATTCTCTTCCGCGACATCCTTCGCCTTCCGACAGTGGTCGTGGACATGACGGGTTTCTCGGAAACCGGCTACGTCGGCCAGGACGCGAACTCAATCCTCACCCGGCTTCTGTACGCGGCGGACATGAGCATCCCTTTCGCTGCCATCGGCGTTGTGTGCCTCGACGAGTTCGACAAGCTCGCCTCGGGCCAGAACAGCGCCGTGTTCGCGGGAGCGGGCACCACGAAGGACGTGTCGGGCCTCGGCGTGCAGCGCGAGCTGCTCAAGATGCTCGAATCGATCGAGATGCCCGTCCCGCTGGAATACACGCATTCCGACTACGCCCCCAAGGCCGTCATGTCGACCGCGGACATCGGCTTCATCGCATGCGGCGCCTTCTCGGGGCTCAAGGGGATGATCGAGCAGACCGGGCGCGAGCACATCGGCTTCGGCAGGGAGCCCCTTTCGGGGGAGCGGGACCGGATCGCCGTCTCCTACTCCGAGGACGACGTGGAGCTCTCGCGCAACTTCGTCTCCTACGGCTTCCTCCCCGAGCTGATCGGCAGGTTCAAGCGGATCGTCCCGTTCCACGCGCTGGGCCGGGAGGATCTGGCGATGATCCTGCGGCGCCGCCTGCTCGCGCAGTACACGAACGAGTTCCGCATGGAGGGCAAGCAGCTCGTCGTCTCCGACGAGGTTCTGGGGCGAATCGTCGAGGAGAGCCTGAAGAAAGAGACCGGCGCGCGCGCTCTCGAGGCGGGGTTCATCCGCCACCTCGAGGAGGCGGCCTTCGAGGCGTTCTCCCGGCCTGAGTCGCGCAGGGTCTCGCTCGAGATTCGCGAGGGCGCGATTGTCTTCGAAATCGATTGAAGATGAAGGGCGCCTCCGGCGCCGGCCTGACCGGGGCGCCGAAATCCTGCAGCTCGTGCGCGAGCAGGTCGCCCTGGGCCCGCGGGTGCCGGGCAGCCAGGCGCACGACTCCCTCATCCGCCTGCTTGCCGAGGGCCTGGCGCGGCGCGCGGCGCGCGTCCGCAGGCAGGAGTTCACCGTCCGCTTCCAGGGTCAGGCGCTTCGCTGCGCGAATCTGGTGGGCCTTTTCCCCTCACTCGGCTCCCCGATCGCGGGGCCGCTGCTGCTGGGCACCCACTTCGACACGCGCCCGCGCGCCGACAGGGAGCCTGATCCGACCTTGCGCGAGAAGCCTATTCCCGGCGCGAACGACGGCGGCTCGGGAACGGCTGTCCTGCTCCACCTGCTGGACTGGATAGCGGGAAGAGCCTTCCGGCGCGACATCCTGGTCGCCTTCTTCGACGCGGAAGACCTGGGTGATATCGACGGGAAGCCTTTCTCGATGGGCGCCGAGCGCCTGGCTGCCGACCCCCTGCCGGGCCAGGCTCCCGAGCAGGCACTCGTGCTCGACATGGTGGGAGGGGCTGACATGGTCTTCGACGTCGACGCGCACTCACTCGCCCATGGGCCGAGCGGGCGTTTGACGGGGGAGATCTTCGGCCTGGGTGCATCGCGGGGCCTGCGGCCGTTCGTCGCGGACAAGCCCGACAAGCTCAAGGCGATCGTGAGCGACCACTACCCCTTCCTGCGCCGCGGCATCGCCTCCTGCATCCTCATCGACATCGATTATCCGCAGTGGCACACGCAGGCCGACGCCGTCGAGGCGATGTCGGCCGGGTCGCTCGCGATCACCGAAGAAGCTGTTTCGCTCTATCTATCGCGTTTTCAAGCGTAAGGCCGGTCTCGCTCTCCCGGGTGCGCAGGTCTTTCAGGCCGACGAGCCCGTCGCCGCTCTCCTTTTCGCCGAACAGCACGGCAAGAGGGATGCCCTTCTTCTCGGCCCAGGCGAACTGGACGGCCATCTTCCTCTTCTCGGGGTAGACCTCCGCGGGGATGCCCGCCGCCCGGAAGGCGGCGGCGATCCGCTGGCAGCCGCCGAGGAGCGAATCGTCGAGAAGGAGCACGACGACCCCTGCGCTTGCGGGGCGCTTCTCCGCCAGCCCCAGCTCCTCCCGTGCGGCCATCAGCCGGTCGAGCCCGATCGAGGCGCCGACTCCGGGCAGCCTCTGCTTCGTGTACAGCGATGCGAGGTCGTTGTACCTCCCCCCCGAGCACACCGAGCCGATCGCGGGAAGGTCGGCGAGGAATGTTTCGAAGACGATGCCCGTGTAGTAGTCCAGCCCTCGCGTGATGGAAGGGTCCAGGACAAAGGCCGCGGCATCGCCCACCTCCTCGAGGCACGCACAGAGGTCGGAGAGCCTGCGCACGCCCTCGCATTCCTTTCCGGCCGCCTCCGTGAGCTTCTCGAGGGTTTCGGCGAAGGAGCCCTCGATGCGCGTGAAGGCGAGGATGCGCGCCGCATTCGCCTCGCCCGCCACCCCGGCGAGCAGCTCGCGGGTCGCCTCCTCGCCGATCTTCCTCTCTTTGTCGATGGCGCGCAGGATGTCCACTGACCGGCTCTCCGCGCCGATGCGGGCGAGGAAGGAGTTGAATATCCCGCGGTGGGAGAAGTGGATCGTGAAACGCTCCGCGGCCAGCACCCGCACGCTCTCGCGCATCAGAAGGAGGATTTCGAGGTCGGCGGCGGGCGAATCCACGCCGACGATGTCGAAGTCGACCTGCACGAACTCCCTGTAGCGCCCACGCTGCGTGTTCTCCCCCCGCCAGACCTTGGCAGCGTGCCATCGTTTGAAGGGCAGGGGAAGCTCGGCGAGGTGCGCCGCCATGAACCGGGCAAAGGGGACCGTGAGATCGTAGCGCAGCGCCACGTCGCGCCCGCCGTGGTCGGTGAACCGGTAGACCTGCTTGTCCGTATCGCCCCCGCCCTTGCCAAGGAGCACCTCCGCGTACTCCAGCACCGGGGTGTCGATCGGTGCGAAGCCGAAAAGCCGGAATACCCGCTCGAGCATGCCGACAATGGCGAGCCTCTCGGCCTCCTTCTCGGGAAGGAAATCCCGGAATCCCTTCAACACGCGCGGCTCGATCAGCTCCCCCATGTCCCGTTCGTCCTTTCGAGAGCCAGTAAATCCGCCTCCCGACCCCGATGTCAAGGCGGCGCATCGCCCCTTGGCGGCCGAAGGTCTGCGGCGCCGTGGTCTTGACACCGGCCGCGCTGCCGGTAAGATAGCCGCATCTTCACAGGCTGATCAGGACGTCACCTTGCTGCTCAGATACGGTACATCACGAGACGGGACGCTTCGGAAAAAGGCGCAGATCTACACCAGGGAGGAGCACGGGATCGATCCGAAGCTCGTCGATGCCGACGCGCTGTGGGTAATCCGAGAGCTGCGCAGGGCGGGCTTCCATGCCTACGTGGTGGGGGGAGCCGTCCGCGACCTGCTGCTGGGCCGGGTGCCCAATGACTTCGACGTGGCCACCGACGCCCATCCCCAGAAGATCAAGCGCGTCTTCCGCTCCGCCCGGATCATCGGACGCCGGTTCCGCATCGTGCACGTGTATTTGAGCCGCGAGAAGTTCATCGAGGTCACGACCTTCAGGGCTCGAGGCACCGCCGAGCACGAGAACGCCTTCGGGACGATGGAGGAAGATGCGGCGAGGCGGGATTTCACCTTCAACGCCCTGTACTACTGCCCGGTCGATCAGCAGCTGATCGACTACGTGGAGGGCTATCCCGACATCAGGAAGCGCCTTGTGCGCACGCTGATCCCCGCCGAGGGATCCTTCATCGAAGACCCCGTGCGGATGATCCGCATGGTCAAGTATGCGATCCTTACGGGATTCCCGATCCCCGCCGCCATGGGGACTCTGGTCCGGCGGCACGGGGATTCGCTTCTGACCTGCTCGCGCGAGAGGGTCACCGAGGAGGTGTACAAGATCCTTGCCTCGGGAGCCGCCGGAGACATCCTCGAGCTCGCCCACAGGCTGCGGCTATTCGACGTTCTGTTCCCCTCGCTCGCGGCCGCGATCCGCGCGAGCAGGAAGAGGTTTACCGAGACCGGCCTCGCGGAGAGGCTGCGCGCCCTGGACGCGGCAACACGCGAAGGCCGCCCTCCCGCTCGAGACTCCATGTTCGGGTTTCTTTTCCGGGATCTCGTGCTGGAACGCGAGGATCTGCTGATGGATCCCGATCCCGGCATGCTCGTGCAGCGCTACATCCGCTCGGCCTGCGAGCCGCTCTTCCCGTCGAAGAAGGACCTCGCCGCGGCCGCGGAGTCGCTGCTGAAGGAGGCGGGCTGGCAGCCGCTCCCTCCACCCGAGGCACGCGAGCGCGCTTCCGGCGAGGCGCATCGTGGAGGCACGGAGCGTCGGGGGGGACGCCGCAAGCGTCGGCGCCGAAGGCGCGGCCCGCCTCGCGCGCTCCCCGCGTAGAGCCCAGCGCCCTAAGCGCTCATTCAGTCCTACCGCCCGGCCTCGATCCTCTTCAACAGGGCGTCGACCTTGTCGCCATAGGAGGCCTTATCCCCGTCGCGCGCCATCTTGAGGTACTTCGCGGCGGCGTCGAGCCTGCCCGCTGCATAGGCGTTGATGCCGATTGCGTAGTTGATGAGCGCCGCGTTCGTGCCGAGCTGGAAGGCCTTCATGTACAGATCCTCGGCCTTCGCATAGTCTTTCTTCGAGTAGGCGACCAGGCCGAGGTAGTACCAGGCGGGGCCGCTCTCGGGCTCCAGCTCGAGCGATCGGGTGAGCGCCTCCTCGGCTTTGGCGAAATCGCCTTTCCCGTATGAATCGACGCCGTCGCGCAGGAGCTCGCCCGCCGTGCGAACTGCGAGGATGAAGCTCTCGTAATCCTGTCGGAGCTTCTCGTCGCTTACCCAGGCGAAGGCGCGGCTGCGCACTCTCTGGGAGTTCTCATCCAGGCCGGCTTTCGAGTCGAGCGCGCCGATGGCGTCCCACAGCATCCTGTTGTATGCCTTTTCGGGTGCGGCGAGGAGGAAATGCACGAGACCCCAGGCCTGCGGGTAGAAGACGGCCGCCTGCGCCTGCGCGAGCTCCCGGGTGTACATGAGGAAATCGGAGAACGGGATCAGCCTCTGCGGGCTCTCGCCCCAGAGGATCGACTTCAGCTCTTCCAGCCCCCCATAGTTCGGCTTCAGCGTGTAGAAGGAGCCCTTTGGGTCCCAGACAGCAGCCTCGAGCGCGCTGGCCGCGCCCTCCCGCATCCAGATCGGAGGATTGGCGACGAACGCCTTCAGGAACTGGATGCAACCCTGGTGGACAAGGGAAGAGGAGAACGCCTTCTCTTCCTTTGGGAAGCAGAGCAGCTCGGATTTTTCGGGGTCGGAGTACGCGATGAACACGAAATCGGATCGGGTCTGGGACAAGACCTTTGTCAGGTATGCGTTGAAGCTGGCCAGGTCGCGCATCACCCTCACGTTGAGCTTCGCCGGCAGGAGGGAGAGATCGAAATGGAACAGGTCATTGTACATTCGCAGGCACGCTTCCATGCGGCGGGAGATCTCCTCCGCCTGCGACTGGCTCGTTTCAGAGGAGACGCGGTAGTGCTCGGAGACGGCCGTGAAGAGCTTCGTCTCCTGGGCCGCGAGCGGCACAGCGGCGAGCAGCAGGGCGACGATGAATGCGCCGGGTACGGCCGCCGCGATGAATGCGCCGGGTACGGCCGCCGCGATGACGTGTTTTCGCATACGTCCTCCTCCCCGCGATCATAGTGCTCGCGCAGGGAGGTGTCAAACGCTTTTTCCATCCGGGGGAGGGGCGGTTCTGCGCCTCCCGTACTCGGGTCGCACGACAGTCTTCTCTACGACCTTCTCCTCGGCCCTGCGCAGGCCCTTCTTCGCCTTGAGGAGGATCTTGACCGACTCGAAGAAGATGTGGGGGTAGCTCCTTTTGATCGCCACGCCGGGCACGGGAATGATGTGCTTGCCCTGCTCGGCGCGCACGCGCAGGGCGCCTTCGATCTCTTGCCGCGTTGAGACCTCCTCGATGCGGACGATGCGGTGGAGGGGCAGGAGCTCGAGCGTGCCCGCGATGCGCATGATCATCTTGATCGAGGTCCCGATGATGAGGATGCGGCTGTAGCTCTCCTGGGCGAGGGCGCGCTTCACGTCGGCGATCTGGTCGGGATTGGCGAAGATCGCAGTCTTGATCGCGCTCAGGATGCCCTTCTCGCGCTTGGCGGACCTTCCCGCGAGGATGGTCTGGCCGCGGATGAGCAGGCCGTCGTCAATGATCAGGTCCACTGCGAACCTCTGGGCGACCTGCCGGGCCTTGTGGCTCTTGCCAGTGCCGCTCTTGCCGACGAGCGCGAGGGTCTGCGGCCTTCGTTTCAGCCCGAGCAGTCCAAGGATTCTCCAGAGGGGGGATGGGGTCCACATCGTCGCGCGCCTTCGGGGAAAGATACACCGGTGGCGCGAGAGATGCCAGCGCTCACGGGCGGCTTTCCCGGCTACGAGGGCAGAAGCGCGCCGCGAGACGCCGACCGAAGCATCCGCTGGCCCGCCCTCAGCAGGCGAAGGTAGCCCTTCTCTTCGCGCAGCCAGCGTTTGCTGATCGAGTGAGCGTACACGCTGATCACGAAGCTCGCCAAGCGCCCGCGCAGCAGTCTCCTGAGGATCTGAAGGGGGGAGTAGAACCGTGCGTGAGCCTTGATCTGTGCGAGCTGCAGCTCCCAGGGCGAGAAGCCGACGGGGCGGAACTTCACGTGGTGCGCGTCGTAGGTGTCCCACGCCGTGTCCAGCAGCCTGCCCTCGGCCTGCATTTGGGTGTGGAAGTCCGAGCCGGGCAGGGGGGTGAGGATGAGGAATTGCGCCGAGTCGATCTTCTCCTTCACCGCGAAGCGCACCGTCGCGCGCGTCTTCTCGGGAGTGTCGGAGTCGAAGCCGAAGACGAACATGCCGTGGATGTGGATCTTCGCCCGGCGGATCTGGCGCACGGCCCAGCGGATCTCCTCGACGGTCTGGGACTTCTTCATCTCCTTCAGCGCCTGCGGGTCGACCGACTCAAATCCGATGTACAGCGCCGAGCAGCCGGCGCGCGCCATCAGGTCGAGCAGCTCGGGGTCGTTCGCGACGTCCGCGCGGACTTGCGTCGACCACTCGAAGCCTAGATCGAGACGGATCATTTCGCGCAGGAGCTCCTTTGTTTTTCCACGATTTGCCGTGAAGTTGTCGTCATAGAAGAAGATGATCTTTTCCCGAGGGTTGTATCGGGAGAGCTCCGCGATGATGTTCGCCGTGGTCCGGTGGCGGTAGCGCCTGCCGAACATGCCCGTGACCGAGCAGAAGGAGCAGTCGAAGGGGCAGCCGCGGGAAGTCTGGATGGGGATGGTCGGCCGGCCCGGCCCGGGTCCGCCCATGCGGGCCCTACCGCCCATGACGAGGAGTGAGAAGTCGGGGAACGGGAGGGTGTCGAGGTCTTCGACCGGCGCGGCGGGAGGGTTTCGGAGCAGGGCGCCGTTCTCCCGCCACACGAGGCCGGGGACTTCCGAGAGGCTGCGCTTCCCGTTCAGAGCCTCGACAAGGAGGGGCAGGCTCGTCTCCCCTTCACCGGCGATGCAGAAATCGCCGTGCGCGAGCGCTTCCTCGGGCATGAAGGTCACGTGCGGGCCTCCGAAAACGACCGGGATGCCGCGGGCACGGAAGGCATCGCCGATCGCATAGGCGCTCGGCGCCGTGGCGGTGATCGTCGAGATCCCGACGAGGTCCGCAGACGGCTTGTGGGCGAGGATGTCGCGCGTCGACATGTACAGCGCTTCGGCCTCGTAGCCTCTGTCGCGCATGATCGTGGCGAGGAGCACGGCTCCCAGGCGGGGCAGCTCGAAGCGCGAGAAAATGTGCAGCCGATCGCTGCGGGGTTCGACGAGAGTGATACGCTTGATCATCGAGGCTCCTTGACAAAGCAGCATGATAGGTTCAAGACGGGTGAAAAGTATACGTATACGGACGGTTTGTCAAGAGGCGCCGGGCGGCTCTACTTGGTCTGGAAAATCTCCCGAACCCCCGCGGTAACCTTCTCGGCGTCGTCGCTCACCCTGAGCAGGCTCTTGGAGACCTCCTCGAGGTTGCGGACGGTGGCAGCGATGCTGCGGGAGGTTTCGGCCGAACCGAGGGTTCCGATCACCGACTCCTGGACGGTCAGCTTTGCGACCGTGACCTGGATCTCGGCGCTCGCCCTGCGCAGGCTCGCGAGCGAGGCTGCGAGGTCCTCGGAGCCTGTCGTGAGGTTGCCTTCGAGCTTCTTCAGCAGCTTCTCCGTGGTGTCTGCCGCGGCGTTCACGGTCTGCTCAAGCCTCGCGATCGACGCGGCGATCCGAGCTGCAGCTTGCGGCACATCGGAGGCGATTCGTGCCGCGCTCTCGGTGATCTGCCTGACGTTCGCGGCGGATTTCTCGATGTCGCGGATCGAAGCGTCGATTGAGCCCTCGTTGCGGCGAAGGATGTCGGTGATGGCCTTGATGCTCGACACCAGATCGGTCACGGTGCCCATTGCGTCACCGCCCAGCAGATCGGAGAGGCTGAAGGCCGGCGCCCCCTCGAAGAGATGGCTCTCCTCCACGACGGGCGACTCCTTCGGCCCCGGCGTGAGCTCGATCAGCATGTCGCCAAGAATGCCCTTCGAGATGAGGGCGAACCTGTCGTCCCGACGGGCGACCTGGCCGGGCCGCAGCGTGACGGTGGCGATGATCGACTTCTCGTCGGGGGCGGGCTCCAAGCGCGTGACCGAGCCGATCTTCATTCCCGCCTTGCGCACCCACGCGCCGACATTCAGGTCGCCGATGCTCGCAAAATGGATGCGGATGGAGGGCCCCCGGAAAAACTGGAAATTGTTGATCAGGAGATACAGAAAGATCGAGGTGCCGATCGCGAGGACGGTGATCACGACGACGCGGACGATCCTGTTCGCCTTAACTGCCATTGTCCTGCCGAATCCTTTCTCGCCGCTCGATGAAGTGCTCGCGGATCGGCGAGCCGTCGCGGAAAGCCTCCGCGCTATCCTCGAGCGACACGATCCGCCCGCTCTCTAGAAGGGCGACGCGGTCGGAGATGTAGCGGGTGAGCTCGATGTCGTGGGTCACGATCAGTGACGTGATGGATCGCTCGGCCTGCAGGCGCTTCATCATCGTCTCGACGATCGCCGCGCTCGCCGGGTCCAGACCCGCGGTCGGCTCGTCGTACAGCAGGTAGCGGGGCTCGAGGATCATGGCCCGGGCGATCGCGACCTTCCTCTTCATCCCGCCCGACAGCTCCTGGGGCATCGCGTGCGCGGAATCCCGCATATCCACAAGCTCGAGGTAGGACTGAACCAGGCGCGCGATCTCGGCGGCGGAATGGGTTCGGTGGTAGGCGAGGGGGAAGGAGATGTTCTCGGACACGTCCATCGAGTCGAACAAGGCCCCTTCCTGGAAGAGCATGCCGATCTTCCGCCTGATGCCCAGAAGCTCCCGGCGTCCCGCGCCGACCACCTCCTCGCCGTCGATGGTGATGCTGCCGGACTGCGGCCGCAGGAGGCCCGTGATGCAGCGCAGGAGCACGGATTTGCCGATCCCGCTCCTGCCCACCACCACGGTGGTCCGCGTCTCATCCACGTCGATCGAGAGCGCGTCGAGAACCGCGTGGCGCGGAAACGAGAAGCTGACCGCATCGACGCGGATCACACGACGCTCCACCCCGAGAGGGTGTCGACCATGCCGTAAATCCAGTCGATGGTCAGGAGCGTGATGAAGTTGATCACGATCGACTTGGTCGTCGTGCGCCCCAGCTCGATCGCGCCCCCCGTGAAGTAGAAACCCAGGCCGCACGAGGTGACGCTCACGAAGAAGGCCATGAGCGCGCAGCGCACGAAGGATGTGGTGAGGATGGGGTGGCGCAGGATCTCGAATGCGTGCTGGGTGAAGATGGGGATGGAGATCGCGAACCACCACCGCGCGAAAAGGATCGTGGAGCCGATCGCCACCCCGTCGCTGAATGTCTTCAGCACGATGAAGCAGAAGATCGAGGCGAGGACCCGCGGAATCACGATGTACTGGACCGGTTCGACGGCCATGAGGCGCAGGGCGTCCAGCTGCCCGGTCATCTGCATCGAGCCGATCTCAACGGTGAAGGCGGTCCCGATCTTGCTCGCGAAGATCACCCCTGCGATGAGGATCGTCGTCTCCGAGAGCAGCATGTAGATGACGACGGCGCCCGACCAGTTGATGACGCTGAACTTCCCCCCGTACCAGCCGGCAAGCCACGCGTACATCATGCCCTGGACGAGGGCCCCGATGGTGGTGACCCCGAAAGCCTCCAGCATGACCCGCACGATCTGCTGGCCGATCTGGCGCCGGGGGAAAGGCTCGCGGAAGAGCCAGAAGAAGAAGTTTCCGTACATCGAGACTGCGGACCTGCCGGCCTGCAGCCACTCGCGCGCAGCCTCGCTCTTCAGCCCTCGCATCGTGGCCGCCATCGTAGAGAGCATCCCGACCGCTGTCAAGCCGAAAGGGCGCACTTGACACGCACGAAACCTCAAGTGAGACTCACTCGATGATTCCCCAGCGTGCCGTCGATCTCGTGACGAGGATCCTCGCGCATCCCGTGTTCCTCTCCGCACTTTCCAGCTGGTTCATCGCCCAGATCCTCAAGACGGCGGTCGCGCTGTTCCGCAACCGGCCCCGCACGGCGCGCGAGATCCTGCTCAACCTCTTCTGGAGCACGGGGGGAATGCCAAGCAGCCACTCGGCCGTCGTGGCGGCGCTGGCCACGTCGGTGGGCTTCGCCGAGGGCGCGGATTCCTCGGTCTTCTTCGTGACCCTGTTCTATGCGTTGCTCACCTTCCGCGATGCCCTGGGCGTCCGCCGCGCCGCGGGAGCCCAGGCCAAGGTCCTCAACCAGCTCATCCGCGATCTGTCCGCGCGCCGCTCGCTCCGAGCACGGCCGGTCAAGGAGATCCACGGGCACACTCTGTCGGAGGTTTTCGTCGGAGCGCTTCTGGGGTTTTTCATCGCGATCGCCTTCAGCACGCTCTGATGCGGCGACACCTGCTCTCGCCGGCTGTCGCTCCCGCCCTTGCGGCAGCGATCCTCCTGCTGATGTGGCTTCCATCGGCGCGGTGGATCGGCCCCAAGACCACCAGGGTCTGGAAGGGGTACTTCACTCTGCTCGTTCAGACCGACAGGGTGGGGGAGGAGAGGGTACGACGCGCTTTCAAGGCAATCGCGCCAGGCGTCGTTTCATCCGACACGGCGATCGTGTCGTTCTCGGATCTCGAGACGACGACGACCTCGCCTCTGTCGGAGCTCCCCGGCAGGCTGGATGCCGGCGATCCACGCTTCGACAAATACCTGAGAGATCTGGGGGAGTATTTCAGCGCCCCGGCAATAGGCGCGCAGATGCAGGTCGCATACATCCCAGCCCAGTGGACGAGCGCCGCGACCTTTCGAAAGCTCTCCCGGCTTCTCGGCGCTCCCTCCCGGGGCAGATGGCGCCTGGTGGAGTATGACCCCGTCGAGAAGGTCCCCGTCCTCCTGGCAGCGATCGCCTTTGCGCTGCTCGCCTCTGTGCCGGCGAGCACGAGCCGGCGCAGGCGAAAGGAAGGCCTTCCAGGGCTCGCCCTATGCTGCATGGCGTGCGGGCTGCCATTCCTTGCTTCGGGCGGCATAGCGGAGCTCGCCTTTACTCTGGCCTTGTTTCCTTCATGGCTGAGTCTCGCCCGAGCGCGCGGAACATCCTCTCCTGCGGCCCGGCGCGCGAGGGGAACGGCGTCCCTGACGTACGGGAGCCTCGCGTCCGCTGCACTGGTCGGGCTCCTTCTGGTGGCGGGGTTCTCGTGGTTCCGGCTGGTGGGCGCCCTGTGCTCCCTGGCATGCTCGGTCCTCATTCTGTTCCTGCCGCGGCCCGTCTCCCGCCTGTGGAAGGTCTGGAACCGCACGAGGGCATTCCCTTCGGCGACGCTTGTCCGGCTCTCGCGGGTCCCGCTGCGGCGAGGACCCGTGGTCGCGCTTTGTCTCATCGTCTCTCCGGTTCTTCTCGCTCTCGTTGTGCTGGCGAGGGCGCCTTTTGTTCCGCTTCCCTTGCGCCTGCCGGGCATTCGCGATTTCTCATGGAGCGCTCTTCGGGAGATCGATGCCCGCAGGTCGCCACAAGACGGGGAGCGGCTTCCCGACATCGTCGATTTCGTGGCACACAGCGCGTACCAGCAGACGCTGACGTTGGGGCGGTCGTACGCCCTGCCGACCCTCGACGAGCGGGTGACCGTCACGGAGTACGTGGTCAACCCGCCGACGGACGCCATCGTCTCGCGGCCGCGGACCGTCAAGAGCTTCGATTCGGCGTGGCTCGACAGCACGACGCGCAACCCTGCCGTGTCCTCCATCGAGAGGCTCCTGCTCGAGCAGGGAAGACCCGTCAGGGTCGAATGGGCGCCCGCCCGCCGCTCCCTCGCGCGGGAGATCGCCGCGGCCGCCGTCGGTGCCTGCGCCCTGCTGTGGTGGTTCGCGCGGGAGCTCGGGGTGCGGCTGCCGGGGCTGCCGCGACTGCCGACGCCGCTCGAGCTGCGACACTTGATCCCGGGCCGTCTTTGGCGCTTTACTATCGCGGAGCGCAAGAACACCACCCGATGAGGCAGGCGAAGAGTTTTCCCAGGGGCGGGGTATGCCCGCCCGATACCAGTGCGCTCTCCCGCGTGGAGCCCCTCACGAACGCGGCCGTGCCCGCGCGCGCCGTCATCTCCATGCGTCAGCATGCGGGGACGCCGGCCGAGTGCATCGTGCGCACGGGCGATGCCGTGCGCGAGGGGATGATGATCGGCAGGGCCCAGGGGCCTCGCTCCGCGCACGTGCATTCCTCGATCCCCGGAAGGGTCGTCGAGATCATTGAGGAGACTGTCACCCGCGGGGAACGCTGCCAGGCCGTGGCGATCGAGATGGGTGGCGAGTTCGACAGATCAGGACGCATGGGCGCGGAGCGGGCATGGCAGGCGCTCTCCCATTCCGAGCTGGTGTGGAAGATCCAGTCGGCGGGTGTCGTCGACCTCGGCGAATCGTCTCGCAGCGCCGTCTTCGACCTCGGCTCGCATCCCAGCGGGTCCGTCGAGCTTCTTCTCGCAAACGGGGTCGAGTCGGATCCGTCTCTTTCGTGCGTTTCGGCGATTCTACGGGAGAAAGCGCGTGAAATCGTCAGTGGTCTTCGCGTCGCGCGGACTCTTCTCGCACCGTCGCGTGTCGTGCTTGCCGTGGGCGAGGTCGATCAGCATCTGGTTCCCGGTTTCGAACGCGCGGCGGATGAGGCGGGCGAGGAGATGGAGATCACGATCGTCTCGTCCAAGTACCCGCAGGGCGACGCCGACCAGCTCGCCGCGACGCTCCTAGGCGGGCGACGCGCGGAAGATGGGCAGGTCGTGGTCCTCGCGGTGGGGACGCTTCTCGCCGTCCTCGAGGCCGTGGCCCTTGACAAACCGCTCACCGAGCGGGTGGTCACGGTGAGCGGATCCATTGTCCGCCATCCCCGCAACCTCAAAGCGAGGATCGGGACGCGAATCGAAGACCTTTTCGAGGAATGCGGCGGGCTCTCCGCCCCTGCAGGAGCGATCGTCCTCGGAGGACTCATGACGGGCCGCGCAGTGGATTGGCAGAATGCTTTCGTGACGAAGATCGTGAGCGGCGTCATTGCGCTCTCCGCGAAGGAGGCGCGCATCCCGCTCGAGCGGCCGTGCATCGGTTGCGGCCGGTGCATCGATGCCTGCCCTTGGGGCCTCGCGCCGACGCGCCTGTACAGGCTCGCCGCTCATGGCCGCTACGGCGAGGCGCTCGCGGAGGGGTTGGCCGAGTGCAGCGAGTGCGGCTGCTGCGCCTTTGTCTGTCCTTCGCGCATCCCTCTTGTGGACGGCCTGGGCCGTGGGAAAATCATGGGGGCCACTGCATGAGCGAGCCCGACGCGACGGCGCCTGCCCATCCCGCACCCCACGTGCGCAAAGGCGCGAGCACGCCCGAGCTGATCTGGAGCGCGGCGCTGTGCCTGCTTCCCGCCGCCGCATGGGGCATCGTGGTTTTTGGGGCCCCAGCCGGGTTCGTCCTTCTCGCTTCCATCGGCTCGGCACTCGTCTGCGAGGCGCTCACGACCGTTCGGCGCCGGAAGTTCACGCTCCTGGACGGCAGCGCGTTCCTTACGGGCCTCATGGTCGGCTGCCTGCTTCCATCGGGAGCGCCGATCCATGTCGCGGCCGCCGCGTCCGCCTTTGCGATCGTCGTAGTCAAGCAGACATTCGGGGGCTTGGGACGCAACTGGATGAACCCCGCCCTCGCAGGGATCGTTTTTGCCCGCGTCTCATGGGGCGAGGCGTTCGTCGTCCCGGTCTCGATCCGCTGGTCGGGATACGGCCTTGCGCCGCTCGACGCGCTCGCCGCAGAACTCTCGAGTCCAGGAGCAGGCGGACGAGGGGCTCTGGAGGCTCTCGCCGCCTCGGGCTCCCCAGTGAGCGCGGTGGACGGCCGAGTCGTTGGATGGCTCAACGCCCGTCTCGCCCCGCTCGGTGTGGACCTTCCCCCCGGCGCCTTCGACCTGCTTGCCGGCATCAGGGCCGGGGGCATCGGGGAGATCGCTGTCCTGCTGCTCGTCGCGGGCGGCGCAATCCTCGCTGCCCGGCGCATCATCCGCTGGCAGCTGCCCGCTGTGTACCTGGCGACCTTCGCGGTTCTCTCGTGGGTGTTCGGCGGCCTCGGCGCGGGGCGAGGATTTTTCACGGGCGATGTCGTGTTCCATCTCCTGGCAGGAAGCCTCCTGCTCGTTTCCTTCTTCATGGCGACCGACCCTGTCACTTCGCCCCTGACGCCGGCGGGCACGATCGCATACGGCCTCGGGCTCGGAGCGGCGACCTTCCTGCTGCGATTCTACGGCTCGATGCCCGACGGAGCGCCCCTCGCCGTCATCCTTATGAACTGCGCGGTGCCCCTCATCGACAGATACGCGAGGCCCATGCGGCTCGCCGCTTCACAGGGAGACGCCCGATGAAGCAGGGCAGCGAAATCGTCACCGGCCTCGCATCCGAAAACCCGCTGTTCGTCCTTTTCATGGGGATGTGCCCGGCCCTCGCGGTTTCCACGCGCCTGCTCACCTCCCTCTGGATGTCCCTCGCCATCCTCTGCGTGCTGCTCGCCTCGACCCTCTTTTCGTCGATCGTAGGGTTGTTCGGTAGGGGGAAGGGGACTCGGGCCCGTTGGCTCGTCTCGCTGCTCCTTACCGCGTGCTTCGCGACGTGCGCCGACGTGCTGCTCAGCCTCTTCGCACCCGACGCGCACGCGGCCCTCGGGCTGTACGTGCCGCTGCTCGCGGTGAATTGTCTCGTGACCGGAAGGGCGGAAATGGCGGCCAGAGGGCAGCCGGTGGGCAAGGCGCTCCTCGCCGCTCTGGGCGCGGGGCTGGGTCTCGCCGCCTGCTTCACCGTCATCGCGGCCGCGCGCGAGGCGCTCGGATTCGGGACGCTCACGGTGTTTCCGATAGGCGGGTTCATGGGCACCCTCGTGATAGCGCCACTCTCAGCCTCGCCCGCGCGCGCGGTGACATTCGCCTGCGGCGGTTTCCTGGCTGCCGGCTACCTCGCCGCGCTCGCCGCTAGGATTCGCGGCCGCGGCGCCAGGAGTAGGCCATGAGCTGGTTCGGGCTCATTCTCACCTTCGCCCTGATCGACAACGTGGTCCTCGTCCAGATGCTCGGCGTCTGTCCGTGCATAGCGGCGCCGCGGCGCATGGGCACGGCCGTCGGCATCGGCATTGCGACAGCGGTCATGATGAGCCTGGCCTCCCTTGCCGCATGGGCGATCCGCACGCAGGTGCTCGCGCCCCTTGGTCTGGAGTACATGCAGATCGTGGCATACGTGCTCGCGATCGCCGGCCTCGCCTGGATGTTCGAGGCAGCGGCCGGGCGCTTCGCCCCGGGGCTTCTGCGCGCCACTGGGTTCTCCGCCTCGGGGGTTGCGGTGAACTGCGCCGTGCTGGGCGTCGTCCTGCTCAGCGCGCGCGGGGGGGCCATGCCGGGCAGCGGATTTGGCCCCTTGCAGAGCCTGCTGGCCGGGCTTTCTGCCGGATGCGGCGTGCTCCTCGTTCTCGTGCTCCTGTCGGCGATCCGCGCCAGGCTCGACCTCGAATGGGTGCCCGAGGCCCTCCGCGGCCTGCCTCTCTCGCTCATCTCCGCCGGCCTTCTCGCTCTTGCCTTCATGGCCTTCGACAGGGCACTGCTCGCGAGGCTGGCCTCCGCACTGGGGCTGCCCTCATGAAAAAACTCGGGCTGTTGTTCGGCACGCACAATCACCTGCCGCTCGGGCAGGACAACGCCGAGACCGAGCGAACCTACCAGGCGGCATGGAAGCCCCTGCTCGCGCAGCTCTATGGGCACCCCGATTTCTTCGCCACTCTGCACTACAGCGGGCTGCTCCTGGAGTGGCTCGACGAGCACCATCCCGAGTTCGTCACGCTGCTCGCGGAGATGGTGAAGCGCGGCCAGGTGGAGATCCTCGGGGGGGGCTACTACGACCCCATCCTCCCCATGATCCCCACCAACGACAAGCTCGGCCAGCTTGAGAAGATGACGACGCACCTGCGCGTGCGCTTCGAGGTCCGGCCGCGCGGCTGCTGGCTCGCCGAAAGCGTCTGGGAGCCCTCCCTAGCCTTCGTCTTGCGCGCGAGTGGGTTGGACTACACGTTCCTCGACGACAGCCAGTTCCGCCGCGCGGGCGCCGGTGATTCCGAGTGCCTGCGGCCCGCCATCGCGGAGGACCAGGGCAAGATCGTCTCCGTTTTCCCGATCGCATCGGGGCTCGCATCATCGGTGTGCGACCCCGAGCGGTTCCTGGCGGCTCTCGAGGGCCTGGCCGGCCAGGATCCCGCTGCCGTCGCGACCGTGCTCGTCGACGGTGCGCGGCTCGAGCTCGCCGAGGGCGGGCTCGACGCGCTGCTGCGCCTCACGGGGGAGGCCTCCGAATGGCTGCGGCCGCTCGCTCCCACCCGGTACTTGCGGGACTCTCCCCCCACCGAGAAGCTCTACATCCCCTCCTCGGCATCGGCCGAAATGACGGAATGGGCGCTGCCCTCGGACGCGAGGGGCCTCTTTCGCGAAGCGCGGCGCCGGGAACGGGACCCCGGGGGCATTGGGAGGCTGCTCTCGGGCGGCCATTTCCGCCAGTTCCTGACGCGCTACCCCGAGGCCGGTCTCATGTACGCGAAGATGATGTACACGCACGTCCTGGTGAACCAGGTGCGGGGAGACAGGTACAAGAAGAGGGCTGCCCAGAACGAGCTGTGGAGAGGGCAATGCCACTATGCGTATTGGCACGGCGCGCGCGGAGGGATCTACTCAAACCCCCTGCGCAAGGCGGTGTACCGCTCCCTGATCGAGGCCGAGAAGATCACCCGGGCCACAGAGATCTTCGCCCCCTCGATCCTCAGCGCGGACTACGACATGGACAACTGCATCGAGTACCTGTACCAGGGCTCAGAGCTGAACGCGTACATCCACACCCGCGGCGGCTCGCTGTTCGAGCTGGACTTCCTGCCGGCCTCCACGAACTACCTCGACACGATGAGCCAGAGGGACGGGGAGGCGCGCGAGCGCTCATTCTCGCGCAAGGCGTTCCTTGATCATTTCCTGCCCGAGGCCTGCACGATGGAGGCGTTCGATTCCGGCCGGTCCGCCGAGGTCGGGGACTTCGTCGCCGGGCTCTACGAGGTGGTGGAGCTCAACCGATCGCTCCCCGAGGTGCTGCTGAGAAGAACTGGGAGCGTGAGAGCCCCCGATGGCCTCGCCCAGCCCGTGGGGATCGACAAGCGCTACATTTTTCGGCCCCGGTCGATCGACGTGTACTACGAGGTTGCCAACCGCGGCGCTCGACCCCTCGCGACCGTTTTCGCAATGGAGATGAACGTGTCGCTCGCCGCGCGCTCTCCCGAGAGCGGCCGCATCTTCATTCTCGACGAGGACAGGAAATCCGAGATCGGCCTGGAAAGGACGGAGATCGAGGGGGTGAAGGGGCTTCTGGTCCGCGATGTGATGAACGAGGTCTCCATCACGCTGTCATCGGTGAAGGCTTTCCGGTTTTGGAGCCTGCCCATCGAGACGCGGAGCCGCTGCCCCGAGGGGGAGGAGCGGATCTTCCAATCCCATTGCTTCGTCGGTCGGTGGCCGATCCAGCTCGCGCCGGGGGAGACCTGGCAGAATCACCTCAGCGTGGGGTTTGAAAAAACCCCGGCGCCTTGACCCGCTATGGCGCCCCGAGGCGCTGAAAGCAGGCATCCTTCCACGCAGCTGTCTCGTGGTACAGCACGTTCTCGGCGAGCAGGAACTCCAGCAGAGCCTCGCGAGGCCGACCCTGCAGGTAGTACGTCTGGCCGAGGTAGAACCGCGCGCGCCCTTCGACGTCAGGCGGCCGGGTCGGGCTGAGGAAGTTCCGCAGCTGCCTCTCGGCCTCCGGCAGGTCGCCGCCCGTGAACGGGCCTTTCACGATGGCCTGCAGGCCCGAGAGCTCGCTGGTCGCCGCGGGCGTCGCCTCGAAGGCGAGGATCTGCTGGCTGCGTGGGGCGGGAGCAGTATCGCCGATGCTGCGGAGGATCTCAGCGATCGCTCGGGAGGTCTCGGCTGACACTTCTTTCTCCCGCGGCAGCGCGAGCTGATCGGCGTCCGGGAGGGCGAGTCCCGTTTGCACTCCGGAAGAGATCTCCAGGCCGGGAAGAGGAAGAGGGCGGCGCGCGGCGAGCGCCGGCTGGCCCGCGCCTGCCGAGCCGAGAGGCACTTGGATGGGATCCGCTGTCGCGTTCTGCCCCGGCACGAGAGGCGCTTGGCCGAGCTTGTACAGGCCGGCGTCGACAATTGCGAAATAGGAATCGACGCCCGGAAGAATCGGCACCGTATAGCGCGTCTCGCCCGCGTCGAGCTGCGATTTCGCGGTCGACCGCAGCAGGTCTTCGGCGGACCTCATCGGAGCGGCTCCCCAGAACACGAGCAGGTCTCGACCGGGGTTGGACGAGCGGAAGCTCACCTCGATGGCCTGGCCATCCGGGGTGACGGCAGTTCGGATATCCGTGATGCGAGTCGCGGGCTGTTCATCAGCCGTGTCCTGCAGAATAACGCTTGAGGCGCTGGGGACGCTTGAGGCGTCGGGGACGCTTGAGGTGCCGAGGGCGATCGAGGTATCCGGGACGCTTGTGGCGCTGATGACGCTCGAGGTATCCGGGATCCTTGTGGCGTCGATGGAGATTCCTCCGGGGGTGGTGTTGCGAAAGGGGACGAAGATCGAGTAGAGCTTCTTCGACGAGTCCTCGACGAGAACCGCGTAGAAAACCTCCTGGCGGTCGGGTGGACTATCGAGGAAATACTCCACGCCCGAGGCGACCCGCCCAACGACCAGGGCGCCGCCCACGGTGCGCGAGGTGATCTCCGCCGTATGCCGATACACCACGCAGCTGCCTTCGACGTCGGTGGAGTCCTTCCACGTCAGCTTCACCTGGTGCCCGGCCGCCTCCACCGCGAGCCGGGAGACATACGGTGCGAACACTCCCTTCGCCTGCTGGCTGAATGCCGGGCAGGGAGCGAGGGCGATAGTTGCCGCGAGAACGCCGCCCGCGAGCGCGGCGGGGATGCCTCTTCCCCTCATTCTGATCTCCTCCATGACAATGTTGTCGGCTTTTTGCAGGCGTGTCCAGAGCCCCTAGGGCGGCGCTTTACATCCGAGCGCGAAAGCCCTACACTTCCCCTGATGTTCGTCGCGGTCGCCTGCGAGTTCGCCTCCGATGACCACCGCAAGTCGGCGTACGATACGCTGTTGCAGTACGGCCTGCAGAGGGTGCAGAAGGATGCCTTCGAGAGCACGACGCTTTCCGAGACCGTTCTGGGCCGGCTGAAGAAGGACATTGACAGGATCGCGGACTCTTATGATAGCGTCCGTTTCTACCAGTACCCCGTGGAAGGCACCCTCGCCATCACGATCCTGAAAGAGAAGAAGTGGCGCAGGTTGATCGTCAAGGCCTGAGCGCCGCATCTGCAAGGAGAGTCCCGTGTTAGGAGAGCTCGAACAGAAACTCCAGTCCCTCGGGTCGCAGATCCAAGAGACCTGGAGGGGTCTTTGACCCGGACGCGCTGAAGAGGGAGATCGCGGAGATCGAAAAGCAGACCGCCCGACCCGATTTTTGGCTGGACAAGGAGAGGGCGGGGCAGGCGCTCGCGCGCCTCAAGACGCTGAAGAGGCGCTTCGAGCCGTGGGAGAAGCTGCGCGCGGACTTCGAAGACCTCACCGGCATCTGGCGCCTGGCATCCGAGGAGAACGACGAGTCCTTCGAGGGTGAGCTTCGGAGCACCTGGGAAGGTCTCGAGAAGCGCTACGGCGAGCTGAAGTCACTCGAGCTTCTCTCTGAAGAGAACGACGCCTCCTCAGCGTTCCTCACGATCCACTCGGGAGCCGGTGGGACCGAGGCCTGCGATTGGGTCAGCATGCTCCTGCGGATGTACACGCGCTGGGCCGAGCGGCGCGGCTACACTGTCGACATCCTCGACATCCTGGAGGCCGAGGGCGGCATCAAGAGCGTCACCACGCAGGTGAATGGACCCGACGCCTACGGCTATCTCAAGGCGGAAACGGGCATCCACCGACTGGTTCGCATCTCCCCCTTCGACTCGAACGCCCGCCGTCATACCTCCTTCGCCTCCGTGTTCTGCTTCCCGGTCCTCGACGACACGATCGACGTCGACATCCGGCCCGAGGACCTCCGCATCGACACCTACAGGGCGGGGGGAGCGGGCGGGCAGCACGTGAACAAGACCGACTCGGCCGTTCGCATCACCCACCTCCCGACCGGCATCGTCGTGCAGTGCCAGAACGAGAGGAGTCAGTTCAAGAACAAGGCTTTCGCCATGAAGGTGCTGCGCTCCCGGCTGTACGAGTACTACAAGGGAGAGCAGGAGAAGGAGAAGGAGAAGATCGCCCAGGAGAAGAAGGATATTTCCTGGGGCAACCAGATCCGCTCCTACACGTTCCAGCCCTACACCCTCGTCAAGGACCACAGGACCAAGCACGAGGTCGGCAACATCCAGGCCGTCATGGACGGCGAGATCGACTCCTTCATCGAGGAGTACCTAAAGATGCGCGTGCGCGGCGGGCGCCCGGCAGCGGGGGAGGACGACGATGGCGATCAACGTCCTGATCGTTGACGATCTTTCCTTCATCAAGATCGTCCTGCGCGACATCCTCGAGAAATCGGGCTTCCGGGTCGTGGGCGAGGCTTCAAACGGCGAAGAGGCGATCACGCAGTACCAGGACACGCGCCCCGACGTCGTGCTCATGGACATCACGATGCCGGGCATGGATGGGCTGACCGCCCTGAAGAAGATCCGCGCGATCGACCCCGAGGCAAGGGTCATCATCTGTTCCGCCCTCGGCCAGCAGCGCCTCATCGTCCAGGCCATCCAGCTCGGAGCCAAGGACTTCATCGTCAAGCCATTCCAGCCCCAGAGGGTCGTCTCGGCGCTCAAGAAGGCCCTCAACATATCCTGATGAGGCGAGCCCCGTGCGTCCTCCTTCTCCTGTCGCTGCTCGCGGCCTTTGGCCACGCGGAGGAGACCGCCCCCCGCGACGCCCGGGACACGTGGACCATCGCCTTCTCGGCGCTTTCCGCGCCGGACATCTCGGCCGAGAACTCGTATCTCGCCTCGAGCGCGGTGCTCCTGATCCGCGACAGGATCGCCCGGCTTCCGTCTCATGCCTTCTCCGAGGAGGAGCGCGCCTTTCGAAGAGCCGTGGTGCTCTCGCGGGAGCTCTCGACCCTCGCCGGCTCGATCGCGCAGATCAGAAAGGAACGCGACGAGGCGTTCTTCAGCGGAGCTCCCACCGCGGCTCCATCGGGGGAGGGGGATCCGTCGAGCATCGAGAGCAGGCTCGCCGCCGCGCTCGCGCGCAGGAGCTTCCTCGAGTCGCTCGACCCGAGCGCGGTCGAGGTTCCGGCCGAAAAACCGATCGCCCTCAAGGACGGCTCCGGCGCGGGCAAGCTCTTCGATCCCCCTCCGTACTCGCCCAGCGAGTTCTGCGAGAGTCAGGAGCTGGACATGGCGGTCGGTGGCGCGATCCGCGAGGTCCAGTCGTACATCTTGCTCGATATCTGGGCGTACGATGCGGCGCGGGGGAGAGTTGTCTTCAGGTGGAGGGAGGCGGGAGGCAGGGAGGAGCTGTACGCTTCCCTGCAAGGGGCGGCGAGCGGGCTTACCGAAACGATCCTCGGCAGGCCGTGGGCCGCTCTCTCGCTCGCGCCCGATCCCGCGGAGGCATCGGTGACCGTTGACGGCTCCCTCGCGTCGTCGGGCGGCCCGCGCGAGCTCTTTCTGCCGCCGGGAGTGCATGAGATCCGGGCATCTGCTGCCGGCTACCACGATCTCGCGCGGACAGTGGACCTGGCGCCCGGCTCCGAGACATCGCTCCCGCTCGCACTCGAGCCAACCGAGCGGGAGACGGTGGCCCTCGCGACCGATCCCCCGGGAGCCGACCTCTACGTGGATTCGCTATGGAAAGGCAAGACCCCGCTCGACCTGGAGCTGCCGGCAACGCGAAGCAGGGTCCTGCTGACGAAGCCCGGCTACAATGTCCTTCCGTTTTCGCTGGGTCCGGGCGCGCCCGCCCATGGCCCTCTCACGCTCGAGACAAATGCGGTTTCCCGGGAACAGCGCCAGAAGAAAGCACGGGAGGATTTCTACGGCGCCTTCGGCTGGTTCCTGGTCTCCCTGCCCGCGCCGCTGTTCTGCTACCGCTATGCCTTCGACTACGCGGACAAGGCCCGGGCGCTCATCGACGCCGACAGCCTGACGGAAGCCCAGAAGGCGATCGACTCGGGGAACCTCCTGTACTGGTCCTCCGTCGGGGGGGCCGTGCTGAGCGTGTCGCTTTTCGTCTGGGTCGCGACGACGATCGTTCGCTACATCACCGCATCGGACAGGGCGGCCGGGTAGGGGGGGCATCAGTGCCATCGTGGAGCGGCATCGGCAAGAGGCTGCGGGAGGTTTTCGGACGGCGCCCGATCGACGAGGGGTTTTTCCTCGAGCTCGAAGATGCGATGATCGAGGCCGACATGGGCGTGCGGATCGCCGGCGAGATGGCGGCGGCGCTGCGGGTGACGGCCCGGGAGCGTGGGCTCGCCAGCCGCGACGAGATCCTCGCCGAGCTGAAGGGGCGCCTGCGGGAGCTCGTGTGCGCGAGGGAAATCGCCCTGGCGCCGGGCACGCTCAACGTCCTGCTCATCCTCGGGGTCAACGGCGTCGGGAAGACCACTACGATCGCAAAGCTTGCGCGTCACTTCCAGGCGGTGAGGGGGATCGAGAAGATCCTTCTCGTGGCGGGTGACACCTTCCGCGCGGCCGCCATCGATCAGCTGAAAATCCTGGGCGAAAGGCTCGGCATGCCGGTTGTCGCGCAGGCGCCGGGCGCCGACCCCGGCTCAGTGATCTACGACGGGATCGCGAGCGCGGCGGCGCGGGGGACGGAGCTCGTGATCGCGGACACCGCGGGGCGCCTGCACAACAAGGAGGCGCTCGTGAAGGAGCTGGCCAAGATCGACAGGATCGCGCGCACCCGCCTCAGCGGCGGCGGCTACCAGCGCGTGCTCGTCCTCGATGCGACCACGGGGCAGAACTCTCTCCAGCAGGCTGAGGTATTCCACAAGGCTGTCGGGATCGACTCCATCGTGCTCGCCAAGTACGATTCCACGGCCAAGGGCGGCATGGTGGTGCCGATCTGCCGCGAGCTCGGCATCCCGTTCTCGTTCATCGGTCTCGGCGAGTCTCTGGACGACCTGGCTGTCTTCGACGTCGATCGGTACCTCGACTCGCTGCTCGGCGAGCCATGAGCAAGCCTTGCGCCATCCTCTTCCTGCTCCTCGGCGCGCTTCCCGCCTTCGGCGAGGAGCTGTTCTATCGCTCCAACGGCGCGGGGATGCTTTTGGAGAGGATCACCGGCTGGCGCCGCGACGAGTTCGAATGGGTGGCGGGGGTCGAGAAATCCGCCGGCAGGGAGGTGCGCCGCCTGTACGCGCAGGGCGAGGAGAGCAGGCGCTGGGAGACATCTCAGGGGGAGGAAGGCTCGCCGAGGGAGGAGAGGGAGTTCGCGTCCGGCAGGCTTGCCGCCCGGAGGGTGTACAATCCGTCCGGGAGCATCCTGACGGAAGAAAGCTTTCGCGACGGCGCTCTCCTGGAAAAAGCCGTCTTCACGTATACTGGCTCCCGTCTCTCGCGGGTCCGGACCACCGGTCCGGACGGCTCCCTTCTGCACGCCGAGGAGTACCTGTACGCGGCGAGCGGCACGCTGCGCGGGGTCAGGAGAACCCTGGCGGACGGGCGGACGAGCCAATCCCGCTTCTTCGCCGGATCCTCAGGCCTCGCCGAAGAGCGCAATACCGTCGGCGAGGCGCTGTTCCTCTCGCGCTATGACACGCGCGGCCGGGTCGTGGAGAGGGAGCGCAGAGACGCCCAGGGGCTCGCCTCGCGGGAGGATTTCGTCTTCCGGCTCGAGTCGAATACCCTCGAGTCTTCGGCGGAAACCCTGCCCCGGGAAGGAAAGCTCGTTCGGAGGGGGTACGACGACAAGGGGCTCCTCGCCGTCGAGACCGTGACGGGACCGGGGAGTGCGGTCGAGAGGATCGAGTACAACCGAGATGAGGAGGGCCGCGCGACGGCGAAGAGGCGGCAGAGCGCCGCGGGCATCGAGCAGTGGGCGTACTCCTACGACGCGCACGGGGAGCTGGCGACAGAGGAGTACGTGGTGAAGGGATCCCTCGAGAAGCTCACCCTCTACACGGACGGCGGCCGAGTCGAGCAGATGTACGCCGAGGGCGAGCTGTTCCTGAAGGTGACCTGGGAGGGGGAGAGGCGGGTGAAGGAGGAGGTGTACGAGGGGGGCGTTCTCGTGCGGGAAAGGCCCATCGAATGAGCGCGTCGCTCGTGCTGCTCGTCGCGGGGCGGTACCTGCGCACCCGGCGCAGGGAGAAGGGGTTCGGCTCCTCACTGCTCTCCATTGCGGGCATCGCCGTGGGCGTCATGACCCTCACGGTCGTTCTTGCCGTCATGAACGGTTTTCAGCTCGGGTTCATCGAGAGCATTGTCGAGGTGAGCTCCTATCACATCCAACTCACTGCCGACGGGCCGGGGAAGCGTTCCGCCGACGATGAATCGATCGCCTCCGCCCTGCGCGCCGTCGCTTCCGTGACGGCCGTGGTCCCGTTCGTCGAGCGCCAGGCGCTGCTCGAAGGGCCCTTCGCGAGAGCCCGCGTCTGCTCCGTACGCGCGGTTCCCCCCTCGCTGTTCACTCTCGACCCGTCGCAGGAGGCGAGGATCGAGATCCAGGAAGGCGCCTTCGCGATCGGGGACGGGCGCTCGATCGTCATCGGCACGGAGCTTTCCGCGGCCACGGGCGCGCGCGTCGGCGATTCGCTCGACATCGTCTCGCTCGGGCGCGGCAGCGGGGGCGGCATCGCTCCTCGGCGGTCGGGCTTTACAGTCTCGGGCGTTTTTAAAACAGGGTACTATGATTTTGACGCGGGACTCGTATTTGTTTCCCTCGAGGCCGCAGACGCTCTTTTCGGCGGAAGCAAACCGCTTCCCAGGACCTGGGGGGTGAAGATCGCGGACAGGTTCGCCGACGAGCGCGCCCTCAAGGCGATCTCGCGCCTGCCCGAGTCGGCGGGGTGGAACGTCGAGAGCTGGCGGCGCTACAACAGGTCGTTCTTCGACGCCCTTTTCATGGAGAAGCTGATGATGATGCTCCTCGTGGGGCTGATCTTCATCGTGGTGGGCTTCAACGTCTACCATTCGCTGCGCCGGACCGTCTTCGAGAAGATGGAGGAGATCGCCCTTCTGAAGGCCGTCGGGATCCCGCCGTTCGAGATCCAGGGCATCTTCGTCCTCGAAGGCCTCCTGATCGGCCTCATCGGGGGCGCCATCGGCCTCCTTCTCGGCCTGCTGCTCTCCATCAACATCGACGTCGTTTTCGCGATCGTGGAAGCCGGGGTCAACGGCGCCCTCGCGGCCGGCTCAGCCATCCTCTCGCCTTTTGTTCCCATGGAGGGAGGGGGAGGGTTCTCGATTTTTTCCCCGATGTACTTCTATCTCACGTCGGTGCCCTTCCGGGTGCTGCCCCGGGAGGCCTTCCTCGTGGTCTTCTTCGCCCTGCTCGCCTGCGGGGTGGCCGCGGGAGCGGCGTCCCGCGCCGTATCCCGGTTCCGGCCCGCGGAGGTGCTGCGCTATGAGTAAGATCTCTCCCGAGCGCGGAGGGCGCCTCACCGACGCCCTCGTCGCCGTCAGCTCTCTCGAAAAGGTGTTCGAGACGCCCGCCGAAAGGCTCACGGTGCTGCGCGACGTGAACCTCGCCGTCGACCGGGCGACGATCGTGGCGATCATCGGCGAGAGCGGGTGCGGGAAGAGCACCCTGCTGAACCTCGTCGGCGGGCTTGACCATCCCACCTCGGGCCGGATCGTGGTCGATGGAATCGAGGTCTCCGGCCTGCCGGAAACCGAGGCGAGCAGGTACAGGAACAGCGGGGTGGGATTCATCTTCCAGTTCCATTTCCTGCTGCGGGACTTCACGGCGCTGGAGAACGTCGTGATGCCCGCCATGGTCGGCAAGCTCCCCGGCGGCGCCTTTCGCTCGCGGGACCTTCGCGACCGGGGACGACGGCTTCTCGCGGATGTGGGCCTCGCGAAGCGCGCCGAAGCCTATCCGCACGAGCTATCCGGCGGAGAGCGCCAGCGTGTCGCCGTCGCCCGCGCCCTGGTGAACGATCCGCCTCTGCTCCTCGCCGACGAGCCGACCGGCAACCTCGATGAGAGGAATGCGCGGATCGTCGAAGAGCTTCTCTTCGAGCTGGTCCGCAGGTACCAGCGCACCATGATCCTCGTCACTCACGACACGGGGCTTGCCGGACGGGCCGACCGCAGCCTCGTTCTCGGCGGGGGGGCGCTCTCGCCGGTATGAAGCGCGGTTTCGTCGCGTTTTTCAGCCTGCGTACGCTCAGGGGAAAAGCGGGCACCGCCCGCTACCTTCGCGGCTCGGTGATAGGAATCGCGCTGAGCCTGGTCCCGCTCCTGCTGGTCATGGAAGTGTCCACGGGGATGATCGAGGGCATCACCGCGCGCCTGCTCGAGGTCGGCACGTCCCACGTGCAGGTGTCGCTTCCCCCGAGCGCGAGCGCGGCCAAGATGGAGAGCCTCGCCCGAGCGATCGTCGAAGACCCCGACGTGATCGCCGCAGTGCCCGAGCGCCAGGGCACGGGGCTGCTGGTCTCGCCGAAGGCCGCGGCCGGGGTGACGATCCGCTGCGTCGCTGAGGATGCGTTCATCCGCGACAGCGGCCTGCGATCGCTCGCCACCCGCAAGGCGGGCGAGCTTTCACTCACCCGGGGCGACTCCCTGCTCGTGAGCGCCGCGCTCGCCCGGACGCTGGGCATCGGCGTCGGGGAAGAGCTCTCAGTTCTCACCACCTTCGGGGAGGACATGAGCGGGCCGCCTCGGGTGAGGTCCGTCACCGTCACGGGTGTTTTCGAGACAGGCTACCAGGAGCTGGACAAGATCATGGTGTACGCTCCGCTTTCCTCCGCCCTCCGAATGCTCTCGCCGCGCGGATCGCGCGCCCTGATCGGCGTCAAGGTGCGCGAGCCTTTCGCGGACCTCGAGCCGGTCATCCGCAGGCTTCGGGCCGTCCTTCCCCCCGACTCCCGTCTTGCCACCTGGCGCGAGCTCGAGTACAGCCGCCTGGCCAGTTTCCAGACCACCCGGGCGCTGCTGCTGTTCATCATGGGTCTCGTGGTGATGGTCGCTGCCGTGAACGTGTCCTCCTCCGTGCTGATGATCGTCTTCGAACGGAGACTTGACATCGGGATCCTGAAGGCGGTGGGAGCCTCTCCCTCTTCGCTCGCGCTCGCTTTCTTGACGGCAGGGGCTGTGACGGGGCTGCTGGGCACCGCTCTAGGGATTGCATTGGGCCTTCTCGTTGCCGTGAACGTGAATCAGCTCATCTCCGGCATCCAAGCCGCGCTCAATGCGGGGGTCTGGGTCGCATCCATGGTCCGCGGGTCGCTTGTCCCATCGGCTGGCGCGCTGGAGCCTGCCACCCTTTTCAACAGCGCCTACTATTTGCAGAAGATCCCCATCCGCATCGATGCTATCGAGGTGGTGCTGGCTGCTTTCGGCACTCTCCTGCTCTCGGCCTTTGCATCTTACATTCCCGCAGCCCGGGCAGCCAGGGTCAAACCGCTCGAGGTGCTTAAAAAAGTATAATCTTTCAGCGTTGCGTTGCGCGAACGGCCATTCGGGGCTCCTGAAAAGGAGTTACCGTAGAATTCACGCCGATTTTTTTGTATACTTCTGTACAGTTATGAAATGCGAGATATGCGGCTTGAAAGAAGCCGTCATACATATCCGCCAGATCCAAAAGGAAAGCGTGCACGAGCTGCACATCTGCGAGGAGTGCGCGCAGGAGAAGGGGCTCATCCGAGAGGAAGAGTCCGAGCTCCCGATCACGAACCTGCTGGCCGGCTTGATCGATGGCAAGGAGCTGCCCGGCAGCGCCGAGCCCGGAGTAGGCGCGTGCCCTCGATGCGGGATGAAGCTCTCCGACTTCAGGAAAACAGGCAAGCTGGGCTGCGCGGAGTGTTTCCGGGCGTTCGAAGCCGATCTGCGATTGATTCTCTCCCAGATGGCGGCCCGTCCCCGGCACTCAGGCAAGCTGCCTCCTTCGCTCTCGGGGTCGGTGGATGTCCCCCCTGATAGTGCAGGCCTGCGCGAAGAGCTGAAGGCTGCCGTCGACAATGAGGACTACGAGAAGGCCGCCAACCTGCGCGACAGGCTGCGGATGCTGGAAGACAATGTTTGAGTTCACGGGCCTATCGGACATGAAGGGCTGGATGAACGCCGCCGCCAACCCGGCGCCTGGAGCGCCCTCGGCGCCGGAGGCGCCCTTCGCGACGGGGGTCGTCATTTCCAGCCGGGTGCGCCTCTCGCGCAACCTCTCGGAGTATTCCTACCCGGGGACGCTCTCGGCGCAGGAGCAGAGGGAGTGCCAGGAGAGGATCCTCTCCGCCTTCCGTCGTTTGCCGGAAGGGGAGACGCTCCGCGTCCTTGAGATGGACGATCTCACCCCGCTGGACAGGAGGATCCTTTTCGAGCGGAACGTGATCTCGCAGGGGTATTCCCTCGAGAAGAAACGCGCGCTGCTGCTGAGCGACGACGGCAGCCTCAGCGCGGTCCTCGGCGACGAGGATCATCTGCGCCTTTCGGCCTTCGGAACCGGCTCGTGCCTGGAGACCCTGTTGGGCCGGATCGACGCCATCGATTCCCGGCTGGAAGCTGCCCTGCCGTTCGCGGTCTCCCCCGAATGGGGGTACCTGAACACCGCCATCACGAACCTCGGCACGGGGCTGAAGGCGTCGATGATGCTCCATCTGCCCGCCCTCTCGATGGGCGGCCTGATCAAGCGGGCGGTCAAGGCATCGGCCCAGCTCGGTCTTTCCATCCGGGGATTCTACAGCGAGAGCATGGAGTCGATGGGCGACATGTACCTGATCGCCAACGAGATCACCATAGGGATGTCCGAGGCGGAGATCGTCGCGAACCTGGGACGGATCGCCGCCCAGCTCGCAGGCTACGAGAACCACACCCGCGAGGAGCTGATGGAGAAGCGCAGGATCGACTTGGAGGACAGGGTCATGCGGGCGTGGGGGCTGCTCACCCACTGCCGCTACCTGTCGCTGCGGGAGGCGATCGAATCCCTCTCCTCCCTGCGCCTGGGCATTGCGCTGGGCATCCTGGACGGGGTGGGCGCTTCGGCGATCACGCCGCTCTTGTTCCTGGCGCAGAAGTCGCACATCCAGAAGGTGCTCCAGAGCCGGCACGACACGATCGACATGAAGCTCATCGACTACACGCGAGCGAAGCTCGTCAGAGAGGCGCTGCCGCAGGAGAGGGGAGGCTGACGCACATGTTCAAGGGGCTCACACAGAGGGCGCAGAAGGTCCTCACAATCCTCGCGCAGGAGGAGGCCAAGCGCTTCCACTCGGACCAGCTTCTGCCCGAGCACATCATCCTCGCGCTTCTGAAGGACGGCGAGGGGGTCGCCGTGAAGGCCCTGCAGAAGGTCAAGGTCAACACGGCGGACATGCAGGCCGAGATCGAGAAGAGCCTTCCGAAAGGCAAGGGGGGACTGATCCTCGGCGACGTGCCCCCCTCCAAGCGGGGCCAGAAGATACTCGAGGATTCCGCCGAGGAGGCCCGCAACATGGGCCACGAGTACATCGGCACCGAGCACCTCCTGCTGGCTGCGGTGAAGGAGCAGGGCAGCATCGTCTCGCGCTACCTTGCCAAATCTTCTCTTACGCCCAACGCCCTTCGCGAGGCTGTCCTTCAGATCAGCGGCACCGGCGACTACAAGCAGCCGCAGGCGGCCGGAGCCAAGAAGAAAACCCTCTCTCCGCAGAAGAAGCCGACCCCGACTCTCGATGAGTTCGGCCGGGACCTCACCGCCTTCGCCCGTGAAGGGAAGCTCGATCCGGTGATCGGGCGCGAGAAGGAGATCCAGCGCGTCATCCAGATCCTCGCGCGTCGCACGAAGAACAACCCCGTGCTGATCGGCGAGCCAGGGGTGGGAAAGACCGCCATCGTCGAAGGCCTCGCCCAGAAGATCGTGGACTCCACGGTCCCCGAGGTCCTGATCGGAAAGCGCGTGCTCACCCTCGATCTCGCCTCGCTCGTGGCGGGCACGAAGTACAGGGGCGAGTTCGAGGAGCGCCTGAAGAGGGTGATGAAGGAGATCTTCGGGGCCGGCAACGTGGTGCTCTTCATCGACGAGCTGCACACGATCATCGGCGCCGGCGGCGCCGAGGGGGCCATCGACGCATCGAACATGCTGAAGCCGGCCCTTTCGCGCGGGGAGCTGCAGTGCATCGGCGCCACGACGCTCAACGAGTACAAGAAGCATATCGAGAAGGACGCGGCCCTCGAGCGCAGGTTCCAGCCCATCACGGTGAAGGAGCCCTCCGTCGAGGAGACCATCGGCATCCTCAAGGGCATCAAGAAGAACTACGAGGAGCACCATCGGGTGCGCTACACCGACGCGGCCCTCGAGGCGGCCGCCACCCTCTCTCGCCGCTACATCACCGAGAGGTTCCTGCCCGACAAGGCGATCGACCTCGTCGACGAGTCGGGCTCGCGCAAGCGCATCAAGAACTCGATCCGGCCCAAGGAGCTGGCCGACCTCGAGAAGGAGATCGAGCGGATGAACGTCGAGAAGACGGGCCTCGTGAACACGCAGAACTACGAGAAGGCCGCGGCCGTGCGCGACATGGTGCGCCAGCTCAAGGGCAAGCTCGATGAGATCAAGAAGACCTGGGAGAGCACGATCACCGTCGAGGAGAACGTGGTGGACGTCGAGGACATCCAGCAGGTCATCTCCGACATGACGGGCATCCCTCTCGCGCGCATCGTCCAGAGCGAGTCCGAAAAGCTGCTGCACATCGAGGCGGAGCTGCACAAGAAGGTGATCGGCCAGGAGGAGGCCATCTCCGTGATCGCTTCGGCCATCCGCCGCTCGCGCACGGGGCTGTCCTCGGCCCGCAGGCCTCTGGGGTCCTTCGTGTTCCTCGGGCCCACCGGCGTGGGAAAAACCCTGGTGGCGAAGACCCTCGCCCAGTTCCTCTTCGGCGACGAGGAGGCCCTCGTCCGCATCGACATGTCCGACTTCATGGAGAAGCACAATGTCTCGCGCCTCGTCGGGGCTCCCCCGGGCTACGTGGGCTACGAGGAGGGCGGCCTTCTCACCGAGAAGATCCGCCGCCGGCCCTTCAGCGTCATCCTTCTCGATGAAATCGAGAAGGCGCACCCCGACGTGTTCAACATCCTTCTCCAAGTGCTCGAGGAGGGGCAGCTCTCGGACAACCTCGGCCACGCGGTGTCCTTCCGCAATGCCGTGCTCATCATGACCTCCAACCTGGGGGCCCGGGAGATCAACAAGGATTCCACCCTCGGCTTCCAGTCGGAGGAGGGGGGCATGAACTTCAAGGACATCCGCAACTTCGTCATGGGCGAGGTGAAGCGGGCCTTCAACCCGGAGTTCATCAACCGCATCGACGAAATCGTGGTGTTCCACAACCTCGACAGGACGCACCTCGCGCAGATCTTTGACCTCATGGTGAAGGAGATCTCCGACAGGCTGGTGGAGCAGAAGATCTCCATCGCGATGCGAAGGAAGGCGCGCGGGTACCTGATC
>CAYGXO010000002.1:0-11390 GCA_964353885.1 uncultured Spirochaetaceae bacterium
GTAGCTGCGCACCTGGCTCTTGTAAATCAGGATGTGGAACGGGCAGTTCATCGGCTTCAGGTAGTAGTCGACCTCGTCGATGGACAGGGGCGCGTACATGTTTTCCTTGTAAAATCCCAAATGGCCGGACGTCTCCCACAGCCACGACTTGCCGATGTGGGGCGTGTAGAGGATCTCGTAGCCGTGGCGCAGGTGCTCGCGCCGCCAGAAGTCCTCGACCGCGAGGCGGATCCGGGCGCCCTTCGGGTGCCAGTAGATGAGGCCGGCTCCCGCCTCCTCATGAACCGAGAACAGGTCCAGCTCCCTTCCCAGCCGCCTGTGGTCGCGCTTCTCGATCTCCTCCAGCTTCTTGAGGTGCGCCTCCAGATCAGCCTTCGACTCCCAGGCAGTGCCGTAGATGCGCTGGAGCATCTTGTTCTTTTCGTCCCCGCGCCAGTAGGCCCCAGCAATCGACGTGAGCTTGAAGGCGTCGGCCGTGAGCTCTTTCGTCGAGGCGACGTGCGGTCCGCGGCACAGGTCCGTGAAGGAGTCCTGCGTGTAGGTCGAGATCTCCTCGCCCTCTGGCAGCTCGTCAATGAGCTCCCTCTTGTAGGGCTGGTCGGCGAACAGCGTCCGCGCGGCAGCCCGCGAATGCTCCTTCCGCGCGAAAGCATGGTCGCCGGCGAGAATGGCGCGCATCGACTGCTCGATGGCCGCGAGGTCCTCCGTCGTCAAAGTCCGGGGAAGCTCGAAGTCGTAGTAGAAACCGTCATCGATCGCGGGCCCGATCGCCAGTTTCGCGGTCGGAAACATCCGCAGCACAGCCTCCGCCATGACGTGCGAGAGGGAATGGCGAATCGCGAGGAGCCTGCCCTGTCCAGCATCATCCATGTCGTCCTCCAAAAACGAAGCCTCTTTCGGCCGTTTCATCCCTGAGAGCGGCGCTCGGCGCCGCCCGACCCTTCGGTCTTTCAGCAAGGACGAAAAGCCGAGAGAGGCTTTCCGCGGTTCCACCTTGTTTCGCGCGGAGCCCATCCGTCGAGCGGACACGCGCGCCGCGCGCGCTCTGCGGCCCCATGTCGGAGGGGCGGGCCGGCGAGACATACTCGGCAGCCGGCGCTATCGCGCCTGGGCGCTTTTCCGCTCGCGGCTCGGGAGTGGTTTTCCGAGGGTCCGACCTAGGCGCCTCGCACCCACGGGCGTTCGCCCAGGGCGCCTTCTCTGAGGGCCGCACGCTCCTCGTACTCGTCTCCGTCAAAGCTTCCTAGGGAGTATCGGAAGAAAAGGGCGACCATGTCAAGGACGCCTGAGGCTTCACGCGACCGGCGTTGACACCTCGCCGGCGCGGCGGTACTCTAGACGTCGGATGAAGCGGATTGACATCTACACGATCGACATCGGAGGCGGGCACATCGCACCGGCCCAGGCGCTCAAGCAGCAGTTCGACCGCATGGGCAGGCGCGACCTCGACGTTCGCGTCATCAATGTCGGCATCGTGATGGGCGCCCGTTTCCTCCGCTTCATCTACAAGCTGTACTGGAGCTGGGCGCTGCGCTACCCGCCCGTCGTGAACGCATTCTACCGCGGGGCGGACAATCCCTTCCTGATCAAGATCGTCGACAGGATCCTCGGCATCGGCATCCTGCCCCGTTTCGTGAGCTACCTCGAAAAGGAGAAGCCCGACCTCGTCGTCTCAACGTACTTCACCTTCACCCACTACCTGGAGCTGCTCAAGCGGGTCGGGCAGCTGGATGCGATCGCCGTGATGCTGAATCCCGAGCCGTTCGACTCACACCAGGTCTGGTTCTCACCTTCGTTCGACTGGAGCCTCGTGTTCTCCGAGAAGTCGCGGCGCGAGATCGTCGCGAAGGGCATCGCCGCGCGCAAGGTGAAGGTCTTCCCCTTCCCGATCAAGCCCTCGGATGAGAAGAGGAGAAAATCGAAGACGGCTCTCCGTCGGGAGCTCGGTCTCGAACGCGACGCGTTCACCGTGCTCTTCTTCTTCGGCGCCGAGGGCATCGGGCCCGTACGGAAATATCTCGCGGCGCTCGTCGAGCGCGGCCTGGACCTCCAGGCCGTCGTGATTTGCGGCAAGAACGGTCGGCTCAAGACGGACATGGAAGCCTTTGCGAAAGGTCCCACCGGCTCGGTGCGGGTGGCGGTTCGGGGCTACGTGTCGAACCTCGCCGACCACATCTCGGCCGCCGACGTGGTGGTGGGCAAGTCAGGACCCAACCAGGTCTTCGAGACCCTGCTGCAGGAACGGCCGATCATCATCTCCAGCTTCCTCGCCAACGAGAAGGAGACCACCGAATGGGTCATCCGCAACAGGGCGGGATGGCTCACCCGGACCCCCGACAGCCTCGCGCGCCTGCTCGCGAAGCTCGCCGCGAAGCCCGCCGCGAAGCCCGCGCTCATCGACGAGTACAGCAGGGCCATCCGCGGCCTGAGGCTGCGCTCGGGCGCGCCTGAGATTTGCGAGTTCCTGGCAGGCCTCCTTGACGAGAGGAAGGGGAGACGGAAGAGACCCGTCGTGGACGCGATCCGCAGGCTGCGCGACGCGGTGGCGGCCGAAGGCGAGGCGCTGTCGAAACGGATGGACGCCGCAGGAGCGAGAAGGAAAATCACTCGGGGCGCCGCGGCGAGCCGACGCGCCCGGTAGCGCGAGACGCCCCCGAGCTGCCCCTACAGCGACTGGATCCTCTTGACAAGGGCGGCGGCCGTGATGCCGAGGTGCTCGGCGACCTTCTGGTAGGGTCCCGATTCTCCGAACCTGTCGATCGAGACCGTGACCGTCCCCTCCTCGAAAGGTCCCTTCCACCCGAAGGAGACTCCCGCCTCGAAGACCACCTTCTTCGCTTTCGGCGGCACGAGCGCCGCGCGGGCATCCGCAGGCTGGGCGAGGAAGAGCTCCCGGCAGAGCACGGACACGATCCGTATCTTCCTGTTCGCGAGCTCCGCTGCCGCGGCGATCGCCGTGGAGACCTCGGATCCCGTGGCAACGACGACAATCTCGGGGGATCCCGAGCAGTCCTTGGCCACGTAGGCGCCGGCGCGGATCGATTTCCGCCAATTCGCATCGGCCTTGGCGTAGACAGGGAGGTTCTGGCGCGTCAGGGCGAGGACCGTAGGCCCGTCCCGCCTCTCGATGGCCATCCGCCAGGCCATCTCGGTCTCCTCGGCGTCGCCGGGGCGCAGCACGAGGAGGTTGGGGATCGCCCGCAGCGCCGCGAGGTGCTCGACGGGCTCGTGAGTCGGGCCGTCCTCGCCGACGAAAATCGAGTCGTGCGTGAAGACGTAGATCACGGGCAGCTTGGCGATCGCCGCGACCCGGATGGCTCCCCGCATGTAGTCGGAGAAGACCATGAACGTCGCGCAGAAAGGCCGAACGCCGCCGTGATAGGCCAGGCCATTCGCGATGGCGCCCATGCCGTGCTCGCGGATTCCGAAATGGAAGTTCCTCCCCAGCGGGGTCGATGAGGTGAAATCCCCCATGTCCGCGAGGTTCGTGTTGTTTGAGGGGGCGAGGTCCGCCGATCCGCCGACGAGGTTCGGTATGGCCTTGGCGAGGGCGTTCAGGATCTTCCCGCTCGCCGCCCGGGTGGCGAGGGACTCGCCCGTCGGAAAGGCAGGAAACGAGACGCCCGACAGATCGACCGTGGCGTCCTCGACCCACACCTTCCACTCCCTGGCGAGCGCGGGGTTTTCAGCCTTCCATGCCTCGAGAGTCTTCTTCCAGGCCTCGTAGCGCGACTTCCACTGCGGCCGCTTCTTCTCGAAATAGGTCCGCGCGTCGGGGAACACATGGAACATGCTCCCCTCGGGGATGCCGAGGCCGGCCTTGGCGGCCTTCGCCTCCTCGGGCCCGAGCGGCTCGCCGTGCACCTTTGCCGTGCCGGCCTTCTTGGGGGCGCCCTTTCCGATGACCGATTCCAAGCGGATGATGGTCGGCCTGTCCTGCGCCTTTTTCGCCTCCTCGACCATGCGGGCGATGCCCTCCATGTCGTACATGCTCCCCGAGAGCGTTCGCCATCCGTAGCCCTCGAACCGCTTGAGAACGTCCTCTGAGAAGGCGAGGTCCGTCGAGCCCTCGATCGTGATGCGGTTGGAATCGTAGAACACGATGAGCCGGCCCAAGCGGAGGTGCCCGGCAATGGAAGCGGCCTCGGAGGCGACTCCCTCCATCATGTCCCCGTCGCTCGCAAGGACGTATGTCCAGTGGTCGATGACCGCCCGCGAGGGGGTGTTGAACTTGGCAGCCAGGATGCGCTCCGCGATCGCCATGCCCACACCGTTTCCAAGTCCCTGCCCGAGAGGGCCCGCTGTCGCTTCGACGCCAGGGGTCAAGCCCCACTCGGGGTGGCCGGGGGTCTTGGAGCCGAGCTGGCGGAAGCTCTTGATCTCATCAAGGCTCACGTCGTAGCCCGACAGGTGCAGGAGGGAATACAGGAGCATGCAGCCATGACCGGCGGAGAGCACGAACCTGTCCCTGTCGATCCACGCGGGATCTTGAGGAAGATGGTTGAGCAGCTCGCCGTAGAGGAGCGCGCCCAGCTCGGCGCATCCCATGGGAAGGCCGGGGTGTCCGGATTTCGACTTCTCGATCGCGTCGATCGTGAGCGAGCGCACGGAGTTCGCGACAGCCGACAATGCGTTCAGGTCCATCATTTCCTCCAAAGCACGCGGACGCGCGCGTCCGCGATTTCGACGAGTGCACAGTGTCCGTTCTTGAATGGTCCCACGTTCACGCAGAGGGCGGTGCCGACCGATTCCTCGCCCGGGGCCTCGTGGACATGGCCGCAGAGGCACAACCCGACGGCGCCCGACAGCAGAAAATCCCTCACCTCCGCTGAGCCGATGTGCATGCCGGCAAAGCCCTTGTCCAGCCGTGTGCCCCGGGGGGGAGCGTGCGAGAGCAGGACCTTGAAGGGGGCGTCTGCGATCTCAGCCAGTCCCGCCGCGAGCAGGCGCCGCGCCTCCTCGGCGCCGACCTCGAAGGGCGTCCCAAACGGCGTGGGATTGCTCCCGCCGAGGCCGAGGAAACCGACCTCGCCGATGGAGGTCCCACGGCCATGGATGCTGAAGCCTTTCTGCTCGATGTAGCGCCGGGCGCCCTCGCCGTCCATGTTGCCGGGCACGGCGAGCACGCGCCGGCCCGAGACGATGACGGGCGCAAGGACCTTTTCGGCCTCGGGGGCGCCCCCGAGATGGGTGATGTCGCCGACGATCGCGATGACCTCGGCCTCGGGGGACGCTGCGAGGAGGTCTCCCAATCCCGCTCCCTCTCCATGGATGTCGGAAAGGCAGAGGATCCGCATCGTGGAGCTAGTGCCCTCGCCTGTGCTTCTTGTGCTTGCGCGAGCCCGTCGCGCCCCGCTGGCCGCCCTGGCCGCCCTGCCCGGCGGGCACCGCGACCACATTGCCCGCGGCCACCGGGCCGGCAGCCGGGGCTCCGACGGAAGCGCCGGCCTCAGCAGCACCCTCGCCGCCGGGGGCGGTCGCTTCCATGACCTGCGCAGCCTCGTCGACCGGCTTCCCGGCAACCTCGAAGCCGGTCTCCACGGACGCTCCCTCCTCGGGCAGCTCCTCCGCGGATTCCCGAAGGGCTTCTCCTGCTTTTTCGGCTCGTCCCGGCTCGGCGGACCCGAATCCGTACTTCTCCCTCTCGCGCCGCTTGCGTCGCCTGTCGCGCATTTTCTCCCACTCCAGGACTATGGGCGAGGCGATAAACACCGTCGAGTATGTCCCCTCGACGATGCCCACGATCATCGCGAGGGCGAAGTTCTTCATCGAGCCGCTGGTAAGGAGGAACAGGGAGAAAACCGTGAGGAAGGTGGCGCCCGAGGTGATGATGGTCCGGCCGAGGGTCTGGGTGACGCTCGTGTCGAGGATCGTCTCGATGCTCGCCCCGCGCATCAGGGGCTGGTTCTCCCTTACCCTGTCGAAGATGACGATCGTGTCGTTGATCGAGTAGCCGAGGATGGTGAGGATCGCGGCGATCGTGCCCGCGTCCACCTCGAGGCGGAACACGGCGGCGAAAGCCAGCATGATCAGCGCGTCGTGGACCAGGGCGAGGACCGCCGCCACGGCGTACACCAGCTTGAACCGGAAGGCCATATAGATCTGGATCAACACGAGCGCCACGAGGATCAGCCAGACCGACTGCCGCGCGAGGCTGCCGGAGAGCCGCGGCCCAACGAAGTCGGTGCGCTTGAGGATGACCTGGTCGGCGCCGTACTTGTCCCCGAGCAGTTTCAGCACCGCGCCTTCGGTCCGGGTCTGGAACTCGGGATCCTCGCTCTTCGCCTCCATGCGGGCGATGAACTCCTGGTTCGCCGGCCTGCCGACGGCCTGAAGGTCGAACTGCCCGAGAGACGAGAGGGTCGAGCGGACATCGGCCATTGGCGCCTGCACGCCCGCGCCGGGCTCGGGCATGATGTTGATCGTGAAGCTCTTGCCCGTGATATCGGCCGGTCGGGTGAGCGGCACCAGGCGCGAGGCGAGAGCGTCAGGGGCGCCCTTGATCTGCACGGCGATGTCGGCGACTGCGTCCACCGCGTCCGCGAGGGCCTGAACGGTGGCGTGGTCAGCGTAGCTGAACGCCGTGCTCTGCTTGGATCCGTCGGGCGCGGTCACCGTGATGATGAAATCCCCTGCGGCGGTGAGCGCCTGCTCGCCTGCGGGGATTGTCACCTCGGCCTTCCCGGGCCCCGTGTACTGCAGCGTGAAGCTCGACGGGGCGACCTGGAACTGAAGGGCGATGCCGGCCTTGAAGTCGACCCCGAGATTGAAGCCGCCCCGCAGGATGTAGAACAGCGCGCCGATGATGAACATCGCGGCCGAGAAGGCGAAGAAATAGTAGCGTGTTCGCTGGAAACGGATGACTCTCTTCATGCGATCTTTCTCCAGGTGACCCTGATCTTCCTCATTTTGAGTACGTCGACGTTGAAGTCGAAGATGAGCCGCGAGACGAACACGGCGGTGAACAGAGTGGCGATGTTGCCGACGGTGAGGGTGACGGCGAAGCCCTGGATGCTGCCCTTGGACAGCTGTGTGAGCACGAGGGCGGCAATGATCGTCGTGATGTTCGAGTCCGCGATGGCCCAGAAGGCCCTGTCGAAGCCCGCCTTGACAACCGCCTGGTTGGACTTGCCCAGGCGCATCTCCTCCTTCATGCGCTCGAAGATCAGCACGCTCGCGTCCACCGCCATGCCGACGTTCAGCACGAGCCCCGCGATCGCCGACAGGGTGAGGGTGAAGTTGAACACCGAGAGCACGGCGACAATGAAGTACAGGTTCAGCAGCTGAGCGATGATCGCGTTCAGGCCCGCCCTGCGATAGTACAGGATCATGAACAGGAACACGAGGGCGAGGCCGAGGGCGCTTGCGTTCATGCCCTGGCGGATCGCATCCTCGCCGAGTGAAGCGCCGATCGCCTGCTGGCTGATGATCTCCAGCGGAACGGGAAGCGATCCGGTGCGGAGCACGAGTGCGAGGTCGCGCGCCTCCTCCTCCTTGAAGCCGCTCACCCGGACCTGGTCGCGGATGGCCTCGCTGATCGTGGCCTGCGCCTTCACCTTGTTGTCCAGGGCGACCGCGAGCACCTTGTTGACGTTGGCGCTGGTGAGCTTGTAGAACACCTCGCCGCCCTGCGCGGTGAGGATGAAGTTGACTGTCGGCTCGCCGGTGATGGGATCGCGAGCGACCTGGGCGTCGCGGATCTCGGCTCCGCTGAGGCCCACCTCCTCCTGCAGCACCGTGTAGCCCTTCAGCTCGTCCAGGCCGTAGGCATCCTTCTGATAGACGCCCCGCAGGACCGTGCCCTTGGGAAGGACTGAGAGAACGTTCGCGTCCTTCACGTTGCCCGCCGCGTCCAGCAGGACGCTCGGATTCGCCGCCTGGTACTCGCGCACCTTCTGCAGGGCGTCGGTGTCGGCGATGTGGAACGAGAGCAGGCCCTTGCCCATGATGAAGCGGCGCACGGCCTCGGGATCAGCGGTGCCGGGGATCTCGACGATGACCTGATCGGAGCCCTGCCGGCGGATCGAGGGCTCGGTGAGACCGAACTGGTCGATCCTGTTTCGCAGGACCTCCAGCGCGGTCACCATCTTGTCCTCTTTCTGCGCCGCGGTGTACGTCGTGCCCGCGGATTTCTCGAGAGCCGCGAAATCCGCCCGGATCACGACATACATGCCCCCGCGCAGGTCAAGGCCGAGCTGCATGGTCTGGTTCTTCAGGTCCTTCAAGGCGAACATCCGCGAGCGGTAGTGGTCCTCGATATCCGCCGCCACCTCCGTGCGCCCCGTGTACGCCGCAAGGACGTCGCGCACGCTCCACGAGGCCGGCAGGCTCTTCTTCGCCGCCGTGTAGCGCGCCGAGGCCTTGGCCACGAGGAAGCGCTGGTCCGCGGGGAGTGGATCGTCGGGATTCAAGGCAACGAGCTTTTTCACGACCTCGTCCGCCTGCTCCTGCGCGAAGACCTTGATCTGGTTTCGCGAGCTCTCGGCCACTTCCTTGTCCGCCTGCGGGGTGAGGAAATACCACTTGATCGACGGCCACAGGAAGTAGAAACCGACCGCCACGAGCACGACGATGAGGAGGAACCGGTACCGCTTCTTCATGAGATGTCCTACTCCTTGGTCTCTCCCGAATCTTCCTTGCGTTCGAGGACCTGTGAGATGGCGCTCTTGCTGAACTTGATCTTCACGTTGTCGTCGACCTTCAGCACGACGGCGTCCTCCTTCGCAGACTCGACGTAGCCGTGCATCCCGCCGATGGTGACGACCCTGTCGCCCTTCTTGATGCTCTCAAGCATCTTCTGGGCGTCCTTCTTCTTCTTGTTTTGGGGCCGGATGACCAGGAAGTAGAAGACGACGATAATAAGGCCGAAGGTGGCCAGCATCGTGATGAGCTGCGTGCTGCCGCCGCCCGCCGCGCCGCCCGCGGACGCCGATTCCGGCGCCCCGAGCATGAGGGGGAGAAGGTTCGATATGCCTGTCATATGGTATCCTTAAAATGAAGATGAATAACCCCGCGAAGATACCACAAAGCCGGATCGAGCGTCAAGGACCGCGTTTCTGAGCGCGCAGGCGCCGGGCGACCGCCCTCAAGCGGCGGGCGAAGACCGCCTCCACCCGGGTGGAAGCCTCGCGCACCTCCCGCATGCGCCCCACGAGGTACTCGAGGGCCGAGGCCGCCTTCTCGACCTCCTCGGGAGTCAGCTGCTCGAGGCCGGCCTCCGCCACCCCGAGGTCCGGACCGACCAGCCGGACGATCGTGCCGATCTCGGCGAGGGTATAGTTGAAGGCCTGGAGGTCCTTCACGAACAGAAGGAAGACAACGTCGCTCTGCCGGTACAGGCGAAAGCCCCCCTCCGTGCGCCGGTACGGGGAGATGAGCCCCTTCTCCTCCCAGAACTTGATCGTTCGGACATTAATCCCGCTCCTCTCGGCCAGCTCGCCGATGGTGAGGAAATCGGCTCGTGAGACGAAACGGCCCTTCTCGTCCTTGACCGGCAGGCCGACGCTGCGCTTGATCTTCTGGATCTCGCCAAGGGCGTAGCCGAGATGGGAGAACTTGAGGATCAGCTCGCCTTCCTCGACGGCGGACTCGGGGAAAAGCCCCCCCAGCCCCGGCAGGGGCGAGAGCAATCCGGCGTCGATCCACTCCTCCAGCTCGCCGCGGGGGATCCGCAGCCGCTGGAGCAGCTCCTCGCGGGTGAGCTCCACGGCGACCCCTTCAGATCACGATGATCTTCTTCACTCCGTCGGGCACGCCGGAAGTGCCGAAAGTCCTCTTCAGCTCGTCGATCGACCGGGCGGCGCCTCCGGCGCGCGCGTTGTACAGGGCGAGCACGGCGTCCAGGTCCGCGGGGGACTCGTCGTACAGTGCGGCGGCGAGCGCCGGCTTGAACAGGCCGGCCTCGGCGAGGCGAACGGCGGTCCAGCCGGCGTGCGCGCGCGCGAGCCTGCCGTCAACGATCGCCGCGCTGCCCTCGAAGCCGATGCAGAACACGTAGTCGTCCCTGCGCATGCCGCGATCTTGGCAGATCGGCTATACTTGTGCAAGTGAATGGGCCCATTCGCGGCGCGCGCTGCATTCTCGTCTCATGCTTCGACCCCGCGGACCCGCAGATCGCGGGAATGCGGAAGGCGCTGCGGACACTCGGAGGCGCCGAGGGCGCTGAAGGCGCCGAGGGCGCTGGAGGCGCCGGGGGGATCGAGACGCGCGACTGGGACGGCAGGCCGCTCTCCCTCGCGCGTCGCGCCCGCCTCTCGACGCTCATCCTGTGCGGCCACGGCTGCGAGGATGAGGCGCGGCTCGGCGACGGCCGCGGGCGGGTGCTGCGGCCCGCCGATGTGCGCCTGCCGGGACGGACGCGCCTGATGCTGCTGGGGTGCTACCAGGGGCGCGAAGACCTGCGCGGGGCGTGGGCCCGGGGAGCGGGGCTCGAGCAGGATCGCATCAGCGGAGCCGAGGGGGAGACGGAGACTCTCTTGAGCACCCTGTTCGTCCTGCACCTCGCACGCGAGGGGCAGAGCCGCGCTGGGGAGCTTTTCGAGGAGTGGGCGCTCGCCAACCGGATCATCCGCCCGTTCTTCGAGCAGGCGCGCGCCCTGTACCGCTCGACGGGGGGCGATCCCCTCGCCGTGCTCGCGTTCCTGGAGGGCGTCGTGGATTTGAGCCCCTCGCGCCGGTTCCTCGCGCTCGCCAGCTCCACCGTGGAATACCTGGCGGGGCTCGTCCTCCCTCAATGAGGTCCGCGCAATGAGAAAGAGGCCGCCCCTTTCGGAGCAGCCTCTCCTGTTTCGCATGAATTGTGTTGGAGACCGTGCGGTCTAGTAGTCGCCCATCCCGCCCATGCCTCCCATGCCGCCGCCCATGCCGCCGCCGCCGCCCGGCATCGGGGCGTCCTTCTTCTCGGGGATGTCGGTGACGATGCACTCGGTTGTGAGAAGCATCCCTGCGATCGACGCCGCGTTCTGCAGCGCAGAGCGGGTGACCTTCGCGGGGTCGATGATCCCCGCCTTCACCATGTCGGTCCACTCCATGGCCTGGGCGTCGAATCCCATGCCCTTCTTCTCGTTCTTGGCCCGGTCCACGACGATCGACCCGTCCATGCCCGCGTTCTGCGCGATCTGGCGCAGGGGCTCCTCGAGGGCGCGCTTCACGATGTTGAAGCCCACCTTCATCTCTTGGCTGTAGCCGCTCAGGTCGAACTTCTCGAGAGCCTTGGCCGCCACGACGAGGGTGACCCCGCCGCCGGGCACAATGCCCTCTTCCAACGCGGCTTTGGTGGCGTGCTGGGCGTCTTCCATCAACGCCTTCCGCTCCTTCATCTCCGTCTCTGTCGCGGCCCCGACGTTGATCTCGGCCACGCCGCCGGCCAGCTTGGCCAGCCGCTCCTGGAG
>CAYGXO010000003.1:0-41990 GCA_964353885.1 uncultured Spirochaetaceae bacterium
GGGATCGATCGATGATGCTCAGGACGGCTATTCCCCCGCGCGACCATCCCATGGCCGCGATGTTCTCAGGATCCACGAAGGGAAGCGCGGACAGGTAGGTCTTGGCAGCATAGGCGTCGCGGCACGCCATGTCCGCAGTCACGGTTTCCACGCTCCTGGGCCCGCGGGGGCTGAAGCTCTCGACCTGAAGGGCAAGGTACCCCCAGCCCATGAGCTTCCGAGCCCAGAAGGTCTGGTGCTCCGCATTCGGTCCCCCGCCTGCCCAGCCGCCCTGCCCGCAGAGCATGACCACAGAAGGGAATGGACCGTCACCAATCGGCCTGTGCAGAATGGCAGGCAACAGCAATTCCTTTCCACCCTCACGAGTCGGCACTCTCACATTCTCTGCCGCAGCGGCCGGAATGTCCGCACGGGGGGAGGGGGTTGCGCAGGACAAGAGAAGGATGCCCACCGCGAGCAGAGGAAAAACTCGATGTTTCATGGTGTGCCTCACTGCATCTTGGAGGAGACCACCCTAGAAGCCAGATCGGGCCCTGTCGAGACGAATCAGCCGCGCTGGCATGGCCCTCGCGCTTGTCGGTCAGCCGCTCGCGGCCGGTTCGGGCTTCGGGAAGCTCACGATGAACGTCGAGCCCGCGTCGGGCCTGGACCTGACCTCGATCCTTCCATTGTATTCGCCCAGCACGCGCCGCACCGTGGCGAGGCCCAAGCCCGTGCCCGCTATGCCTGAGGTCTTCGCGCTCTTCACCCTGTAGAACTCCTGGAAAAGGTTCGCGATCTCCCCCTCGCTCATGCCGATCCCCGTGTCCGCGATCGAGACCTCCCAGGAGGCCCCCGCATCGGCGATGCTGATCGCGAGGCTCCCCTGCTCCCTGTTGTACTTGATCCCGTTGGAGATGAGGTTCATGAAGATGCGGTCCAGGTCGCCGCGGTCGGCCTTCACGGGGTAGGCGGCAAGGGAGGCGTCGAGCGCGACCACCACTTTGCGCTTGTCGGCCTGGACCTTAAAGAACTCCAGCTGCGCCGCGAGGGTCGACTTCAGGTCCAGCTCCTCGATGGTGCGCTCCACCCTGCCGACCTCACGGGCGTTGATGTACAGCAGGTCGCGCACGAGGTCCAGCAGCGCCTCGCCCCTGATCTTGCAGCGCTCCAGCATCTCGTGGACCTTCGCGGGGGAACCGTCGAACATGCCGGTGAGGATGACGTTGATGTAGTTGATGATCGCCGACAGGGGGCTCTTCAGCTCGTGGGCGACCATGGAGACGAAGCGGTTCTTGTCCTGCTCCGCCTTCCAGCTCGCCGTGATGTCGGTGAGGATGACAATCGCCCCGCCGGGGGTCCCGTCGCGGGCGAGGGGCGTGACACTCACCTGGAGCATGATCTCTCCCGTCTTCATCTGCACGGTCCGATCCGGCGCCTGCGCCCCGGCGTCGAGCACCTCCTCGATCGCCGCATAGGCGTCAAGATCAGGGAACAGGTCGGCGAGGGCCACGCCGTCGCGGAAGCGCTTGCCGAGGAATCGCTCCGCCCGGGGGTTCATCAGCACCGGCTCGCGCCGGACATTCAGCACCACCACCCCCTCGTGCATCGACGCGATCATCTGGTGCGAGAGGCTTCGCTCGGTGGCCAGCTCAGAGAGGTACTTCTCCCTCTCGCGAATCAGGCGCCACTGCTGGACGGCGCGGTTCGCGACCTGCAGCAGGTCGTCGGGGGTGAAGGGCTTGACGAGGAAGTCGAAGGCGCCGCGCTGCGTCACCTCCACGGCGGCCTCGACGGTGGCGAGGGCCGAGACGATGACGACGACCATCCTGCCGCCGAAGCGCTGGCGAATGTGCTCGGTCACCTTGAACCCGTCGATGCCCGGCATCTTCAGGTCCACGAGGGCGAGGTCGTAGGGCGCCTCGCCGAGCATGCGGATGGCGGTCTCCCCATCGCGCGCGGTCTGCACGACGAAGGCTCGCCTCTCGAGCACGCGCCGCATGCCCTCCCGCATGCCCTCCTCGTCGTCGATCACCAGGATCCGCACAGGTTCGCGGTCGGTCGGGACCTGCTCCTCTCGGGGAGTGGGGCTGGACGCGGGGAGCCGCTGCTCGTCCATCGAATCACCCGCCGCCGGGCATCCTACGCATGGCGCGCCTTGCCCGACAGGTACTGTTCGATCTTGCCGAGGAGGTGTTCGAGGGGCACGGGCTTGGTGAGCACCTCATCCACCTTCATCCACTCACGCCCGGCAGGCGCGCCGGATTCGAAGGTGAAGCCGACCTTCCGCGGGGCGGCGGTCTGCATGATGATGGGCACCTTCTCCATGCCGGGGATGTCGCGCACCTTCTTGCAGAACACGAAGCCCGAGTCGTAGTGCTCCATCATGAGGTCGGCGATGATCACCTCGGGCGCGAAGGCCGCCGCTTTCGCGAGCCCCTCCTCGATCGAATTGGCCGTTTCGATGAGATACCCGCTCTTTTCGAGGAACGCCCTCTGCCCCGCCAGAAGATCCGCGTCGTCGTCGACGATCAGTACTCGCGCCAAATCCGCCCTCCTTAGGATATGCCGCCGGATGCCGCGGCCGTCATGGCATGCCGGATCCGCACGGTGAAGCAGGCTCCACCCTCCGGATTGTTCGCCGCCTGGATGGTCCCGCCGTGCATCTTCACGATGCCGTAGCAGACCGACAGACCCAGGCCCGTTCCCTTGCCGACCTTCTTCGTCGTGAAGAAGGGCGAGAACATCTTCGGCAGGTTCTCTTCCGGAATGCCGGGGCCGGTGTCGGCGATGCGCACGGTGAACTCCTCCCCGCCGCCCTCGGTGGTGACGCGGAGGGTTCCGCCGTTCGGCATCGCCTCCCGCGCGTTCTTCACGATGTTGTCGAAGACCTGCCGCAGCTGCCCCGCGTCCACGTTCTGCTGGGCAAGGCGCTCATCGAGAGAGAACTCTACACGGATTTCCCCGTTCTGGGAAGTTCCGAGTATGCCGCTCACCGAGGAGCGCACCAGCTCGTTGACGTCCGTGGGCTTGCGCTCGACCTTCTCCTCGCGCGCGAAGTTGAGAATCCCGCGCACGATCTTCTGGGTCCGCTCCGCCTCTGCGATGACGCGCTCGGCGTCCTGCCTGCCCGGCGCGCCCTTGGGCAGCTCGTCCTTCAGCAGGTGCGCGTACATCAGCACCACGCCGAGGGGATTGTTGATCTCGTGAGCGATGCCCGCCGCCATCTGCCCCATGGAGGCGAGCTTCTCGGCCTGGATGAGCCTGGCCTGGTTCTCCTTGAGGTCCTTCATCGCGGTCTCGACCCGGGCGATCAGGTACGGCAGGCACATCTCCACCTCGGCCTTGCCCCTGTAGACCGCGAGCGCCTTCTCCTGGCAGGAGGGGTAGCCGCAGGCTCCGCAGTTCAGCTCATCCTCGTGCTTCCACTTCCCCGTCTGGGCGAGGATCGCGCGGATCTCCTCCTCGGGAGCGGCGACCGCCTCGCGCGTCACGGGATGGAAGCTCGTCGAGAGATCGATGTCGAGGTACTCCGCGTGCCCGTCGGCCCACTCCTCGATGTCGCGCGAGAGAGGCCGGCTCGCCATGTACTGCACGACGTACTTCTTGCGCTCGAAGAAGGTGAGATCGTTCACCATCACCGGCCCGCCGATGCAGCCCTCGCAGAACAGCAGGTCGAACAGCCTGTAGTTCACCCGCTGCCCCGTCCTGACCTTGTGCGAGAGAACGCCGAGCATGTCCATCACCCTCTCGGCGCCCTCCACGACGTACACGGGGCTCTCGAGGATGTCCGCGTCGATGGAGGCCGCTTTCAGCAGCCCTCCCGTCACTGGGTAGATCCTGCCGAGGTTCGCGCGGGGCGGGTGGAACTCGGCCGGGGCTGCCTCGGCGGCGGCAATCCCCAATCCTGCGAAAAGCTCCTCAAGCTCGGCGAAGGTGAGCACGGCATCAACGATCCGCGAGCGCCAGGCCTCGACCTTCTTCGCTACGCAGGGACCGATGAAGACGAGCCGCGCCTCCGCGTCGACTCTGTTCCTGACTACTCGGGCCGTCGCTTCCATCGGAGAGACGACGGGCGCTAGGTGCGGCGCCAGCTCGGGCACCATCTTCTCGACGTACTGCACGACTGCGGGGCATGGCGAGGAGATCAGGAAATCCTCGGGCGACCTGTCCACGATCGCGCGGAATCTTCGGTAGTACTCGTGCGACACGAGGTCGGCGCCGAATGCGACCTCGAACACGTCGGCGAATCCGGCGGCCTTCAACGCGCCGACCAGGCGCCCCGGGGCGGTGTTGAGGAATGCTGCGGGAAAGGAAGGAGCGAGCAGCGCAAACGTCTTCCCCGGGCCGGCGAGCATGCCCTTCACCTCATCGAGGGAAGAGCGCACGCGCTTGGCGTGCTGGGAGCAGACGTTCACGCACCAGCCGCACGAGATGCAGAACTCCTCGATGATCTCGGCCTGCCCGCCCTTGACCTGGAGGGCCTTTGTCGGGCAGGAGCGGACGCAGGAGTAGCACTTCTTGCAGATCTCTCCGACAGTGTAGACGGACACCATGGCCTTTGGCGCTTCCTCCCGCCTGCCGTCAGCCCTTCGCGGACCGCGGCTCGTACGCCGTGTGCAGCAGCGCGTGCGCGAGGTGCGAGCCGGGCTTCTGGAAAAACTCCTTGTAGATCGCCGCGATGGCCGGGTTCTTGTACGACAGGCGCACCGCGCGGCTGCTCTCCAAAGCGTAGACCGCCCGGATCCTCTCTTCAACCCTCTGCGGGTCGTAGCCGAAAATCTGCCCGCCTCCGCCGGCGCACCCTCCGGGGCACGCCATGACCTCGATGAAGTCCCACGGGGAATCGCCCGCCTTCACGCGCTCGGCGATCAGGCGCGCGTTGGAAAGGCGGTTGGCGATGGCCACGCGGATCGTCTTCCCGCCGACATCCACGCTCGCCTCCTTCACGCCGGCCATGCCGCGGACCTGCTCGAACTCCAGCTTCTCGAGGTCCTTGCCCGTGATGAGGAAGTACGCCGAGCGGAGGGCAGACTCCATGACGCCGCCCGAGGCCGCGAAGATGTCTCCCGATCCCGTGGGCGCCCCGAAGGGGGTGTCGAAGCCCTCCTCGGCGAGGCTGCCGAAATCCACGCCGAAGATCTGGATCATCCTGTTGAACTGCCGGGTGGTGAGCACGGCGTCGACGTCGATCACCCCGTCCTTGGACAGCTCGGGCCGCAGCGCCTCGTACTTCTTGGCCGTGCAGGGCATGACGGAAACCACGAAGATGTCGCGCGGGTCGATGTCCAACTTCTCCGCGAGGTAGCTCTTGATCGTGGCGCCCATCATCTCCTGGGGCGACTTGCACGTGGAGATGTTCTCGAGCAGCTCGGGGTAGTAGTGCTCGGCGAACTTGACCCACGCGGGGCAGCAGGATGAGAACAGGGGCAGCTTCTCGTTGCGCGCGATCCTGTCAACGAGCTCGGTGCCCTCCTCCATGATCGTGAGGTCGGCGGCAAAGTCCGTGTCGAACACCTGGCGGAAGCCCATGCGCCGCAGGGCGGCGGCGACCTTGCCCGTCACGTTCGCCCCGGGCGGCAGGCCGAAGAAGTCGCCCAGCGACACCCGGATGGCGGGGGCCGCCTGCGCGACGACGTACTTCTTTCCCTCCTGGAGCACCTGGATCACCTTCTCGACCGCCCTCACCTCGTGCAGGGCGCCCGTCGGGCAGGCGAGGGTGCACTGGCCGCAGTTCACGCAGGTGGTCTCGCTCAGGTCCATCTCGAAGGGAGGGAGCACCATCGTGTCGAAACCCCGCATCGTGAAGTCGATCGCGGCGACCCCCTGGATCTCCTCGCAGATCCTCACGCACCGGCCGCAGAGGATGCACTTGTCCGGCTCCCGGATGAGGGAGGGGGAGGAGAAGTCGGTGTAGTGGTGGCGGGTCTTTCCCTCGAAGGGCACCCTGTCGATGCCGTACTCGGATGCGAGCGACTGCAGCTCGCAGTAGCCGTTGCGCGGGCAGGTGAGGCAGTCGAAGGGGTGGCTGGCCAGAAGCAGCTGGATGATTGTCCGCCGGGCATTGATGACCCGAGGGCTTCTGGTCTGGACCTCCATTCCCTCCTCGACGGGAAATGCGCAGGAGGGAGTGAGGTTGGGCTTGCCCTTGCACTCCACCACGCACATCCGACAGGCCCCGCTCGGGAAAAGCCCCTTGATGTGGCAGAGGGTCGGGATCTTCTCGCCGGCCGCCTGCGCCGCCTCGAGGATCGTGGTCCCGGGCGCCGCCTGAATCGGCCTGGTATTGATCGTCAGGTTCACCATCTCCGTCTCTCCTTAGCTCACCGCAACGGCCGAGAACCGGCAGACGTCCCGGCAGGTCCCGCAGCGGATGCATTTCTCGTCAACGATGTAGTGCGCCTTCTTCTTCTCGCCCACGACGGCCTGGGTCGGGCATTTCTTCGCGCACAGCGTGCAGCCCGTGCAGGCGTTCGTGTCGATCTCGTACTTCAGCAGGCCCTTGCACTGGCGTGCGGGGCACTTCCTGTCGTAGATGTGCGCCTCGTATTCGCTCCTGAAGAACCGCAGGGTCGAGAGCACCGGGTTGGGCGCGGTCTGACCGAGGCCGCACAGGGAGGTGTCGCGGATGACCTGAGCGAGAGACTCCATGTTCAGCACCCTGTTGAACCGCAGGAGGTTGTCCTCCTCGCTCTTCATCTTCGAGTACGGCGAGACGATTGAGTCGAGGATCTCGTACAGCCTCTGCGTTCCCTCCCTGCAGGGGATGCACTTGCCGCAGGATTCGTGGGTGATGAAGTCGAGGAAGTAGCGGGCCATGTCGACCATGCAGGTGTCCTCGTCCATGACGACGAGTCCCCCCGAGCCCATGATGGCGCCGACGGATTTCAGCGACTCGTAGTCGATCTTGGTGTCCAGGTGCTCGGCTGGGATGCACCCGCCCGAGGGACCGCCGATCTGCACGGCCTTGAAGGCCTTGCCGTTCGGGATGCCCCCGCCGATGTCGAAGACGACCTCGCGCAGCGTGATGCCCATGGGCACCTCGACGAGACCCGCGTTCACCACCTTGCCGGTCAGGGCGAAGACCTTCGTTCCCTTGGAGCTCTGCGTGCCCATGGCAGCGTAGGAAGCGGCGCCCTCGCGCATGATGTGGGACGCGTTCGCCATGGTCTCCACATTGTTGATGATCGATGGCTTCTGGAACAGGCCCGACACGGAGGGGAACGGGGGCCGGGGCCTCGGCATGCCGCGCCTGCCCTCCACGGAGGCCATGAGGGCCGTCTCCTCCCCGCAGACGAACGCGCCCGCTCCCATCTTGATCCGCAGCGTGAACTGGAAGCCATTGGGTCCGACGGGCTTTTCTAGGAGGCCTTCGGCCTTCAGCACGCCTATCGCCTTCTTGATGCGCTCGATCGCGAGCGGGTACTCCGCCCTGCAATAGATGATGCCTTCGTTGGCTCCGATCGCGTAGCCGGCGATCATCATCCCTTCCAGCACGGCGTACGTGTCCCCTTCGAGGATGGAGCGGTCCATGAACGCCCCGGGGTCACCCTCGTCGGCGTTGCAGATCACGTACTTCTTCTCGTTCTTGGAGGCGAAGGCGAGCTCCCACTTCTTTCCGGCGGCGAAGCCGCCGCCGCCCCTGCCCCGCAGCCCCGACTTCGAGATCTCGGCGATCACCTCGGCGCTTGTCATGCCCATGGCGCGCTCGAAGCCCTTGAACCCGCCGTGCGCGCGGTAGTCGGCGATCGATTCGGGATCGATGATGCCGCAGTTGCGCAGAACGTATTTCACCTGCTTGCGGAAGTAGGGGTGGTCCTCGATCAGCGGAATGTCGGGCAGAGGGGTCTTGCCGTTCTTGAACTGGCCCAGCAAGCCGTCGATCTTCAGGTTCTTGCGGACGACAACCTCATCGAGGATGAAGCCCGCCACATCGGGGGTCACATTGCTGAACGACACGCGGTGCCCCGAGTCGGTCACGACGTCCATGATCGGCTCGGCCTTGCAGTAGCCGATGCAGCCGGTGGGCGTGATGTCCATGGCGACATTCCTCGCCGCGGCCCATTTCTCCACGGCGCTCTTCACCTTGCCGGCACCGGTGGCGAGGCCGCAGGTCCCCATGCCAATGAAAACCTTGCTCATTCCTCCACCCTCCCCGTGGCGCGGAACCCGTCGATCAGCCCCTCGATCATCTTCTTGTCCAGCCGGCCGAAGAACGTGCCGTTCACCATCATGGCGGGGGCGATCGAGCAGCAGCCGAGGCACGCCACCGTCTCCAGGGAGAAAAGGCCGTCCTTGGTGGTCTCGCCGACGTCGATGCCCAGCTGGGTCTTCAGCGCGTCCAGCAGGTCGAGCGAGCCCTTTACGTGGCACGCCGTCCCCCTGCAGATCTGGATCTGAATCCTGCCCGGCGCGTTCAGCTTGAACTGGTTGTAGAAGGTCGCGACCCCGAAGATCTTCGAGGAGGGCAGATTGAGGTAGCCCGATATCCTGTTGATGCTGTCCTTCGAGAGGTACCCATACTCTCCCTGCACCTCTTGTAGAATAGATATGAGGTGCTCCCGTTGCGGAGGATACTTCGCGATGACCTCATCGATGGGTTTCTTCTGCAATGTAGTGTTCATGCGCCTCTCCGTAAAAAGTGCCAGGTTAGGGTATCAGAAGTGAATAGTGAGAATATTCACGATATCGATAATAGCATTTCGTGAGAATAATGTCAATAGGAGAACGGTGGAAGTGGTCGGTAATTCACAATTGAACCCCCCTTATTCTGAAACCTCCTTATTCTGAAACCAGTTCTAGCAAAGGCTATCTCGTAAGGGCCGTCTCGGCTCTATTTGGCCTCGATCAGCTCTACCCCCTGCCAATCGTCGGGAACGCCGATGTTCACGCAGAGCTCGCAACGGCGCTTGAATATGCGCAGGATCTCGTCCTCGGGATTCCGGGAACGAAGGTCGTCGAAGATCATCAGCGCCTGCTCGAAACTTCGGCCGTAGTAGAGACGCATGGCTCTGGCGAGCTCCTCGCGGTAGGAGAGCTTCAGCGCGCGCGTCTCGGCCGGCTCGCCGTCGAGCACCTCGAAGAGCAGGACGGTCTCGCGCCTGCCTTTCACCCGAACCCTGTCGATGAAACGGCTGGCGAACCGGCCAGCGGAGGAGAGGGATTTCAGTGTTCGACCCGTCGTGAGGATCCCCGCACCGTACATGCGCGTGAGGGCTTCCAGGCGCGAGCAGAGGTTCACCGCGTCGGCGATGACCGAGCCATCCATCCTCTCATGCTCGCCGACTGTGCCGAGCATGAGGCGCCCCCTGTGAACGCCGATGCCGATTCCGATCGGACGGTATCCGCTGCGCGCGCGGTGCTCGTTGTACTCCACCAGCCCGCGCTGCATGGCCACCGCCGCGGCCAGGCCGTCATCGGGCGACCGAGGGAACAGGGCCATGATGCCGTCGCCGATGTACTTGTCGATGAATCCGCCGTTCGCGCGGATCTCGGGCCCCATCCGCCTGAGGTACGAGTTGAGGAAGTTGAAGGTCTCGAAGGGCGTCATCGATTCCGAGAGGCCGGAGAAGGAGCGGATGTCCGAAAACAGCACCGTCATCTCCCGCTGGACGAAGTCGCCCAGCTTCACGTCGAGAATGTTCGCCTTCTCGAGCAAGCGAAGAAGCTCGTGCGGCACGAACCTCCCGTAGGCGCTCAAGAGCGCCTCAAGCTGCGCGCTGGAGCCCTGGATCGTCTCGGCCATCGCGTTGAAGCTGATCCCCAGCCGCCCCACCTCGTCGCGCGAGCGAACCTTCGCCCGCACTTCGAGGTTCTCCTTGCCGAACCGGCGCACCACCTCTTCCAGCGAGACGATCCCCCGCGTGAAGAGGGTGCCCATGACGATGGAGGCGAGCACCGTGAGGGCCAGCGCCGCGGCGACACCAATGAGTGAAATTGTGGTGGCGCTCCGCAGGGCCGCGCGAACGTCGGAGTCGACCATGTCGATGCCCAGCACGGCAAGGAGGGTCCTCCCGTCGCGCGCCAGGATCGGCGCATACCCTGTGAGCGAGTTCACGCCGAACTCCGGGTCGTGCGAGTAGTCCTGCTCGGCGAGCGGGATCCTCTCGGCGATCGCCCTGCGCGCAACCGGGAACCCGGAAACGTCGAAGGGAGACCCGAAATGCGTAATGTCGGCACTCGGGGTCTCGCCGGCCGCCTGCCGCGCGAGATCGGCGAGCACATCGGCGTCCACCACGTACCGCGCCCTGCCGGGATCGGAGGTCGCCGCGAATAGGTAGATATTGTGCACGAGGCGCTCTTCGGCGGCGCGCACCGCATTGAGCGAGTCCGAGATCGCGCGGAAATCCGTCGAGGCTTCGACGGCGGCGACCTCGTCCTCGGGCAGCTCGGACAGGTCGGGGGAGAGACGCGCGAGGAGCCTCTCGAGAGCCTCCCTGCCGACGAGCTCGACCCCGATTCGCGCGAGCCCGCTTACGCGATTCTGCATCTCGCGGAAGAGGCTGCGCTGGAGGATCGTGAAGATCGCCGAGGCGAGAAGCCCGCTCGCGAGAATGCTGATCAGGAGGAAAGCAAGGATGATTTTCAGCCGCAGGCTGAAGGCGACGCGGAACTTGCCGCCCGCCGTTCGTTCAGTTATCACAGCCTCCCCGCAGGCTCTCCACGGCGAGGCCCCAGCGTTTCTCGATCTCACCGGCTGCCTCGCGCGGGGAGCGGAAGAGCAGCCCCTGGATGCCCAATGCCCGGGCTCCTTCGACGTTCACGGACACGTCATCGAGGAACACCGTCTCGGCCGGCAGGGCGCCCAGCGCCTCCAGGCAGCAGCGATAGATCGCGGGCTCCGGCTTCACCAACCCCACCTCGCAGGAAAAGATGCGCGCCTGGAAGTCTGCCATCCATTGCAGCCCGGGTTCCCTCCACATCGCGTCCAGGATGTCCTGCGGCATGTTCGACAGGATCGCCGTTCGGATGCCGTCCCCGCGGAGCCGGGCCGCCCAGTCGACCACGCAACGGTTGACGCGAGTCCAGCCGGTGACGTCCGCGCGCACGAGCCTGTCGACCAGGTCGGTCGGGGCCGGCTTCCTGGCCTCGGCCAGGATCCGTCCCCAGTACTCCGCGCTGCTCACGGTTCCCCTGTCCAGATCAAGCCTGTCGCGCATGTACAGGGAGAGGAAGTCGGGGAGGGGAAGGCCGCACATATCAGCCATGGCCTGCGCCCAGACCGGGTCCTGGGGCAGGCCGAGGACGCCGCCGAAGTCGAAGATGACCGAGGTGATGCGAGGAAACATGATGCGGGAGAGTTCACCACGTTGGCGCCTCTCCGTCAAGGAAGGGGCCGTCCTCGGAGAAGGGTCACAGGCTGAACATCACGATACCGGCCAGGACGAGGCCCGTGCCTGCCCACGCGAGCGGCCGGATCTTCTCTTTCAGTACGAGCAGCCCGCCGACGAGCTGCACGCCGACCGCGGTCAACCCTTCAGTCAGCGGGTAGGCCGTGTGCAGCGGCATCCCCTTCAAGAGAAGAGTATAGGCCATCACGCCGGCGAACCCGACGAGGTTCCCAAGGACCTGCCAGAACAGGAACCTCTTCAGCCCTTCTCCCGCCGCGGATCGCTTCAGGAAGATGTGCGCGGCGGTGTTCGCCATCATGTTCGCGAACAGGAGGAGGGCGACGATCACGACGGCTTCTCCGGTTCGACCTCGGCGCGCCTTGCGCCCATCCCCGCGAGAGCGATCCCCGCGGCCACGAGCGCAGCCCCCGCGATCTCGGTCGGCCGCAGGACCTCGTGGAACACGATGACCGAGGCAGCGAGCTGTACGCCCAGCACGGTGGCCCCGCGGGTCAGGGGAAAAGCTACGTGCAGAGGGAGAGCGCGCAGGAGCAGCGTGTAGGTGAGGATCCCGACGAGCCCGAGCAGATTGCCCGCTGCCAGCAGGAGCGCGAACGGCCAGAACGCGCCCGCGCCGGCCGAGAGCTTCATCAGCACGTTCGCCGCGGTGACGAAGAGCGCGTAGACGACAACCAGGAGGACGCTGCGCACCCCGGCAGTATAGCGGAACCCCCGCGGCGGGCAAGCCGGGCCCGGTCATCGCCCCGCTGATGGCGGGAAGGTTTGATTTCTGCGCAGGCTTCGAGTAGTATCACGAGCATGAATGCGTTCGAAAGAATGCTCAGAGAGCCGCGCCCGCTCGCGACGGTGCGCGAGATCGATCAGCAGCCCGCCGCGTGGGGCGAGACCTGCGCGCGCGCCATGGCTCTGGCGGAGGAGATCCGCGCTTTCTTTCATTGCCGGACCGGTGCGGATGCGGCCTGCAGGACCATCATCCTGACAGGAGCGGGCAGCTCGGAGTACGTCGGACGATCGATCGAGGGCGCGCTGCGCCGCAGGCTCGCGACCGAGGTGGTCACGGTGCCGACGACTCACTTCCTGACCCACTGCGACTCTGTGTTTCTCCCTGGGCGCGACTACCTGCTCGTGTCCTTTGCGCGCTCCGGGGACTCTCCCGAGTCCGTGGCGACCTTCCAGCGGGTTGCCGACAAATTCCCTCGGGTGAGACAGGCGGTGATCACCTGCAACAGGGACGGCGGCCTAGCCCGGCTCGCCGCGGAAAGCCGCGGCTCTCTGCGCATTCTCCTGCCGGAGCAGACCAACGACACCTCCCTTGCCATGACCAGCTCCTTCTCGTCGCTCGCCCTGGCGGGCCTCTCACTCGGTTTCGCGGACGCGCCTGAGCTCTTCCCTCCGCTCGTCGAGAGAGCCGCGGCGGGAGCCCGGCGCGTCATCGCCGAATACGGTGACCTCCTCGCGGACTTCGCCCGCCTGCCTTTCACGCGCGCCTGCTACCTCGGCTCGAACACCCTCCTTGGCTGCATGCAGGAGGCCCGGCTGAAGATGCAGGAGATGACGGCCGGCCGCGTGGCGTCAGCCTTCGATTCGTTTCTTGGGCTGCGCCACGGGCCGCAGGTGTTCGTCAATGGCGAATGCGTGGTCGTGGCCTCCCTGTCATCGAACCCTTCTGTGAGGTGCTACGAGCGAGATCTCCTGCAGGAGCTTCGAGGCAAGAAACAGGGCATCGGGATCCTGGTCATCTGCGGCAGGGCGGAGCGGGAGATCCGCGACCTCGCGAGCGCGGTCATCGAACTGTACCCCGCTGAGGAGCCGCTGGAGGACGACTATCGGGTGCTGACGGACATCGTCGCCTGCCAGATCCTTGCGGTCTTCAAGTCAATCCAGCTCGGGCTGTCGCCCGACAATCCGAGCCCCGACGGCATCATCAACAGGGTAGTGGCGGGAATCACCGTGTACCCCTGGGAGTAAGGGCATCCCGAGCGGCTTTATTGCCGCACGCGGATGCCGCCCTCCCCCTGGTCCAGCACCGAATAGCCCCGAATGAAACGTGCAAGGCCGTCCCTGTCAAGCTGGCCCTCTGTCCCCCCCGTGTAGAGCACAGTCGATGCCGCGTTCGCCGCTCCGAGCACGGCGCTGAATGACAGGGGAAGCCCGCAGAGAGCGAAGTACAGGAATGCGGCTTCAAACGAATCCCCCGCTCCCACGGTGTCCATGACTTTCGCGGGGAGCGGAAAGGCGTCGACGCCGATCACGCGCCCCTCGTGGCGGAGAACGACCCCGCGCGCCCCGTCCTTGACCACAACGGTTGCGCCGGGGGGCCGAACGACCTGCGCGGCCTTCGTTGGCTCCTCAAGACCGGTGAGCGAGCGCGCCTCGGCCGCGTTGAGAAAGATGAAATCCGACTGCGGGTAGATCTCGTCGCACAGAACGCGGAGCGCCTTCGCGTCCCCCCATTGGTCTCCCCCGTTGGCGTCGTATGCAGTGCGGATCCCCGCGGTCCGACACCGGCGGAAGATCTCCCCCATGACGGCGCGAAGCGCGGGCATGATGAAGTAGCTGCAGGAGTAGACAAGTCCGCAGCCGCCTGCAAGGGATGGGAAATCCCCCGGCCGCGGAGCGAAATGAGCGAGGCTGCCCTGGAAGGTCGCCGCCTGGCGCGGCATCCCCTCTCCCGCCTCGGAAAAGATGAGCGTGAAAGGGGAGTTCTGTCCCCCGACAAGCCGCGTCCGTTGTCTGCCGATCCCCCGCCGAGCCATCTCCTCGTACAGCTCGCGTCCCTCCGCGTCGGCGCCAAGCTCCGTCACGAAATCTACCCGCGCACCCAGGCGTGCTAGGCCGCAGGCAACGTAGCCTCCGGCCCCGGCGATCTGACGGGAGTACGACGAGATCAGCACCTCCCTGCCGCTCTCCAGTTGCGGGCAGGAATAGATCCAGTCATAGTTCAGGTCGCCGATGATCGAGAAGGCCGGCTGCTCCCGGGGGATCTCCCCCAGGCGCTCGAGGAGTGTGTCGGTGATGTTCTGCATGGCCGGGTCTCCACCTCCTGCCGCGGACCTGAGCGGACACGCGGCGCTCGCCCTGTCGGACTGCGTGTAGTATCTTATCGCATGAAGCTTCTCTTCTCCTACCTGAGGCCCTACCGTGGGATGATCGCCCTCGCCGTCGTTCTCGCCGTCGTGAACCAGGTCTTCTCCCTTCTGGACCCCCAGATCTTCCGCATCATCGTCGACAAGTATGCTTCCAACATCGCCACGATCCCCCGCGCGGAGTTCATCCGCGGCGTCGGGCTCATGGTCCTCGCCTTCATCGGCGTGGCAATGGTGAGCCGGATCGCGAAGAACTTCCAGGACTACTACGTGAACGTCGCCTCCCAGTCGGTGGGCGCGGCGCTGTACGCCGACGGCATCGCCCATTCCTTGCGCCTGCCCTACCGCGCCTTCGAGGACCAGCAGAGCGGGGCCGTGCTCCAGCAGCTGCAGAAGGCCCGGTCGGACAGCCGCGACATGATCGGCCAGTCCGTCAACACGATCTTCATCTCCTCCCTCACCCTCCTGCTCGTGCTGGCCTACTCATTCGTCGTTCACTGGTCCATCGGCGTCGCGCTGCTCGTGCTCTCCCCCGTGCTCGCCGTGCTCGTCTCGTCTCTCGGCCGCCGAATCAAGCAGGTGCAGAAGAAGATTTTCGGCGAGACCAATGCGCTTGCAGGGTCCACGACGGAGAGCCTGCGGAACATCGAGCTCATCAAAAGCCTCGGCCTGGAGACCCAGGAGATCGGCAGGTTGAACGAGACGAACACGAAGATCCTCGATCTCGAGCTGGCCAAGGTAAAGACGGTGCGGGTGCTGATGTTCTTCCAGGGCACGGCGATCAACCTCTTTCGGGCCCTGTTTCTCCTTCAGATGCTCATCCTCGTGTACTTCCGGCTCATCACGCTGGGAGAGTTCTTCAGCCTCCTGTTCTACTCCTTCGCGATCTTCTCGCCTCTGGGAGAGATTGGGAACGTCATCACGAAGTACCAGGAGACGCGCGCGAGCCTCGAGAACGTCGAGCGCATCCTCGCCCAGCAGCCCGCCCCGACGAACCCCGGTGGCGCGGTCCCCGACGGGATCGAGAGCCTGGAGTTCTCCGGCGTCAGCTACCGGCATCCCGGCGCGCGCGAGGCGGCCTTCGTCGACGTCTCATTCACCGCACATTCGGGCGAGAGCGTCGCCTTCGTCGGCCCCTCGGGCGCGGGGAAGAGCACGCTGATCAAGTGCCTCCTCGGCCTGTACCAGCCCGACTCGGGGCGGATCCTGTTCAACGGCATCGACTCCCGCGAGGTGAACTACGACCTGCTGCGAACGCGCGTGGGGTTCGTGCCGCAGGCGATCGAGCTTTTCGCGGGCACGATCCGCGACAACCTCCGGTTCGCGCGCGCGGAAGCGACGGACGAGGAGTGCATGGCGAGCCTCGAGGCGGCGCAGCTCGCGAGCCTGCTGGAGCGCACCCGGCAGGGGCTGGACACGCGCCTGGGCGAGGGCGGCCTGAAGCTGTCAGGCGGCGAGAGGCAGCGGCTGGCGATCGCGCGCGCGCTGCTGCGGAAGCCCGACCTGCTCATCTTCGACGAGGCCACCAGCTCGCTGGACACGGAGACGGAAAAAGAGATCACCCGCACGATCGAAGGGATCATCCGCACCCGGCCCAGCTTCGTCACCCTTCTCATCGCCCACCGCCTGTCAACGGTCGCGCGGGCGGACCGCATCGTCGTGCTGAAGAAGGGGCGGGTCGTCGAGCAGGGCGGGCACATCGAGCTGTTGAGGAAGAAGAGCCTGTACTACACGCTGTGGAAGCAGCAGGGGCTGGAGAGAGACGAGATGGCGGCGCCCGCGGTTGGCAACTAGGAGGTCTGCCCCAACCGCGGCATATGCTCGAGCGAGGAGTACGTCTAGAGCACCTCGCGAACCGCCTCGAGCAGCTCGCGGATGGCGAAAGGCTTCCTGAGGATCCGGGAGGCGCCGAAGTGCTCGGCGAGCCTGCGGAAGGCATCGGAGTCGACGTCGATCTTGCCCGAGATGACGATCACCTTCAGGTCCTTGAAGTCCCTGTGGATATCGATGAGGGTCTCGACCCCGCCCTTGACCGGCATCATGACGTCCACGACGGCGAGGGCGAACCGCCCCGAGCGCAGGAGCTCGAGGCCCGACGCCCCGTCGTCCGCCTCGACGACCTCATGGCCGGCGCTCTCGAGCGCCTGCCGCACCATTTCACGAGCCGTCGCCTCGTCGTCGATCACCAGAACTCTCGCCATCTCTGCCCCTCTGGAATCATAGGGCAGCGCGGGGAGGAAATCAAGGCAGCGGCCCGGCCCGGGGCGCCAGCCTCTTGCGGAGGACCCCCCGTCCTTGCCAGCGCCGCAGCGCCGCGCTATTCTGAGGGCGAGGGAGTGCTGCCATGGAAAAACGCTCGCTGGGAAAAACCGGCCTGTCGGTCTCCGTGCTCGGATTCGGCGGGTTCCACCTCGTTGAGATCCCGACTGCCGAGGCGTCGCGCCTGCTGAACGGGTATCTGGACAGGGGCGGCAACTACATCGAGACCGCCGCCGAATACGGGGACGGGATCTCCGAGACGAGAATAGGCAGGTCCATCTCCCGGCGGCGAGGCGAGTTTATCCTTGCCACCAAGTCGCTCGCGCGCACGCGGCAGGGCTGCGCGGCCGAGATCGACCGCAGCCTCGGGTTCCTTCAGACCGACCACGTCGACGTGCTGTTCCTGCACGGCGTCCAAACCCCGCAGGAAGTCGATCAGATCTTCGCCGCCGGCGGGGCGGCGGAAGCGGCCGTCGCGGCGCGCGCCGCGGGCAAGGTGCGCTTCATCGGGATTACCGCCCACGGCAGGCCGGACGGCCTCCTCGCCGCGCTTCCCCGGTTCCCCTTCGAGGTGATGATGACGGGCTTCAACTACCTCGACAAGTTCAACTACCCCTCCGTCGAGGCCGAGCTGCTGCCCCGCTACCTCGCCGCCGGGGTCGGCGTGCTCGCGATGAAGTCCCTCGCAGACGGGTACCTGTACCGCTCCCTCGGTCCCGGGCTGCGCTACACCCTCAGCCTGCCGGTTGCATCGGTCGTCATGGGCATCAACACCCCCGAGATGCTCGAGGCCGACCTCGCCGCCGTCGAGGCCTTCACTCCCATGAGCGGACGGGAGAGCGAGGAGTGGTTCCGCGCGGCCCCCGAGCTGGGCGACTACGTCTGCCGGCTGTGCGGGAAATGCAGGAAGGACGGATTCGATCCGCAAGAAGTCTTCCTCCTCGAGGGCCTCTTCGACAGGCAGATGGACGACATGCGCGTCGTCGACATTGCCCTGTACGCCCTGCGGGAAAGGCTGAAGGGCTGGTTCGGGCAGGCGGAGCTCGCGCGCAGGGAATACGCGGCTCTCGCGCGGCGGGTGGATCCGCGCGCGGACTACAGCGGCCTGAATCGTCTCTGTCCGTACGGCATCGACGTGGATCGGAAGCTGAAGATCGCCCACTCGAAGCTGTCGGGAGAGCGATACGTCTATTGAGCAGGGGCCGGGATGACCATCACGTATCGCCATGCGACACAGGAGGATCTGCGGGAGATTCGCGGGCTTTTCTCGGAATACGCGGGCTCCCTCGGGATCGACCTCTCGTTTCAGGGATTCGCCGAGGAGCTCGAGGGGCTGCCCGGCAAGTATGCCCCGCCCGACGGGGCCCTGCTCATCGCCGAGCGCGAAGGGGATCCCTGCGGGTGCATCGCGCTCAGACGGATCGACGGGCGCGCGTGCGAGATGAAAAGGCTGTACGTGCGGCCGGCCTGCCGGCAGCTCGGGATCGGCAGGGAGCTCGTGCGCAGGCTGCTCGAGGAAGCGAAGGCGAAAGGGTACGGCGCCATGCGCCTGGACACGCTGCCTTCGATGCGGAGCGCGATCGCGATGTACAGATCTTTCGGCTTCCGCGAGATCGCTCCCTACGTCTACAATCCCGTCGAGGGCGCCCTCTTCATGGAAAAGACCCTGCAGCCAGGCGAACAACGAGGCAACGAGTGAATCGAAGGAGGCTGTCATGACTTCACGCGAGCGGGTGCGCAAGGCGATCGCCCACCAACCGACCGACAGGGTGCCGATCGACCTCGGCAGCACGGCGATCAGCGGCATCCACGCGAGCGCGTACGCGCGACTGAAAAAGGCGCTGGGAATCACGAGCGGCGTCACCAGGGTGTACGAGCCCTACCAGATGCTCGGCGAGGTCGAGGATGAGGTGCGGAAAGCGCTCGGCGTGGATACCGTGGGCATCGCGTTTCCCAACACGATATTCGGCTACAAGAACGAGAACTGGAAGCCCTTCCGCATGTTCGACGGCACGGAGGTGGAGATCTCGGGCCACTTCGAGTACGACGTCCTTCCCGACGGCAGCATCGTGCAGTACCCTAAGGGCGACAGGAGCGCGCCGCCCTCGGGCAGGATGCCGAAGGACGGGTTCTTCTTCGACACCATCGTGCGCCAGGAGCCGATCGACGAGGCTCGCCTCGATCCCCGGGAGTTTGTCGAGCAGTCCTACTCCCTGTACTCCGACGAGGACCTGCGTTTCCTCGAGACCGAATCGACCCGGCTGTACCGCGACACGGAGTACTCCCTGGTCGGCAACTTTGCCGGCGGAAACTTCGGCGACATCGCCTTCGTCCCCGGCCCCGATATCCCCCATCCGAAGGGCATCCGCGACCCCGAGGAATGGTACGTATCGATCATCTCGCGCAGGGGATACATCGAGGAGATCTTCAGGCTGCAGCTCGAGGTGGGGATGAAGAACCTCGAGATGTACAAGCAGGCCGTCGGCGATCGCATCGACGTGGTCGTGGTCAGCGGCACGGACTTCGGGTCGCAGAACGGGCCCTTCATCGCGCCGCAGACCTACAGGGAGATTTTCAAACCCCTGCACAAGACAGTGAACGACTGGGTGCACGCGCACACGAGCTGGAAGACATTCTTCCACACCTGCGGCTCGATCGTGCCGTTCCTCGACGACTTCGCCGAGGCCGGCGTCGACATCCTGAACCCCGTGCAGATCTCCGCGGCGGGAATGGCCCCGCAGCTCCTGAAGGAGCGCTACGGCAAGAAGTTCACCTTCTGGGGCGGAGCGGTCGACCCGCAACACACCTTTGCCTTCGGCACGCCGGACCAGGTGCGCGAAGAGGCGCGGCACAACATCCGCGTTTTCGGCAAGGGCGGGGGTTTCGTGTTCAACAATGTGCACAACATCCAGGCCACGGTCCCGACCGGGAACATCGTCGCTCTCTTCGAAGCAGCCAGAGAGAAGGGCTCACATCGCTAAGCGCCCGACATCGGCCCCGTCTCCCCGCGACCGCCGACCCGCCTCCCCTCCCGACGCCATCCTGGTCGAGGGGGCGCGGCAGAACAACCTCAAAGATCTCACGCTGCGCATCCCGCTGGGCAGGCTCATCGTGATCACCGGCGTGAGCGGCTCGGGCAAGTCGTCGCTCGCCTTCGACACGATCTACTCCGAGGGGCAGCGCCGCTACGTCGAGACGTTCTCCTCCTACACTCGGCAATTCCTCGACAGGATGGACAAGCCCCGTGTGGACCGCATCGAGGGCATCCCCCCCGCCATCGCGATCGACCAGGCCAATCCCGTCCGGACCTCCCGGTCGACAGTCGGCACGATGGCCGAGGACAAGGACCACCTGAAGCTCCTCTTCGCGCGCGCCTCGCGGCTGTCCTGCGGCACCTGCGGCCGGGAGGTCCGCAGGGACACCCCCGAGAGCATCGCGGCACAGCTGCCCGAGGACGGCGCGCTCCTCATCACCTTCCCCATCACGATCCCGTCGAACTTCGGCGAGGAGGAGGTGAGGGAGCTGCTCTCGAAGCAGGGCTACACGCGCGTGCGCGAGAAAAGGGGGCAGGTCCTCGAGGTGATCCAGGACAGGGTCCGTGGAGCAAAGGAGAACCGGGCGCGGATCGTCGAGGACTTGGAGGCGGCGCTGAAGTACGGCCAGGGCAGGCTCAGCGTGTACCCTCTGGAGAACGCCGAGGGAGAGGCGGGGGCGAAGGAGGCAGGCAGGCCGCTCAGGTTCTCCGCTGACCTGCACTGCCCCGACTGCGACATCCACTACCGAGATCCCACGCCGAACATGTTCTCATTCAACTCTCCGATCGGCGCCTGCGAGACCTGCCGCGGGTTCGGCAGGACCATCGGCATAGACTGGGACCTCGTCGTTCCCGACGAGACCCGCAGCCTCGCGGGCGGCGCCGTGAAGCCCTGGCAGACCGAGAGCTTCAAGGAGATCCAGGACGACCTGCTTTCCTTCGCCGCCCGGCGGGGCGTTCCCGTCGACGTGCCGTGGAAGCGCCTCACGGCGGAGCAGAAGCGCTGGGTCATCGACGGCGAGGGCGAGTGGGAAGAGAAAAAGTGGTACGGGGCCAAGCGGTTCTTCGGATGGCTCGAATCGAAGAGCTACCGGATGCACATCCGCGTGCTGCTGTCCCGGTATCGCGCCTACCAGGCCTGCCCCGCATGCGGGGGCGCCCGGCTGAAACCCGAGGCCCTGCTGTGGAGGATCGGCGAGGGCGGGCATTCGATCCACGACGTGATGCTGATGCCCATCGAGTGCAGCCGCGCGATGTTCGACTCGCTCTCCCTGCCCGCCCCTCTCGACGAGGCAGCCGCGCTGCTGCTCACGGAGATCAGGACGCGCCTCGCCTACCTCGTCGATGTCGGCCTCGGCTACCTCACGCTGGACAGGCAATCGCGGACGCTGTCAGGCGGCGAGGTGCAGCGGATCAACCTCACCACGGCGCTGGGCACGTCGCTCGTCAACGCGCTGTTCGTCCTGGACGAGCCCAGCGTCGGGCTGCACCCTCGGGACATCGGCCGGCTGATCGGCGTCCTGAAACGCCTGCGGGACGCGGGGAATACCATCATCGTCGTGGAGCACGACCCCGACGTGATCCGGGCCGCTGATCTCGTTCTGGACATGGGCCCGGGAGCGGGAGAGCGCGGAGGAGAGATCGTTTCCTTCGGCTCGCTCGGCGAGCTCCTTGCCAACCGCGCCTCCCTGACCGCGGACTACCTGACCGGAAGGAAAAAGGTCGCGGCGCCCGGGGCGGAAGGCGACGCGCCGCTCGGGAAGAGGATGCTGCGCATCCTCGGGGCAGCGGAGCACAACCTCAAGGCCGTCGACGTCGACATCCCCCTGGACTCCCTCGTCTGCATCACGGGCGTCAGCGGCTCGGGAAAGTCCACCCTCGTTCAGGACGTCCTGTACAATGCCCTTCGCAAGCTGAAGCATCGGCCTGTCGACTCACCCGGCAGGCACCGGGCGATCGTGGGGCACGAGCTGGTCGAGGACGTCGTCCTCGTGGACCAATCCCCGATCGGCAGAACCGCGCGGTCGAACCCAGTGAGCTACGTCGGCGCCTTCGACTCGATCAGGAAGCTCTTCGCCGCCGAGCCGACCTCGAAGGACAGGGGCTACACGGCGGGCACCTTCAGCTTCAACTCGGGAACAGGGCGCTGCCCGACCTGCAGCGGCAGCGGATTCGAGCACATCGAGATGCAGTTCCTGAGCGACGTGTATCTCCGCTGCCCCGACTGCGACGGCCGGCGCTACAGGCCCGAGGTCCTCGACGTCGGGCTGCTGCCTCCGGGGGGGGTCGGCTCAAAATCCATCGCGGATGTCCTGGACATGACGGTGACGGAAGCCTGCGATTTCTTCAGCGACGCGCCGGAGGTCCTCAATGCCCTGGCCCCTCTCGCTGCCGTTGGCCTGGGCTACCTCAGCCTGGGCCAGCCCGTGCCGACGCTCAGCGGCGGGGAGGCGCAGAGGCTGAAGCTCGCCGGCCACCTCGCGCTCTCGAAAAACGGTGGGGCGAGGACGCGAGGGGCGAAAGCGGGAAAGGGACGCGCGGGCGGGGATCGCGCGAGCGCCGCCGTGAGGGCGGAAGGCCGCGGCTTGCTGTTCCTCTTCGACGAGCCGACGACGGGCCTGCACTTCGACGACATCGCGACGCTGCTCAGGGCGTTCCGCAAGCTCATCGCAGCAGGACATTCCGTTGTCGTGATCGAGCACAACCTCGACGTCATCCGCGCCTCGGATTGGATCATCGATCTGGGTCCCGAGGGCGGTGAAGACGGCGGGAGCGTGGTCTGCGCCGGCACTCCTCGCCAGGTCGCCGCGGTCGCAGACAGCCGCACGGGCGTGGCCTTGCGCCGGTCGGGACTCGCCGCCTTCAGGAAGATGGCGGTGCGAGCAGCTCTGCGGAAAGCCCCGCGCCTGCCGACAGCGCCGGCCTCGCCGACCGACGCCTCGATCGTCATTCGCCGCGCGCGCGAACACAACCTCAAAAACATCGACCTGCGCATCCCCCGCGAGGCCTTCACCGTGATCACGGGCGTGAGCGGCAGCGGCAAGAGCACGCTCGCCTTCGACATCCTGTTCGCCGAGGGCCAACGCAGGTACCTCGAATCGCTGAACGCCTATGCCAGGCAGTTCGTGCAGCCGGCGCACAGGCCCGACGTCGACGGCGTCTACGGCGTGCCTCCCACGGTCGCCATCGAGCAGCGCACCAGCCGGGGAGGCAGGAAGAGCACGGTGGCGACCCTTACGGAGATCTACCCGCTTCTGCGCCTCTTGTTCGTCAAGCTGGGCACGCAGCACTGCCCCGACTGCATGGTGCCCATCCAGCCCCAAACTCCCGAGAGCATCCTCGCCCGGATCATGCGCGAGCATCGTGGGAAGCAGGTCACCATCCTCGCGCCCATGGTCACATCGCGCAAAGGCTACTACACCGACCTGGCGGCGTGGGCAGCGGCAAAGGGTTTCCAGCGGCTGCGGGTGGACGGCCAGTTCATCCCAACGGTCCCGTGGCCCCGGCTGGACAGGTTTCGCGAGCACACGATCGAGCTCCCCGTCGGAGGGGAGCTGGCGAGCCCCGCGAGCGAGCGAGCCCTGCGCGCGCTGCTCGCCAGAGGCCTCGATTTCGGCAAGGGAGTGGTGAGGGTGGGGGCGATCACCTTCTCGACGAAGCGGGCCTGCCCGAGATGCGGGAGGAGCTTCGAGGAGCTCGACCCGCGCCTGTTCTCGTACAACTCCAAGCATGGGTGGTGCCCCTCCTGCTACGGCACGGGGCTCCAGCTCGAGGGTTTCGACCAGGAGCAGACCGGCGAGGAGATCTGGTGGAACGACTGGTGGGGCGGCGCGGAGCGGACATGCCCCGCATGCGAAGGCCTGCGGCTGCGCCCCGAGGCGCTTGCCGTGCGCTTCCGCGACAGGAGCATCGCCCAGTACACCCGGTTGCCCGTCGCTGACCTGGAACAGGAGATGGCAGGCCTTCGCCTCGCGGGCAGGGAGAAGGAAATCGCTCGCGACATCGTCGCCGAGATTGCATCCCGGCTCGCCTTCCTCGAACAGGTCGGCCTCTCGTACCTCTCCCTCGACCGTTCGGCTCCGACGCTGAGCGGAGGCGAAGCACAGCGCATCCGCCTCGCCTCCCAGCTCGGCTCCAACCTCCGCGGCGTGTGCTACATCCTCGACGAGCCGACCATCGGGTTGCACGCGCGGGACAACCTCGTGCTCCTGGACACCCTTCGCAGGCTTCGGGAGAAAGGCAATACCGTCGTCGTTGTGGAGCACGACGAGGAGACGATCCGCAGGGCCGAGCACATCGTGGACCTCGGTCCGGGCGGAGGGGTGAACGGCGGGCAGCTGGTGGCCGAGGGGACGATCGCAAAGATCATGAGGAGCAGGACCTCCCTCACGGCGAGGTTCCTGCGCCAGCCGCTCAGGCACCCGCTCGCGGGCCGCCGCGCACGCGGCGGAACCGCTTCTGCCGACACCTCGCTTGAAATCATGCGGGCAACTCTGCACAACCTCAAGGCGCTCGATGTGTCGATTCCCCTCGGCCGGCTCGTGTGCGTGACGGGAGTGAGCGGAAGCGGAAAGAGCACGCTCGTGCGCAACATCCTCTACGAGAACCTCCGCCGCCTGGTCGCGGGAGCGCGCAGACGAGGATCCGCGGCGGAGCAGAAGCTGCACGGCTGCGCGGACATCAGGGGATGGCGCGCGGTGAGCAGGGTCCTCGAGGTGGACCAGACCCCGATCGGCAAGACCCCGCGCTCCTGCCCCGCCACGTATGTCGGGATCTGGGACGATGTTCGGCGCCTCTTCGCCTCATCCACCGAGGCGCGGATACGGGGCTACTCGGCGAGTCGTTTTTCCTTCAACGTGACCGGCGGGCGCTGCGAGGAGTGCGAGGGGCAGGGAATGAAGAAGATCGAGATGAGCTTCCTGCCCGACGTGACGGTGCCCTGCGACTCCTGCGCCGGCAAGCGCTTCAACGAGGAGACCCTCGCCGTCGCCTTCCGCGAGAAGACCATCGCCGACGTGCTGGCCATGAGCGTCGAGGAGGCCGTCGAGTTCTTCAGCTTCCACCCGGGAGTGCGCCATGCGCTGAAGCTGCTGCAGGACGTCGGGCTGGGCTACATCACCCTCGGCCAGCAGAGCCCGTCGTTGAGCGGCGGAGAGGCGCAGCGGATCAAGCTCGTCACCGAGCTGGCCAAGGCGCGAAGCTCGGCGCCCCGCACCCTCTATGTCCTGGATGAGCCGACCATCGGTCTGCACATGGCCGACATCGAGAAGCTCATCCGCGTCCTGCACCGGCTTGTGGATGCGGGGAACACCGTCGTGATCATCGAGCACAACCTCGACATCGTCGCCGAAGCGGACTGGATCGTCGACTTGGGGCCCGAAGGGGGAGACGGCGGCGGCAGGATCGTCGCGGAAGGCACCCCCGATCAGGTCGCCCGGATCCGCTCGGGCTCGCACACCGCCCGCTTCCTCGCGCGATTCCTCGCCGCGCGCCGGGCGCCGACGATCAGGCCCAAGGCGACGGCGACGCGGGGGACCTGCGGAGCTTCCCGGCCGGAAGGCCGATGAGGAGCGCGAGGGGGCCGGCGAGCAGCAGCCACATTGCCGCGCGCAGGCCAGCTGCCTCTGCCACCAGGCCGAGCACTGCCGGCACGAGGCTGCCGAGCACTCCGGCGAGGTTGCTGACCGCCATCGCGGCGCCGGCTCGGCCCGGCATGGCCGCGTAGAATCTCGCCTGGAGGATCGCGTACCAGCCGGAGTTCAGGAGCCCCATCGCGCCGAGCAGGGCAAGCTTGAGCGGGAGCGCGCGGGCCAGAAGGAATCCGGGGAAGAGAAGCGCCATCGCCGCAGCGCTGAGCCTCAGATACGCAACGCCTTCCACTCGCTCCAGAAGAGGAATGAGGAGGAAATCCCCAGCCAGGCCGACGATCGTCCAAACCGTGACGGCGAGCGCGGCCTGGGTGACCGAGAAGCCGGCTGCGTCCACAAAATAGAGAGCGAGATACCCGAACAGCACGTCGAGCATCAGGTCGGATGCCTGAAGCAGCGCGAGCCACCGCAGCACGGGCCGACGCCGAAGGGAACGGAGCGCGGCGCGAAGACCGTGGCGGAGGCTTGCGATTCCGTGACGCTTCGGCGCGCGGCTCGCGTCGAAGGGATAGCGGCGAGCGAGCACGGTGCATGCCACCGCGAGCCCGGCTGCTCCGACGAAAAGCCAGCGCCATCCCAGCCCGAGCGCGGCTGCTGCCGCGAGCGCGAGCGGTCCTGCTGTCATGCCGATGGAGCCGGCAAGAGTCCATCGCGCCATGTTCTGTTCTCGCCGCCGAGGCGAGCCGTCCATCAGCGCCACCTGGGAGATGCTCACGAAGGCTCCCGATGCCGGGTAGAAGAGCATGAACGAAATCAACAGCATGCCGAAGCCCTGGCTGGCCGCGGTGAGCAAGGCAGCGACGGCGAAGCAGGCGCCGCCGATCAGGACCAGGGCTCGGCGCCGCCAAGCGTCGGCAAGTATTCCGAGCACCGGCTCGATGAGGCAACTGGCGAGCGTGGGGAGACTCATCAAGGCGCCGATCTGCGCGTAGGTGAGACCGAGGTCTGACTTGATCAGGGGCCACGCAGCTTCTCTTATACCGCCGACGAGCTCATCGGCGAACTCGATGACGAGCAGGATCAGGGGCGGGATCGCGAGACAAGAGCTTCGACTGGGTCAATGCCAGCGCATGGAAACCTCCCGCATCGATTCGTCCGCGAATTTTCCACATCAATCGCGAAAAAGTCAAGGGGCGGCGCCTTTTGTCTTGATATGCGGCCACTCCCCCTTGGGCGGCAGCCGTCGCAGCGACTGCGAGACGACGAAAGCCCCGAGCGCCACGACGCCCTGGGCACTGAGTCTCTACCCAGCACCACGCGGAATCGTTCTTGACGACACTGGGGAGCCGGGGACAGAGTAGTTCCGATTCATCAGCAGTAGAATGTCGGTTTCAGCGGATAGAGGCAGAGTCTGGTACGAGAATGCAAGTGGAGGCTGTCAAACCGTATAGAAAATGCAGGAGGCCGTATGAAGACCAACTTCGACTTCACCCTCAGGGGCAAGGATTGGTGGGGACCCTTCCTCGGATATTGGACGCTGTTCCTCCTCTTCTATGTTCCGATTCTGATGGCCGCCAGATTGGCGCCATCGCTTGTCGCGCGCACCGGAGTGTACCTGCTGTTGCTTCTCGCCTTCCTGTTCGCGATGTTGATCATCCAGGCAATCTTCACGGTCATCTTCCTTAGGATCATCCTGCCGAAGCTCTCCATTGGCGGAAAAGCCTTCGGTTTCCGAGGCGACATCGGAAAATATCTGGGGATGAACATCGTAGGGCTCCTGCTCTCGATCGTGACGCTCACCGTCTACGTGCCCTGGTATACGCGGCGCATCGTCGCGTATCTCGTGGGCGAGACGATCTTCGACGGCGCAAGCCCCGAGTTCCTCAGCAAGGGCGGCAAGCTCTTCAAGTATTTCCTGCTCGCCCTCTGGATCCCCGTCATCGTCGTCAGCGTCATCTTCGGGGTCATTCTTGGCGTCTCCGTGGCGAGTGGCGGGATGGGCGCCTCGACCGCCCAGCTTGCCGCTATGTCATCGGCTTTTGTCCAGGTCCTCGTCATATTCATAGTCATCATCCCCCTTCTGTACCTCATGTGCAAATGGTTCGTAAGCATCCGCTGGAACGCCGTCACCATCGCGTGGAAAACCTCCTTCTGGCCTTCCTGCGGATTCATCCTCGGGCAGCTGCTCCTCACAGTGATCACGATCGGCATCTACTGGCCCGCGGCGGCGCTGAAGGCGTACAAATACTTCACCTCGCGGACCGCGCTGTCGAAGGGCGACGCGGAGGTCGGCCTGTTGGGCTTCGAGGGCAAAATGGGCAGGGGCTTCGGCCTGCTCTGGGGCCAGACCCTCCTGTCGATCATCACCCTCGGGATCTACATCCCTTGGGCCTCTGTGAACATCGGGCGCTGGCTTGCGGCCGCCACCTATTTCGAGGAAGGCGCGCCGGGCGCGTAAAGGCCGTCGCCGAGCGTCCGTCGGCGCGGGAACCAGGCGCGGTCACCGGAAGAAAACGTTGATGACCTCTATGGGCTCACTCGTGCCGAATCCGGCTTTCTCTCCGTCCGAGACCCACGGACTCCATCCCTTGGCCTTGCGATACACGTTGTATCGGATCTCGCCTCCCGATGCGGCGGTCACGATCTTGAACCATACAATTCCGCCAGCAGGCGCTTCGACCCATTCGCCTGGGCCGATCACTTTTCCCGATTCGTTGATCTCCACTCCTATAGGAAGAACGCCTTCGGGTGTGTCGAGCGAGAAGGAGAACCCCTTCAGAGGAACCCCCACAAAGCCAAAGTTCATGGAGCCGTCCGTTGTTGAGCCGCTCTTCCTCCCGAAGTCCCTCGTCTCCCACGCGAAATCGATGGTCTGCACGCGCGGTTTCCTGGACACGGCCGTCACCGTTATCTTGGGACCAGGGTTGAAGAAACCCACCCGGTAGCGCACCGGGATCTCCTGGCTGCCGCCCCTGGTGAGGCCGAGAATCCGGACCTCAAACACGTCGTTGTGCAGCAATGCTTCCAGGCCGTTTGGCCGAAATATGACGCAGAATGGCAAGCCGAATCCTGACTTCTCCACATTGAAGTATCCCCCGCGCTGATCCGCACCGAATCTCCATACCTTGCCGCCCCGCGCGCGCGTGAGCTCCACACGGATGCTGTCCCGCGCGCTCCCCAGTTGTCCGCCGAACGCAGTTGGGTCCATCGAGAACGACCACGCCGCGTTTGACGGGAAAACCGAGAGCGGGACCTCGCCGACAGGAGGCCACGCGATGTACGCGAGCCCTGACCGATTCGCGGATCCATTCTTGGAGAACACTTTCAGCGCGACGAACCCCTCCGCGTAGCCGAAGCCGACTTCCCGAAGGCCGGGAGCCAGAATCCAGCGCCGATGCCCGACACGATCGATGTTGCCTTCATCAGAGTCGAACATGAAGCCCGCGACAGCAGAGGAGAGGCTGCCCTCAATGCTGAGCAGCACGGCGGCATGCTGGGCAAGGGTCGTCCACTCCAGGTTGACCACGACATCATCCGGAAGGCCGGCGAGAAAGCGTTGGAAATTGAGCCAGGCCAGGCCGAGCCTAACGAAATCCAGAGCCAGGACACCCGCGCTGAAGGGTTTCGTGTAGCTTGGGGTGACCTGGAATGCCGGACCGACAGGCAGCCTTTTCAGAGCTTCGAGTCAGGGGAGGATTTCCGCTCGCATCCGTATGACCGGGATGATCAGACCGGGTTGGTCGATCGCAGGCCCATAGGGGGAAGATGCAGCGGATGCGGGCTCCGCGTGGAGGGACGCGAGTGGAGCGGCCACAATCAGCAACATCGCCACACACCATGTGAGCGCCGCAAGGAGAAGACCCGATCCAAGGCGGTGTGGACCTTCGCGCGAGCCGGGGGCGGCGCAAGGCAGTCTCTCCCGCCTCTTCCGCGCAACCTTTGATGCGCGGGAATTGCGGTGAGCAATCATTGCGACGGGCCTCCTCGTGGTGCAGGTCGACATTTCAATGTGGAGTTCGAAAGTAGCGTGCACGCGCACACAATGTCAATTCTTGCCGGCCGTTTTCACGCAAGACGGGTTGCGCGAGCGAAGGAGCACGGCAAAAAGCGGGCCGGAAGGCGTTGACCTGCAGCCGGGCAGCGATCGTTGGGAAAAACCTCAGCGGCGCGGCTCGAGCGAGAAAAACCGGCGAGCCAGTTCCTCGCCTCCACAGGACCTTGACAGGCCTCTGTAGCAGGCAGATTGTTATTCCGCACAAAGACGCGAGGAGACGATGTGAGCAGCGGCATATGGATCGTGCTGGTGTCGATTGTTCTTTTGGGTGCGACTGCGATCGGGGTCGACCTGCTTTCCCATAGGTTGCCGAAGCGATGCCCCTACTGCGGGCGCATCAGGAATGAGGTGGTCGGATGGCAGCTCATTCCGGGAACTCTGAAGAGAAGACTGCATGGTGGGGGTAAAAACAGTCCGCCTGTCCCCCACATCGACGCCAAACACAATGTCACCTACAAATGCCTAGCCTGCGGGTATAAGTGGACGAAGGTGAAGTCGGTATCGCAAGTCTCATTGTAGGATAACGGGTGTTCAATGGCGGCGAAAAGTCGCGGCCACCCTCGAAGCTGACCTCGTGGTCCGGCACACCTGCGTTGTCGTAGGGTACTCCCCACAGACCTGCTGAGGATTCGGGACGCGCGCATCCCTGTAGCGACACTGAAACGGCTTTTTCTGGTTTTCATCGGCTTCTCCTTCCGTACGAAGGATCCCTCCCAGTGTCGTGATAGTTTTTAAGTGCCGCTGACGCATGCGATCAAGCGTCGTTTTGTGCAACCGCGCATCCTTTCCCCGGCCCTTGACCCCTGCGTCTCTTGCGGTATTCTTGCGGGGAGGAAGGAGTCCAATCATGAAGCCAGTGGTCTGGGGGGTTCTGTCAGACTCGACGCATTACCGGTTGAGGGTGCACGCCAATCTCCGCACATCCCCGCTCGTCGAGATGCGCGCCATCGCGTCCCGCTCGCAGGAGAAAGCCGCGGCCGCGGCGCGGGAGTTCGGCATGCCGAAGGCGTACGGTTCCTACGAGCGTCTGCTCGCCGACCGGGAGATCGAAGCGGTCTACATCCCTCTCCCCAACCACATGCATGCGGAATGGGTGAAGAAGGCGGCCGACGCCGGAAAGCACGTTCTGTGCGAAAAACCCTTTGCCATGGACGCGGCTGAAGCGGAGAAGGCCATCCGCCACGCCGAGGGCAAGGGCGTGCTCGTGATGGAGGCTTTCATGTACCGCTTCCATCCGCAGTGGAAGCGGGCGCGGGAGATCGTGGCGACTGGCGAAATCGGGCAGGTCCATTCGATCCACACTCTGTTCACCTACATGTTGAAGGACCCGACGAACATCAGAAACATCCTCGAAGCAGGAGGGGGAGCAATTCCCGATATCGGATGCTACGCCGTCTCCAGCGCCCGGTTCCTACTTGGAAAGGAGCCTGAGCGAGCGATAAGCCTCGTGCATCGCGATCCTGCGCTCAAGACGGACATCCTCACCTCAGGCATTCTGGATTTCGGCACGGTGCGGTCTGTTTTCACCGTGGCGACGCAGACCCACCCGTCGCAGCGGGTCGACGCCATCGGCTCGGGCGGACAGATGACGATCCACCTGCCCTTCAACGCCTATCCCGATGTTCCCCTACAATTAACGGTGAGCACGGGTGTCGGAACCCGGAACATTGTGTCGCCCGTTTCGGACCAGTATGTTGAGATGTTCGAGGCGTTCTCCAGGGCCGTTCGAGAGGGCGGCTCCGTCCCCACTCCGCCGCAGGACGCCATCGCCAACATGAAGGTGCTCGACGCCCTGTTCCGCTCGGAGAAGTCGGGGAGCTGGGAAAAGGTGACATAGGAGCTCTGCCGAGGCTGCCGCAACGCCCGGTTCTAGCGTAAGATTCTGTAATGGTGCGATTCACGCTGAACGGCGTCAAGGTCGAGGCCGAGGGGGGCCGCTCCCTCCTCTCCTACCTGCGCGAAGAGGCCCGGCTCACGGGAGCCAAGAACGCGTGCGGAGAGGGAGCCTGTGGAGCATGTTCCGTGCTCGTCAACGGCGCGCTCCTCACTTCCTGCACCATCCCGCTGGAGCGGATCGCGGGCAAGTCGATCGTGACCGTCGAAGGGATCCCCGAGCCCGAGATGGATGCGTACGTGCGCGGCTTTTCAGAGGCGGGAGCTGTCCAGTGCGGCTTCTGCACTCCCGGCATGGTCCTTGCAGCAAAAGCCCTCCTCGACAGCAACCCTGACCCCGGCCCGGCGGAGGTCCGCGCTGCGCTTCGGCGGAATCTCTGCCGCTGTACTGGTTATGCAAAGATCGTCGAAGGAGTGCTCCTCGCCGCGCGGTACAGGCGGGGGGTGCCCGAGGGGGAGGCGTCGCCTTCCCGTGCTGGGATTGGAACGCGGCTGCGCCGCGTCGATGCAGCCTTGAAGGCCAGGGGCGAAGCCAAGTATGTCGACGATCTGTCGGAGCCCGGCATGCTCTTCGGCGCAGTCCTGCGAACGCCGCACCCCCGTGCCCGGCTTCTCTCCATAGACGTCTCAGCCGCCCGCGCGCTTGCGGGTGTGGCCGTGGTCGCGACCTGGCGGGATATACCGGGCAATCGCCACACCGGAAGCGTCATCGCCGACTGGCCGACTCTGATCGCCGTGGGGGAAGTGACGCGCTGCGTCGGCGATGCGGTGGCGATCGTGGCCGCTGAAACCCCCGCCCGTGCGCGGGAAGCGCTGGGGCTCATCAGCGCAGAGTACGAGGTCATGGACCCCGTGCGCTCTCCCCAGGCAGCCCTCGCCCCCGGCGCTCCGGTGCTTCACTCCACGGGGAACGTGCTCTCCCGCATGGCAGTGAGATGGGGTGACGCCGATGGGGCGCTCGCTTCCGCCGCGCACGTCGTTCAGGCAACCTTTGCCACGCCCTTCACGGACCACGCCTTCATGGAGCCAGAGAGCGCCCTTGCGTATCCTCCCGACGAGAATGGCGTCGTCCTCGTGCGCACCGGGGAACAGAACGTGTATGACGGGCAAAGGTACGTCGCCGACACGCTCGGACTTTCCCCGGAAAAGGTGCGGGTGGTATCGGCATACGTGGGAGGGGGGTTCGGCGGAAAAGAAGACCAGACAGTCCAGCACATCGCGGCCCTTCTCGCGTGGCTTTCGAGGAGGCCGGTCAAGTGCACCCTGGGGAGGGCCGAGAGCACTCGGGTCCACGTCAAGCGGCACGCCATGACCATCGATCTCCGCCTCGGCTGCGACAGCCGCGGCATGCTCGTGGGCCTCAAGGAGCAGATCACGGCCGATACGGGGGCGTACGCGTCACTGGGTGGACCAGTCCTGCACCGCGCCGTGACGCATGCAGGTGGACCATACTCCTATCCGAACATCGACGTTGAAGGGGTTGCCGTGCACACCAATAATCCGCCCGCCGGAGCCTTTCGGGGGTTCGGTGTGCCGCAAGTCAATTTTGCACTCGAAAGCGCCCTCGATGCCCTCGCTGAAAAATCCGGCCTCTCGCCATGGGAGATACGCTTCCGCAATGCGGTCCGGCCCGGAGACACGCTCCCCAACGGACAAGCGGCCGGACCCGACACGGCGCTCGAGGAATGCCTGCTCGCGGTGAAGGAGCAATTCGAGGCTGCCCGCGGCCGGGCCGGACTGGCATGCGGTTTCAAGAATACCGGGCTGGGTATGGGGCACCCCGACATCGGCAGGTGCGTCGTGAAAGTGCTGCGCGGCTGCGTGGAGATCTGCACCGGCGCCGCGTGCACTGGTCAGGGCATCGCGACGGTCCTCACGCAGATCGCCTGCGATGTCCTCGGTCTCGATGTGGATCGGGTGCATGTCGCGCTTCCCGATACCGCGACGACCCCGGACTCGGGCACGACCACCGCCTCGCGCCAGACCCTCATCAGCGGCGAGGCGTGCCGGCGTGCATGCGCCTCTGCGGTTGCGGCACGTGCTGCGCTTGAGGAAGAGCGGGCGGAGCAATCCCCCGCCCTCGCAGAGAGCAGCGACTTCCCCTACTCATCCCTCGCGGGCAGGGAGTTCTCGGGGCAGTTCGACGCGGAAACGGACCCTTTCGAAACGGGCGCTGTCAATCCGATCCGGCATGTTGCGTACAGCTATGCATGCCAGCTCACGATTCTCGGCCCAGACGACCGGCTCGAGCGCATCGTGGCGGCGCACGACTCGGGCCTCGTCGTGAATCCCCTGGCCTTCGAGGGTCAGGTGGAGGGAGGCGTGGCAATGGGCATCGGCTTCGCGCTCACGGAAGACTTCCCTCTGGCCGACTGTGATCCCACCGCGCGCTTTGGCCAGCTTGGCCTTCTGCACGCAAAGGACATCCCGCCTGTGGAGACGATCATCGTCCGGAAAGCCGGGCAGGGGAGCGCCATTGATGGCGGCGTTTCGGGAGCGGCCTACGGCGCGAAAGGAATCGGAGAAATCAGCACGATCCCAACCGCGGCAGCCATTGCAGGAGCCTATTTTGCCAGGGATGGCAGGCTCAGGACAAGGCTGCCCCTCGAAGGCACGCCGTACCGGCCCGAGAACCGCGGATGACCGTGCGTTCGGGCTTGCAGACCGCTACTCTCTCAGTATTGTATCACCGTCAATCCCGTTATCCGTCTGAAATGGTCCAGGTCGCGCGTTACGAGCGGTTCGCCGACTTCGAGCGCCGTCGCCCCGATCCACAAGTCGTTGTCGCCCCAGCGGCTCCCTAAAGAATGAAGGACGCGGGAGATCGCGGCATATCTCCTGCCAATGGACCGAGTAATCTCGACGATTCCGTAAGGGGCGATCAGCTCCTCTAACTCGGGTGCTGCCGGGTCCTCGTAACCCTCGGCCAGTTCGCCAAACGTTACAACGCTTATCCGCATCGGCTGCGCGTGATTACGGTCAAGAAACTCCATTGCAGGTCCTGGTTGCCTACGGAGGATTTCCCGCTCCAGGTCGATCAGGAATGTGGTATCGACGATCATTGTCCTGTCCAATGCGATTCTGAAGATCTGGGATTCTTTTGCGCCGCATCGAGTCGATCCAGCGATTCTGAGGAAAGCAGCGTTTTCCCTTCTTCCAGCCGACGCTTCGCGATTTCCAATACCTCCCCCGCCGTGCATGGGGTTCCCGGGAAGACAGCCCTTCGCACCACTGATGAGAATGATTCGGATGGTGTGCGCCTGGCTTTTCGAAGCCGTTCATAGGCATCCAGTTCAAGTGAAATGGTTTTTGTTGCCATGCATGAATCATGCATGAACCATACTGAAAAGTCAACTGCTCGACCCATAGGTTGGCCAAAACATCCCGCGTCCTTGATGACGTGGAAGACGGCAAGTCTCCCCTCCCCCTCGAACCGAGGGGTGGCAGGCTAGGATCAGCCGATGCGTTACGCCCCCTCAAGCCGTCTTGGACAGGTACTCTCCGTAGCCGCCCTCATATACCCTGAGGGAGCCACGGTCGATCTCGAAGACCCGATTCGAGAGATGCCGCAGGAAATAGCGGTCATGGCTCACGATCATCAGCGTACCGTCGAACTCCTGCAGCGCCTCCAGGAGGACCTCACGGCTTGTGATGTCGAGGTGATTGGTCGGTTCGTCCAGAACGAGGAAATTAACCGGCTGGGCCAGGATGCAGGCCAGCATGACCCGGCTTTTCTCTCCACCCGACAGCACGGCGACCCTCTTGTCCACGTCGTCGCCGGAGAACTGGAATGCGCCTAAGGTATTCTTGATGACACCCTCGCCCGCCTTGGGCAGGCGCTCCGCGACCTCCTGGAAAACCGTGCGGCTGGGAATGAGGATGTCGCCGGAGTATTGGCTGAAATACCCGATCCTGACGCCGGCGCCGATCGTGCAGCTCCCGCCGGAAGCCTCAGCCTGTCCAGTGACGACCTTCAGGAGCGTGGATTTGCCCGCGCCGTTGATGCCCGTCAATGCGATTTTATCATTCCTCTTCACAACGCCTGTGAGCCCATGAAACACCGGATGAAGGGATCCGTCGGGAAGGGGCCAAGCCTTGGACAGATCTTCCATGCGGACCACGATATCCCCGCTTCGGGCAACGGGGGCGAAGCAGACCTTCATCTCCTTGGGATCCGGTGGAATGACTATCCGTTCGATCTTCTCGATGGTCTTCACACGGGATTGGACCTGAGCCGCATGCGAGGCACGGGCTCCGAACCGGGCGATGAACACCTCCTCCTTGGCCAGCATGGCCGCCTGGCGCTTCTGGGACGCGATGAGCTGCTCCCGTCGTACGGCCCGCTCCCTTACGTAGAAATCGTAGTCGCCCGCGAAGGTCGTGATAGCGCCCGCTGCGACCTCCACCGTGCGGCTGCAGATCCGGGTCATGAACTCCCTGTCGTGACTGGTCATGACGAGGTCGCCTCGATATGACGCGAGCCATTCCTCCAGCCAGACGATCGACTCGAGGTCCAGGTGGTTGGTGGGCTCGTCCATGAGGAGGACATCGGGATCCAGGAGGAGGATGCGCGCCAGGGCGATGCGCATCTTCCAGCCGCCCGAGAAGCTCTCCACCGGCAGATGGTAACGGTCCTTGCCGATCCCCAGGCCGGTGAGGATTGCTTCCGCCCGGTTCTCAAGGTCGTAGCCGTTCCCGCGCTGGAACTCCATCTGTAGCGCGCCATAGCGGCCCATCTCCGCGTCCGGAAGCCCCGGGCCGTCGGTCTCTGACATCTGGTGTTCGAGAACGGCCATTTCCCGGCCCACTTCGAATACTCGTCCCGCTCCCGCAAGCACCTCCTGCAGAGCGCTCCGGCCGGACATCTCGCCCACTTCCTGGGAAAAGTAGCCGACCACGGTGCCGGGATCCATGGAGACGGTGCCTTCGTCGGGCTTCTCGATCCCGCAGATCACCTTGAAGAGCGTGGTCTTCCCCGCGCCGTTCGGTCCCACAAGGCCGACCTTGTCTCCAGGGCGAAGAAGGAAATCCCCGTTCTTGAAAATGACGCGCTCGCCGTACGCGACGCGAATGTTGGAGAGGTTGACCATCAAAATGCTCCGGAGTCGGGCACTCTACAGTATTTTGGGTAACAGGGTCAAAGGGCTCAGGTCTCAGGGGCTCGGTCGGGAATCTCGAAGCGAAACCCGGGCTTAGGAGGCGTACTCCTTGGCGTTCGCGGCCGAGGAGAGGAGGACCTTCGCATCGGGCAGCTTCTCCTTGAGGAGCGCCATCTCGTCCATGCCGGAAGACAAGGGCAGCGGCACCTGCCCTCCATGGAGCACGGAGCGGACAAGCGCCATCAGGATCTCGTGCCCCTTGTGCGCGGATTCGAAATTGCAGGGATGTATTTTCCTGCCATCCAGCCAGTCCGCCATATCCTGGATGTAGGGCGGCATGTCCTGATCGTAGCTCATGCTTCCTGGGCCAGAGGAGGAGCCGGTTTTCGTCACGGACCGCCATCCTCCACCCGTGAGCACCTCCGCGAATCCGTCGGTTCCCTGGGCGCCGATCCTGCACTTCCGCCACCAATAGTCGACCTCGGGGACATCCGGAGCGCCTGCGCCACATTCCAGAATGCCGCGCACCCCATTCGCAAACTGGATGAACCCCGCGATGTAGTCGGGAGACGCGTGCAGGTCGGAGAGCTTGCCCCGGCCCGCGGCCTGCGCCATGACCCACTGGGCATCGGCGCCACCGTTGTACCATCGCATGTAGTCGATGAGGTGGCTGGCCATGTGGAGCATCCATCCGCCGGCCGTGGCATAGACCGTGTGCACCCTGCCGAGAGCGCCGCTTGCGATCGCGTCCGCGGTCTTCCTGTAGTGCTCGCCATAACGATGCTGGTGGCTGACCACGGCCTTGATTCCGCTCCCGGACAGGAGATCCCTGATGCGCATCGCCTCGGCGCTGGACATGGCCACGGGTTTCTCGAAGGCGATCAGCTTCGCGCCTGATTCCACACCCACCTTCGCGAGCTCGTATCGGATGGACGGTGGAGTGCAGAAGCAGAACACATCGGGCTTCAGAGCGCGGGCGAGCGCTGCCGGGTCTGTGCCCGTCTTTGGATCGCCGAACCCGCCGACGTCCTTGAGCTTCCCCGCATCGACGTCCGACACTCCCACGACCGTGAACCGGGAGTTGGCGTGGAATGCTGCGGCGTGATGAGCGCCCCGCTTCCCCAACCCCACCACCATGACCCGATACCGCGTCTCCATCGTCGCCCTCCCCCCGACAGGCGCCTCCACGCTATGCGTGCGCCTTGTCCCACTCCATTGTCTTCGCGATCACGAAGTCCACTTCCTCCGCCGTCAGCTCGGGGTACATCGGCAGCGACACGCAGGTGGCCGCGTTCCTCTCCGACTGAGGAACGGGCCCCGCGAGGCGCGCCTTCTTCCCCCACGGGTACCCTTCCTGCTGGTGGATGGCGATGGGGTAGTGGCACTTGGCGTCGATCCCGTTGTCGGCGAGAAACGTGAGAAGCTGGTCCCGGTGAGCGGGATTTTTCGTCTCGATGACGTACAGGTGGTAGATGTGGTAGTACCCGGGGGTCGCGGACGGCAAGGTGAAAGACTTCGCCGCCGCAAGCCCTTTCGTGTATCGTTCGGCCCATGTCCTGCGCTGGGCGTTCCACGCGTCGATGTGCTTCAGCTTGACGCTGAGGAAGCCCGCGTGAATGTCGTCCAGCCTGCTGTTGTAGCCCATGCTGTGCACCGACCTCTTGTCCGAGCCGTGATTGCGCAGCTTGCGCACGATGCGATCGATCTCGGGATTGTTCGTGACAACCGCGCCGCCGTCGCCGAAGGTCCCCAGATTCTTCTGGATGATGAAGCTTGTGCATACGGCGTCGGAAAGCTCCCCGATTCGGAATCCGTCGCCCCGCGCCCCGAAGCCCTGTGCGTTGTCCTCGATGACGCGCAGGGAGCGCTTCTGCGCGATGGCGTGAATGGCCTTCATGTCAGCGCACTGGCCGTAGAGGTGGACCGGAATGATCGCCTTCGTGCTCCGCGTGATCGCCTTCTCTATCTTTTCGGGGTCGATGCAGCCTGTCCGCGGATCGGAGTCGACGAACACGACGGTGGCGCCGGTGAACCAGATCGCCTCCGCGGTGGCGAAAAAGGTGTTGGTGGTGGTGATGCACTCGTCGCCCGGCCCGATTCCGAGCGCCAGAAGGACGAGCCAGATGGCGTCGGTGCCGCTGTTCACACCGATCGCATGCTTCATCCCCATGTAGTCGGCAAGCTCCTTCTCGAACCTCTTGAGCATCGGGCCCATCACGAACTCGCCGCTCTCCAGGACCTCCTGCAGCCGCGCGTCGATCTCCCCCTTGATCGCGTGATACTGCCGGACATGACCGTAGAACCCGACCTTCATAGACGCCTCCTCGCGTGTGGAACTTCCGCATTGAATCAGACAGCGGGCGGCGGTGTCAACGGACCGTGTTGGCTCATGCATGAATCTTGTCTGGACTCCATCGCCCTCTTACTGATCGAGCTTTCTCCCGAGGTATTCCGAGTAGTCTCGCGCGGCAGGGGTGTATTTCTCGACCATCAACGGGGAGGAAATAAGGTAATCGGCGGTCGATCTGTTGCATGCCGTGGGAATGTTGTACAGGACGGATATTCTCAAGAGCGCCTTGACATCGACGTCGTGAGGATGCGGCTGCATTGGGTCCCAGAAGAAGATGAGGACGTCGATCTTCCCGTCCGCTATCATCGCTCCCAGCTGCTGATCCCCGCCGAACGGTCCGGATTTCAGCCGCATCACCTCGAATTGCAGGGGGTGCGCCTCGTCTCTCTGCCGGGCAAGCGCCTCCTCCACGAGCCTCCCGGTAGTACCCGTGCAGACCAGTTGATGATTGAGGAGCAGCCTCCAATTCCAGCTCACCCATTCCACGAGGTCCTTCTTGCAGTTGTCGTGGGCGACCAGGGCGACGTTCTTTTTCACTACCATGTTTTCCCCTTTTGAGAATCCGCGAGAGAAGTCTTCACAAGCTGGGCTCGGCTCTCTTCGGCAGTTTATCCCGCACTATCATTATTCTGCCCCTTGTCTTGATGCGTGGCTACCGCCCGCCGTGAGGCCTATGGGCAGCAGCAACGCTTTCTGGCCAGATCGGAATCGGCCTGCCGGACTGAGGGAGTGCTTGATCACTTGACGGTGCATGCATACCTCGCCTAACATGCATTCATGAAGAAGAGGCAATCGGAACAATACACGATTCGGGGAGTTCCCGCGAGGGTTGGCGCAAGGCTTCGGGAGCTGGCTCGAGCCGAAGGACGGAGCATGAACAGTGTCGCGGTGGACGCTCTTGCCCGCGGCCTGGGTGTCGGGGATGTTGAGGTGAGCTACAATGACCTCGACGACCTTGCCGGAACCTGGGTGGCTGATCCCGAGTTCGACCGGGTGGCGGCGGAGATGGACCGGGTCGATGAGGAGCTGTGGAAATGAGAATCCTCCTCGATACCAACCGGTACCGGGATTTCTGCGAGGGCGCTCCAGAAGCCGTGGAACGCATGCGGGCCGCGGAGCTCATCTGCATGGCTTTCGTGACGCTTGCCGAGCTGCGGGCGGGTTTTCTCGCGGGGACAGCCGGGCGGTCGAACGAGCGGACCCTGACAGTTTTCCTTGATCGGCCCCGGGTGAGGATCCTGTGGCCCGACGAGCAGACCACCCATCACTACGCCCGCCTCTTCCTTCAGCTCAGGAAGCAGGGCACCCCTATCCCGATGAACGACATTTGGATCGCGGCCCTTGCCGTCCAGCACGACCTCGTCCTGTTTTCCCGCGACGCCCACTTCGATCGGCTGCAGCAGCTGCCCCGGGCATGACTGCTCCCGGTCCGCGCCGCTCGTAGATGACGGTGAGAAATGTCGAGCCGTAGGCCGCGACCTTTGCATCCCCGATCCCACAGCAGCCCAGGAGCTCCCTGTCGGAGGGGACGGTCGCCTCGGCCATGCCGCTCTATTCCCCAGACCTGCCGGCGAGCTCCTCCCAGCGCGCGAACTTCCTTTCGAGCTCTATCAGCAGCTCCCCGTAGCGCCGGCGATCACTCTGGAGCCTGGCCGGGTCCGTGACCGCGCGCTGGAAGCCCGCTTCCAGGTCCTTCTGCTCTTTCTCGAGTCCGTCGATCTCCGAGACGAGAAGCTCGTACTCCTTGCGCTCCTTGAAGGAAAGGCCCGTCTTCTCCCGCCGCTGCCGGGCTGGGGGGCGTTGCGGCGGGGCCACGGCCTCTTCCTCTTCCATCGCCTCCCTGTAATCCTCGTAGCTTCCCGTGAATCCCCGGATGCCGCCCCTGCCGTCGAACACAAAGAGGTAGTCCGTGAGCCGGTCCAGGAGCGCCCTGTCGTGCGACACCAGGAGGATGCATCCCGGGAACTCGGCGAGGTACTCTTCGAGCAGGCGGATTGTGTCCAGGTCGAGGTCATTGGTGGGCTCATCGAGGAGGAGGAAATTGGGCGCGGTTGCCAGCAGGCGCACGAGGGCGAGCCTGCGCACCTCCCCGCCGGAGAGCCTGTCGATGCGGATGGCGTGCATGCTGCGTGGAAAGAGGAACTTTTCGAGGAACTGCTCGGCGCTGAGCGTGCTCCCGCCCTCCTGGGGTACGCGCTCCGCGAGCTCCTTCATGTAGTCGATCACGGTGAGGGATGGATCGATTCCAGCCCCGGTCTGTGTAAAGTGCCCGAAAGCCGTGGTCGCTCCCTTGACCACCGAGCCCGCATCCGGGGCAAGCTCGCCGGAAACAAGCCGCAGGAACGTCGTCTTTCCCGAGCCGTTTGGTCCGAGGAGCCCGATCCGCTCACCGCGTCGGAAGCTGTAGGTGAAGGGGAGGATCACCTGCATTCCCTCGAATGAGCGGCAGACGCCCTGCAGCTCCAGAACCTTCTTTCCCAGGCGGCGATGGGTGGAGGAGAACTCCTGCATCGCCAGCTCCCTCTGCACGCCGGAGTCGAGAAGATTCATCACGCGCTGCTTGCGGCTCTTGTCTTTTCCCGTCCGGGCCCGGGGACCCCTCTTCAGCCATTCCAGCTCTCCGCGGAGGATCGAAGCCCTGCGCTCCTCGGCTCGCTCCCGCGCCTCCTCTCTCTCCGCGCGCAGCTCGAGGTAGCGCGAGTAGCTGCCCGGGTACTTGCGGATCCGCTGGCCGTCGATCTCCATGATCGCCGTGCACACCGCGTCGAGGAAGTAGCGGTCGTGCGTCACCAGGATAAAACCGAACGAGGCGCGGCGCAGGAGCGACTCCAGCCACTCGATCGTCTCCAGGTCCAGGTGGTTGGTCGGCTCGTCGAGGGTCAGGAGGCGGGCGCCGCGCGAAAGGCAGCGCGCGAGGGACGCCTTGCGAAGCATGCCCCCCGAGAGCGTGTCGACGGGCACGTCCTGGTCGGGCAGCCCCAGCTCCCGGCAGTACGATCGGAAGGTGTCCAGAACCCGGGCATCCTCCGCGTGATCCGAGCCCGACGACCTGCCGTGAAAGCAGAACTCACGCAACGTTGCTCCGGGAGTGAAGGAGGGATGCTGCTCCAGGCCGCTCATCGTGAGCTCCCGGTGCCGCGACACCGCCCCGGTGTCGGGGGGGAGAACGCCGTGGAGTATCTTCAGGAAGGTGGATTTCCCCGTTCCGTTCTTCCCGATGAAGCCGATCTTTTCCCCGTCGTCGATGCCGAGGGTCACCCCCTCGAAAAGGGGAGCATCCACGAGGGTCTTGCTCAC
>CAYGXO010000004.1:0-98722 GCA_964353885.1 uncultured Spirochaetaceae bacterium
GAGCACGGGCTTCACCTGCTCGAGGACCTGCATGACGGCCGTGAGCTCCGTCTCGGAGAGCACCTCGATCCTGTCGCAGGAAACGCCTAGCCTGTCGGCGCGCATGCGCAGTTGCCCGGGGGACTCCTCGCCCGACACGTACAGCACCCGAGCCTTCGTGACCAGCCGGGCAGCGGCCTGCAGCATCAAGGTGGACTTCCCGATGCCCGGCTCGCCTCCGATCAGGACAGAGGAGCCCCGCATGAGCCCCCCGCCCAGGACCCTGTTCATCTCCGTGATGCCGGTGTCCAGGCGCATGCCGCCCGTGTTCTCGATCGACGAGAGGGGAACGGGACCCGCCGCGCCGCCGGCCTTGCGGGAGCCTGTCCCCGCGGCGGACTGCTTCTCCGCAACGACCTCCGTGAAGCTGTTCCACAGCCCGCACTCGGGGCACCGTCCCAGCCATTTGGGCTCCTGGTGCCCGCAGCCCTTGCACGCAAAAACGGATTTGCTCTTCATGTGCCCCCCAGGCGCTCCCCCGTCAGGTACTCGATATCCTCGAGGGCGGCCTCGAGAGCGTGCCGGGCCGCGGCCACCGCGAGCCGGGCCGAGAGGAACCCGAGGGCCGCCCTGTTCATCTCCTCGCGCGTCGCAAGCTCATTCTCGAAGGAGACCCGCGCGTTCTTCGCCTGCTCCTCGGCGAGAGCCGCCTTCGCCTTCGCCTCTTCGACGGCCGCGCTCTTCTCCCGCGCCTGCTGGACTGCCGCCCTGACCCTCGCGCCGATCGCCTTCTCGAGCCCAGCGATGCCGAGGGCCGCTCCCTCGACGTCCCGTCCCGCCTCCCGTATCCTCGCCCAGGAGGCGCCGGCGTCGAAGAGGTTCGCCCGGGCGCCGAGGCTGACGATGAGGTCCCAGTCCCACGTGTCGCTCCAGTCCGAGGAGGAGAAGGGGATTTTCTGCCCCTTGACTCCGAGCGAGACAGCGAGTGAGAGATCGGGGAGCAGCATCGCGCCTCCCTTCTCGAGGGAGAGCTTTGTGCGCGCCTGGGCCGCACGCTCGCGGGCGCTTTGCAGCTCCGGATAGCTCTTCACGGCCGCGGCCTTCAGGGACGGCTCGTCCAGGCCGGGGAGGGACGCGCGGAAGCTCGTCGAGAGCGTCGTGCCGTCGAGCGCGGCACCCGTGAGCAGGGAGAGGGTCTCCAGGGCGGTCGCCCGCCCTTCTTCGGCTTCGATGAGCTTCGCCGACAGCGACGCGAGCCCGGCCTCGGCCTCGAGCACCTCCTGCCGCGTGGAAGCCCCCGCCTCGAAGGCGCCGCGCCTGTCGCGCAGCACCGCCTCCCCGATTCCCTTCATTTCGCTCAGGAGCGGGAGCGATGTCCCAGCAAGCAAGGCGCCGAAGTACGCGGCGTGGACCTGCTTCTCGACATCGCGCTCCTGCCGGGCGAGCTCCGCTCCCGACAGCGCGACCTCCCGTTCTGCAAGGGCGATCGCATTGGGAATCTTGCCCCACGTGAGCAGGGGCTGGGAGAGCGTGGCATTCGCCTTGAAGTAGGTGTGCTCGGCATCCTGTACGACGACGACGTCCGATGGCGGGAGGATCAGTGTCCCGATGGGGGTCATGATTCTGCCGAGCTCGCCCGCTGTCAGCGTGATGCCGGCCGGCGGGTTGGCGAGATACGAGCCGGATGCATCGAGGGTGAGACTGGGGAAGGCGCGCGCCTTCGCCTCGGCGAGGCGGTCGCTCGTCTTCAGCACGGCCAGCGACTTCATGCGCACCGCCTCGGAGCTGGTCCGCGCGAGGGAGAGGGCTTCGTCGAGGGAGAGGGCGTTGGGCGCGGCGATCGCGGGGGGGGCCGCGCCTGCCAGCGACCAGAGGAGGAGCGTGGCGGTGAGGCTGAATCGCCGTGCCGCTGACGGGAGCGCTCTCATACCCGCTTCCTCCTTTCGCGCACGGATTCGAGGACATGGTACATCGTCGGGATCAGGATGAGCGTGATGAGCGTCGAGGACAGCAGCCCTCCGAAGACGGCCCGCGCCATCGGGGCGCGCAGCTCGGCCCCTGTCCCGATGCCGAGCGCCATGGGCAGCAGCCCCAGGAGCGTCGTGCCGGTGCTCATCAGGATGGGCTTCAACCGCGTGCGGCCGCCGATCGCAACGGCCTTCTCGAGGGAGAGCCCGCTCCGCCTCAAGACCCTGATGTAGTCGATCAGCAGGATGGCATTGTTCACCACGTAGCCGACCAGGAGGATCGCCCCAATGAACGCCACCAGGCTGAAAGTCGTGCCGGTCACGAGCAGCGCGGTGACCAGGCCGATGAGGCCGAAGGGGATCGAAAACATCACGATGAGGGGGTGGAGCAGCGATTCGAACTGGTTCGCCATGACCACGTACACGAGCCCCGCACCGAGCATCAGGGCGAAGAGCATGTCGCGGAAGGTGTCGCGCATCTGGATGTTTGAGCCCGTGAGGGTCGCCCGGATCCCTGACGGGGGCGCCCCCAGCGCGCGCAGGCGGACCCTGACCTCGTCCGTGACCCTGTTGAGCGGCCTCTCGCCCGTCAGCGCCGCGGTGACCCTGATGAGGCGCGCCTTGTTCGCCCTCTCGATCGCGACGGGTCCGGCCGCCTGCGTGATGTCCACCACATTCTCGAGCGGGATGCGCGTCCCCGCCCGGTTCACCAGGAAGAGGTTGCCGATCCTGTCGAGGGAGTTCCTATCCTGCTCGCGCAGGAGCAGGTACACGTCGTAGGAATCGCCGCCCTGCGTGTAGCGCGACACGGGCATGCCCTTGTAGGCTGCGCGGATCGTGGCGGCGATCTCGAGGGGAGAGATGCCGAGGGTTGCCGCCTCGCGGCGCTTCACGCGAAACTGCACCTCGGGCTTGCCCGTCTTGTAGGAGACGTCCACGTCGCGCGTGCCGGCCACCTCCCGCACGGCCGCCGCCGCCCGGGAGGCGTACGCGGAGGAGAGCGCGAGATCGTCTCCCGAGATCTCGACGACGACGGGGTTCTCATTGCCCGCGGCGAGGTTGACGAGCGACCCGATGCCGTCGATGGATGTGCTGATCTTCACGTCCATCACCCGGCTGCGGACCTTGGCCGAGACCTCGTTGATGATGGTCCAGATGCTGCGCGAGCGGGAGTCCTTGGACACGAGGTTCACGGAAATCCGGGCGAGGTGGCTGCCGGTCTGGCCCAGGCGGGTTCCGCCCGACCTCCCGACGATCGCGGAGAGGGATGCGAGGTCTTTCCCGATCTCCTGCTTCAGGATGGCCTCGATCTCCTCCGCCTTTTCCCCCGTTCTGTCGAAGGGGGATTCCATGCGGGTCTCGATGCTGATCGTGAAGCGCCCCTCGTCGGTGTCGGGCAGGAACTCCATTCCCAGAGCCACGATCGAGACGACGCTCAGTCCCAGCAGAACGACGGCGACGCCGAGGATGAGCGCTCCCCGCCGGATCGCGCCCCGCAGGGCCCTCTCGTACGCCTCGTCCATCCAACGGATCGCGGCCTGGATTCTCCCCGCCAGCCAGTCAAGCGGCCGGACCCCCGTTCGGACCTCCACGTCCGCGAGGCTGATCTCGAGGTCGACCTTCTCGCCCGCGAGCTCCCGGCGCGCGACGGTTGCGCCCTTGTGCAGCCGGAGGAAACGCGCCGAGAGAACCGGCACGATCGTGAGCGACATCAGGAGGGAGACGATCATGGAGAAGGAGAGGGTGTACGCGAAGTCGCGCATGATGAGATTGGCGAGGCCCGTGATGAACACGAGCGGGAGGAAGACGATGACGTTGGTCAGCGTGGATGCGGTGACGGCCGTCGTCACCTCGCTCGCCCCGACGCGCGCCGCCTCGATAGGGTCCATGCCCGCGAGCAGCTTGCGGAAGATGACCTCCAGCACGACGATGCTGTTGTCCACGAACATCCCGACGCCGAGGGTGAGCCCCGCGAGCGACATGATGTTGAGGTCGATCTTCGCGAAGTCCATCAGCGTGAAGGTCGCGATGATGGAGAGGGGGATCGAGAGCGAGACGATGAGGACCGAGCGGGTGTTGCGCAGGAAGAACACGAGCACGAGCATGGCGAGCAGCCCGCCCTGCCATGCCGCGTCGGTGAGGCTGGAGATGGACTCGAGGATCGAGACGGACTGGTCGACGCTCGTTTCGATCGCGAGGGAGGGCGGGAGCGTCGCCCTCAGCTCCCTGAGCGCGGCCTTGACCGCGTTGATGACCGCGACGGTATTCTTCCCCTCCATCTTCTGCACTTCGACGAGGACGGCGTTCGGCTTCGCCGCTCTCACGTACTCCTCCTGCGGCAGGGAGTCCAGACGGACCTCCGCGACGTCCTTCAGGAAAACGGGTGCGCCGCGGTAGCCCACCACGACCTCGCCGATGTCCTCGACGCGCGAAAACTCTCCGATCGTCCGCAGGACGAGGTAGCGATCGGCGAGGCTGATGGAACCTCCGGGGAGGTTCACGTTCTCGCCCGTGAACGCCTGCAGGATCTGGGTGATCGGGATCTGCTTCTCGGCGATGGCGTCCAGGTCAAGCCTGCAGGTGACCGCGCTCCTGCTGCCGCCGAACACCGAGGCGGAGGCCACGCCCTCCTGGCGTTCGATCTCGGGGAGGATGGTCTTCTCCACGGCGCGACGGAGGTCGACGCCTTCGACGGGCGTCGAGACGGTGAAGGTGAACACGGGGAGCACCTGGGGATTGAAGCGGAAGATCCTCGACCGCTCCACGCCCTCGGGCAGGTTATTCTCGATCGAGCTGATCTTCTCCCGGATCTCCGGGACGATCGTGGACATGTTGGTGCCCCAGGTGAAGTTGACGATGACCAGAGACACCCCCTCCTCGGAGGTCGAGCTCACCTTCTTGACGCCGCTGATGGTCGCCACCGCCTCTTCGAGGGGCTTGGACACGCTGGACTCGACCTCGAAGGGACCCACTCCCGGGTACGGGGTGAAGATCGCCGCCGTGGGATAGCTCACGTTGGGGAAAAGCTCCAGACCGAGGCGCCGCAGCGAGAGGAAGCCGACGGCTCCGAGGGTGACGAAAAGCAGCATCGTGGTGATGGGAAACTTCAGCGCGCGCTCGGGCAGGCGCATGCTCTCACCTCTCCGCCGAGATCGCCTGGCCGTCCTCGAGGAAGGCGTTGCCCGCGGCCACGACGCTCTCGGATCCTTCGAGCCCCGCGAGGACCTGAGCGCTCGAGGAGTCTTCAAGACCCAGCCTCAGCTCCCGGAAGCGGGCCACGCCCGGCGTCTCCGAGGCGCTCTCGCCGGTTCCGTGCCCGAGTATGAATACGCCTCTTTTTTCGCCGCGCATGACCACGGCGGACAGGGGCACGAGCAGGGCATCCGGCACCCGTTCCATGACGAAGTCCACGTTCGCGTACATGCCGGCCCGCAGGCGGCCGTCCTCGTTTGCCAGAGTGATCTCGACGGTGAAGGTCCTGCTGGCCGGATCGATGGTCGGGCTGATCGATGAGATCCGGCCCGCGATCGGCGACGTCCCGGGGAGCGCCGAAGGCATCACCCGGGTCTCGATCGCTTTCTTCCTCTCGCGGAACTCGCCGTACAGCTTCTCGGGGAGGGGGATGCGGATGCTCATCTCCTCGTCGTGCACCACGACGAGGAGCGCCGTCGACTGCGAGGCCATGTTCCCCTCGTCGATGAGGACCTTCGCGACCCGGCCCGCGATCGGCGAGAGCACGCCCGTGTAGCCGACCTGCAGCTTCGCCAGATCGTACTGCGCCTGCAGGGCCTTCACGTTCGCCTCGGCCATGCCCTGGTCCTCGACGCCCGCCCCCTGCTCCATCATCTGCACGGTCCGCCGCGCGTTCTCGAGCTGCGTGCTGGCCGCGCGGTACCTGCGCTCCGCCTCCTCGAATGCGGCTTTCGCGATTGTCCCTTCCCTGTACAGGCGATCCGCGCGGCGATAGCTTTCCTCGGCCGTCGCGAAGTCCTTTTCGGACTGGGCGAGCGACGCCTGCGCGTTCTCCAGCTCCTCGGGCCGCACGCCCTTCCTCGCCTTCTCGCGCTGCGCTCGAGCCCCCTCCAAGGCCGAGGCAGCCTGCGCCGCCTGAAGGCCAGCCGCTTCCCCCTCGATGCGCGCGAGCAGCTCGCCGTGCCGCACGGCGTCGCCCTCCTTCACGAGGATCCTCTCGATCCTGCCGGCGATCTTCGGGGTGAGGGTGACCTGGGAGGAAGGGGAGAGGGTGCCGGCGTACGAGAGGGTCCGCTCGATCCCGCCCCTGCGGGGCTGCACGATCGAAACGGGGACTGCTGCGCCGGCCCCTGTGTGGACGACCTTCGCGCTCACCCGCCGGTAGACGGAGTACCCGATGAGACCGGCAGCTGCGACCGCCACGAGGATCCAACCGATGTGCTTTCTCATCGCGAGCTCCCCCGGACGGCAGCAGGCTCCCGCAGCGCTCCGCGCTGCTGCCGCCCGAGGGGTCGGCGAGGACCTGCGGGAGTCCGTCGGGCGGAAGCCCGGCTGCCCAGTTCGGAGAGACGGACGGTGATCGCTTCCCTCAAGGCGTGGATTTCCTCGTCGGTCTTCTCGGGCGGCACGGAGGCGGCCGAGAAGAGGATCCCCACCACCGTGATCTTGAGCGTCTTCCGCCAGTGCGCGCCGACCGGCTGCCGGCCTCCGGGACCGCTCAGCAGCTTTTCAACGGATTCACAGACCCTGTCCAGGTTCTCCTGCACGAGCTTGCGCTGGCTCGCCTCGAAGAGCATGCCGCGCATGAGGGGGAGACTCTCTTTCAGCGCCTGGAAACCGGTGTCGACGAGGGTCGCGAGCTTGCGCGGGAAGGGTTGGGCCGAGGTCCTGATCTGCTCCAACCTGCCGAGGAAATCGTTCCAGCCCTCCTCGACCGTGCAGCGGAACAGGTCCTCCTTGTCCGTGAAGTACGTGTAGACCGAACCGGGCGCCACGCCCGCCCGAAGGGCGATCGCCTTGATCGTCGTCGCCTGAAACCCGAGCTCGCCGAAGACCCGGAAGGCGGTCTGGAGGATGCTCCTGCGTTTTCCCGTATCCGCCGCTCTCGCCATTGGCGCTCTCCTCCCTCCGCCATATTCTTGAATGAACGTTCATTCAAGAATACACCACCCCGCAGAGGCGTGCAAGAGCCGGTCTGCCGGGGGGAAGCCGAATTGAACGAGCGGGCAGGTTCGTACTATGATGCCCCCGCCCATGACAGCGTTTCGCGTCACCCAATCCGATTCCCGCACGATCCGCGTCGAGGTCGACGGCGGCAGCTTCCGCATTCCCTACCGCTTCTTCTGGAACGGGCACGAGAGGGAGCCTGAGAGCGTGGTCCTCGGGGAGCGACGGAATGCCGCTCACGCGGCAGCGCGGGGCGGCCATGAGGTGCGCGCGTTCTTCCTCTTCGGCACGATCACGGACACGATCAGCCGCGACTCGCTGGGCGTCACCATCGAGCGGGCTTGGTCGGTCAAGTCGCTCGGAAGCGTGCGGCTGACGATCGATCTGGAGGTCGATCCCCCCAAAGACGCCTCCATTCTGTTCCCTGGTGTCGCGGCCGGCGGGCTCCCGCCCGCGCCGCTTTCCTTCCCCGGCGACAGGACCTCGTACCCAGCATCGGTTTTCCTCCGTATGGGTCCTGCGGGCCTGCTCGTTTTCTCTGCTCACTCGAGCATCGGCAGCGGGTCTGACGCAGCCGTCGGGATTCCGACCAGGGTTGGTATTCCGACCAGGGTTGGTATTCCGACCCACGTCGGTATTCCGACCCACGTCGGTATTCCGACCCACGTCGGTATTCCGACCAGCGTCGGCGTGAGCAGGGTCGAGCGCGAGGAGGAGCGCCCGTCTCTCCTGATCCAGGCGCGGGCGCCCGCCGTGTGCGAGCCGGGCATGCGCGTTGGTCCGCGGCCCGCTGACATCGCCGAGCCGGACGAGGCCGGCATCGAATCGCAGGGCAGCCTCGAGTTGCGCCATCGGGTGTACGTCGTATTCGCCCCCCGGGGCGATGTCTATACGCGGGGAGCAGCGGCGGTTCTGGACAGGCTCTGTCCTACCGCTCCGGCACGGGAATCTCCCGCGCGCCCGACGGTGGACAGGGACCGGCTTCGCGAAGCCCTCTCATCATGCCTCTCGACCCACCTGTGCCAGGAAGGGGGTGTGGTCGGGCTTCGCGAGGTCCCCGGCAGCCCCAGGCTCTCCCCAGCCGCCGGGCTCGGCGCGGCGCTGCTCGCGCGGAGGCTCTTCCCCTCCGACCCGCGAATGAAGGAGCTCGCGCTCCGTTTGGCGGATTTCGCGCTCAAGGGGCAGCACCCTTCGGGGATGTTCTTCACCGCCTACGACCCGAGCAGCGGCCGTTGGGAGGGCGTGCGGGGGCGGCCGGGGCAGCCGATGCTGTCCCTGTCAGAGGCTGCCCGCACCGCGGACCGTCTGCTCGCCCTCGCGCTGGACCTCGCGGGCGCCGGTCTCCCCCACGAGAAGTACTGGCTCGGCGGCCTTCGGTTCGTCGAACTCTTCATCGACGAGAAGGCCCGGCTCACCGTGCCGGGAAACCTGCACGAGCCCGACTGCAGGACCCCGGCCGAACCGGGCATCAGCGGCCTCGAGCTTTTCGCGCCGCTCGCCCGGGTGTACGAGAAGACGCGGCGGGACAGGCACAAAAAGCCTCTCGACGCGCTTGCCCGGCAGTTTTCCGCGTCCGCATGGGATGCCTCGCGGCCGCCGGAGAGCCGGGAGGGCCGCGGCGCGGATGCGGAGGCCGCCCTCCTCGCGGTGCGCCTCTTCGTCGAAATGCGGCGGCTGGGCTACCATCCCGTGGAGCCCACAGGCGGGACTCCGGCGCAGCAGAAAGCGCGCGCCGCGGATGCCGCGCTCTTGTTCGCTTCACTCCTCATTCCGTGGATTCGCGTGCATCCCGGCTCCGGCGGACCCGGCACAACGGGCCTCCTCGCCGATTCGTTCACCCGGCAGCGCCTGCTGCTCGCTGGGCATGAAACCGCGTGGCTGCTGCTGTCGCTGCGGGCGATGGTGAAGGAGGCATCCGTCGCATCTCTGCTGAAGAGCCTCGCGCGGCTCTCGAGGGAGGGCTGCCGGGCCGGTCCTCTGGGCGCCGCGTGGCTGCGGCACACCGGCTGGGATGCGGAGGGGAAGCCCGGCCCGGTCGGCGCTGCGCTCGGGCCCGTCGACTCGCGCAGGCTCGTGCGGGAAATCGAGTTCGGGCTGCGGATCGCCGAGGACTTTCCGAGGCTCTGATCCGCCTGAGCGCTAGAAGAACTTCCGCGCGATAGGGATCCGCCGCCCCGTGCCGAAGGCCTTCGGCGAGATCTTGAGCACCGGCGGGGCTTGCCGTCGCTTGTACTCCGCCTTCTCGACCATCAGCAGCACGGAGCGCACGAGGCCGGGGTCGAAGCCCCGGGCTGCGATCTCCTCGGCGCTGCGGTTCTCGACAACGTACAGCTCGAGGATCGCATCGAGGACCTCGTAGGGCGGAAGCGTGTCCTGGTCGGTCTGGTCGGGACGCAGCTCTGCTGAGGGCGGCTTCTCGAGGATTGCCGGGGGGATGAGCGGTCTGCGTGCGTTGCTCGAGCGCGAATTGATCGAGCGCTCATTGATTGAGCGCGCGAGCCCGTAGACCTGGACTTTCAGCAGGTCGCCGATCACGGCGAGGCCGCCGCTCATGTCTCCGTACAGCGTGCAGTATCCCGTCGCGAGCTCGGATTTGTTCCCCGTGGCGAGCAGCAGGGAGTTGAACTTGTTGGAGTAGGCCATGAGGAGGGTCCCCCGCACCCGCGCCTGGATATTCTCCTCGGTGATGTCGGCAGGCCGCCCCTCGAATGCAGGGGCGAGGGTCCGCAGGTACGAGGCGTAGATGTCTTCGATGGGCAGGATGCGCAGCACGAGACCGAGGTTCTCGGCGAGCGCGCGGGCGTCCCTCAGGCTCCCCTCCGAGGAGTAGCGGGACGGCAGGCCGAAAACGCTCACCCGATCGGGGCCGAGGGCGCGCACGGCGAGGACGGCGACGAGCGCCGAATCGATGCCGCCCGACAGCCCGAGGTGCGCGCGCGTGAACCCGCACTTGCGGGCATAGTCCCTTAGCCCGCGCACGAGCGCCTTCTCGATTTGCGCGTAGGAGTCGGTCGGCAGGGCGACCTCGGGTCCCGTGCTGTCGGTGTCGACGATGCCCAGCTCCTCCTCGAAGGCGGCGCCGAGCCAGGTGAGCGTGCCCTCCGCCGAGGTGGCCATCGACTGGCCGTCGAACACAAGATTGTCGTTCCCCCCGACTGCGTTCACGTAGACCACGGGCACGCCCCACGTTTTGCCGATCCGGGAGAGCAGGGCGAGCCGCGTGCCGGGCTTCCCCGCGTGGAACGGCGAGGCGGACGGCGAGAGGATGATTGTCGCCCCCGCGTCGAGAAGCTCGGCGACGGGATCCACCGGATACCGCAGCCCGGGGGCGGGCTCGCCCTCCCACCAGATGTCCTCGCAGATCGCGATGCCGATCCTCTCGCCCGCAAAGGCGACGGTCGTCCGCTCAGCGGCGGGCTCGAAGTAGCGCGCCTCGTCGAACACGTCGTAGGTCGGCAGGAGCGTCTTGGCCTGCGTGTGGAGGATTCTGCCGTCGGCGAGCAGCGACGCCGCGTTGACGAGCCCCTTGCCCGGACGGCCGCGGTTCCTGTCGACATACCCGACGACGATGCCGATGCCCGCGGGGGCGTTCTGCTGGAGCAGGCGCAGCGCCTTCAAGTTCTCCTCGACGAAGAGCTCGTGCTCTAGGAGGTCCATGGGAGGGTATCCGCAGAGGCACAACTCGGGGAAGACCGCAAGTGCGCAGCCCGCCTCCCTGGCCTTCAAGGCGAAGTCGACGACCTTGGCGCAGTTGCCCGAGAAGTCCCCGATCGTGGAGTCGATCTGCGCGCACGCAATCCTCACAGAATCCCCCTGCCGCGAGAAATCTAACAGGGAACGGCGCCGCGGGGCAAGGATGGTGCGCTCCGCGCACCGAGGGCGCTCCGCGCACCGAGGGCGCGCGATTGACCGGATGGGCCGGCCCCGGCTACTATGGCAGCGGTATGGGAAGGACCGTCCTCATCACCGAAGCAGACACCCCGCTCGGAGCAGGCCTCGTGCGGCTTTTCATGGCGAAGGGCGACCGCGTGGCGGCTGCTGTCGGCGCCGGCGCGATGGCGGGCGACGGGAGAGCGCTCGCCGATTACCGCGAGTACCGCGCGAAGCCCTTCATCCCGGTTGCCTGGAACAGGCGATCGCCGGTCTCGGCCCGCAACCTCCTGCTCGCGGTTTTAAACTCTTTCGGCGATTTCGACGAAGCCTTCATCCTCGAGCCGCCCGCCCCCGCGGCGGCGCTCGAACAGTGCCCCACTGCCGATGTCGACAAGGCCTTCGACGATTTTCGCGGGGTCGTTTTCATCGCCCGCGAGCTGCTCGCGCATTTCAAGGCCCGGGGCGGCGGAGTGCTCTGCATGGTCGGCGCCTCCTCCCGCGCGCCCGACCAGACGGGACCCGCAGTCGAGCAGGCTGTTCGCGAAGCCTTCCGCGGGTTCGCCTCTGCGCTCCTTGCCTCGCATGCGACGGGGCCGATCGTCCTGAACGGCTTCCAGGGATACGGGACCAGCCCCGAGGAGTACTCCGCCTTCATCGAGAGGACGCTCGAGGAGAAGGGGAGGAAGATCACGGGCCGTTGGTTCACCTGCCAGCCGCGCGGCGGAATCCTCGGCAAGCGCGCGTAGCGGCGGCCGTTCGACGGCGGGGCCAAGGGCTGAAAGCAGCCTTCTCTTTTCTGCAGGCCTCGGCTGTACGCCGCGGCGCGCTCTGATTCCAGTTCGCATGATCGACGGAGATTCCGGAGTGTCGCCAGAAACGACGAGAGCCCCCTGGAATCGAACCCACCCTGGAGGGTAGGGGCATGGGGGTTGAACCACCCGTGGCCACACTACCATGGGTTCGCGGGTCACGGTGCACTACCCGTTTCATCCCTGGCATGGGCGGGAACTCGAGGTGCTGTGCACGCCGCGTGACCGAGAGGGATGGGTCGTCGTCGTGGACCCTGGCGGCGAAAGATCGCCTGCAGCACGTTGGGTTGGCGGGGTTGGCAGGCGGAGGATGTCTGCGATGCGCGGAGTGAGGGGACGGGAGCCGCCACAGATCAAGACAATGGGCTGCAGGGCAAGCAGCAGATCGCGGTTGTCGTGGTGACCCGGAGCCGGAGAGATCCTCGTCCGGGTGATGGGCCGCTGCTCGGAGGCAGGAGCGGCGGAGATTTCGCGCGCGCTGAACGCCGTTCGCTGAGCCTGCTTCAGCGCGGGGGCGAGGTCACGATCCTGGAAAACTGAGCAGGACGCAGCAACAAACCGGATTCTGTCATGCGCCGCTCCTGAGCTCGGCATAGCGGAAGTAGTCGAAGTACGCCGGCTTCCGCCGGCCGCTCATGTCCTGACAGCACAGCCCGACGAAAGCGCCCGCGAAGGACCGGTCATACTCGTCGGAGATTCTCGTCTGGTCGAGAGGTGGGCCCACGGGCAGCAAGTCCCCGTCTTTGGCCGCACAGAAGAACTGAAGGTCCGCTCCCCGGACTTCAGCACGAAGCCGGCAGGGCCCCGCGGACACCGCCACCCGATGCTCTCGCAGCTCGTCAAGCGCCATGCGGTCGGAAAGCATGATCCCCACGCTCAGCGACCCGAGGGTTTCCGATCGGTACAGCCGCAGGTAGTACCAGGTCTCGATGCCCTGCATGACGACCAGGCCTGCCATCTGCTGAAACGTCTCCGGAGCGAAGTCCAGCAGCGTCTCAGCCTCCCACGAGAAGTGCTCGATGCGGCGCGCGATCACGCTCTGCTCGTGCAAGGAGTGCAGCGATTCCCTTCCGGTGAGCCGCAGCCACCCCGGGCGCTCCGAGAGACTGGCCCAGGAATCGCTGAACGGCACCCGCAGGCTCGCGTACCATGCGGGAAGCTCCGGGGAGTCGAACTCATCGCGGAGCGGCCGGGGAGGAAAGACGTGCGGCTGAACGCCGAGGGGTTCCACCACCAGCTCGCGCGGCCTGCGCTCGGGGTCCTCCATGCGCAGCCACCCGGCGGCAGTCCACGAACAGCGCTGCAGGAATGTCTCCCTGCCCAGGACGCACCGTCGGGAGGGAAGCAGCGGCCGGGCGCCGAGGTGCGCCATGTACCACTCCCCTGCCTCGGTTTGAACGATGGACGCGTGGCCGGGTTTCTGGACGGCGATTTCCGGGTTGAAGAGGTGCGGCTTCAGAAAGTCGTCGTCACCCCTGCCTTCGAACGGCTGGGCCAGAGAGGTGAGAATCGGGTTGGAGGGATCGGGCTCGTAGGGGCCCCAGGGGGAGCGGGATCGGGCCACCGTAACGGAGTGCCCGTACCCGGTGCCGCCTTCGGCGGCGATGAGGTAGTACCAGCCCCCGACGTGGTACAGGTTTGGACCCTCCAGGCAGCCGAGGCTCGAGCCCCCGCGGTAGATCCTGCGGGGTTGCCCTACAAGCGAGCGCTTCGTGCGCGAATACTCCTGCAGCACGATGGCCCCCGGGTGGGTGTACCCCTTGCGGAAGTCCCATTCCAGGTTGGCAACGTACGCCCGGCCGTCGTCGTCGATGAGGAGGGAAGGGTCGAAGCCGCTGGCGTTGAGCGCTACCGGATCCGACCACGGCCCCTCGACAGCGGGGGCGGTGATCAGCCGGTTGTGCAGGTCGAAGAATCGCGAGGCGATGCTCTTCACGTCGGTGTACAGCAGCGTGAAGAGCCCCGCTTGGCGGTCGAACCGGAGACAGGGGGCCCAGACGCCGCACGAGCTCCCGTCACCCCGAAGGTCAAGCTGGGACGGCCGCGTGAGTGCGTGCGTCAGCAGCCGCCAGTGAGAGAGGTCCCGCGAGTGGTGAATGGCGACGCCGGGATGCCAGGCGAACGTGGAGGTGGCCAGGTAGTAATCGGCGCCGACCCGCAAAAACGAAGGGTCCGCGTTGAAACCGGGAAGGACGGGGTTCCTAATCATGCGATTCCCGGCCGGCCTAGCGGCCGAGCAGCCGTCCCTTGGCTTCGAGGTAGGCTATGAAATTGCCATAGCTGACGTTTGGCGGCACGAGATGGTCGAGGTGCGGCACGTATCCCCCCTGGTCCAGGAGCGGCTTGATGCGCTCCATCTCCCTGGCGATCTCCGTGCCGCCGGCGGCGATCGCCTCCTTGTTGATCCCCCCCTTGAGCAGGAGCTTCTTTCCGTACTTCCTCCTCCACGCGAGGGGATCGGCGCCCGCCGTCACCTCGAGGGGAAACATGATATTCACCCCTGCGTCCAGCCAGAGCGGCACCAGCACGCCGGGATCGCCGTCGCAGTCCACAAGGGAAAGGGTGCATCCCCTTTTCCGTGCCTCGTCCATCACGCGCGTGTAGGCCGGGAGGAAGAACCTGCGGAACTGTTCGGGGCTGACGAACGGACCGTTCTTGGATGCCATATCCTCCCACCAGCTCAGGTAGTCCAGGGGGATGTCGGCGGGAAGCTTGCGGGTCTGCTCCACGCAGAGGTCCGCCCAGGTTTCGACCATGGCCTGCACGAGCGCGGGATCGTCGTAGAAGCAGAGGGAGAGATTCTCGAAGCCCATCCAGTTGCGCAGCTGGCCGTAGAACCCCGCCATGCCGGCGCTGATCATCCTCCCATCGGCAAGGGCCGCCCGCAGGCGCGCGATCTGCGACTCGGGAAACCTTCGAGTCGGGTCAGCGGCGCGATAGCGTGCGCTGAGATCTTTCCAATCCGCTCTGTCCTTCACCGGGAAGGAGATGAAGTGCGGGATGGAGCTTTCCTCGACGTCGGTGAAGTAGCGCTCCGCGACGACGCCGCCCTGGTCCCGGACGAGTGTCCGGTCATTCTCGCGGCTGATGATCACCTCGGGGAAGCTGGGGTTCATGTGCACGCGAAGCGAGATTTCCTCGCCGACGGTGTCGAACCCGAAATACTCATCCAGCTTCCTGTTGAACATGTCGCTGCTCTCCTTTTCGGAGAGCCGTTCGCGGTCCTGGTACCACCAGTCGTCGAGGCTTTTCGGCAGCCCCTCGTGCAGCCACCGGCGGATGGTCTGGGGCCAGTACCCGAACTCGACGTCGGGAGCCCGGTCGACGCGGGCGCCGACGAGGTACCGGTGGAATCGCTCCGTGACCTGTGCCCGCGGCATCGAAGTCCTACGGGGGTGAGTTCGCATCCGCTGCCGGAAAGCCATTGTCCCGTGCGGCCTGCGAATACCATCGGCCCGAATCCTTCAGCACCCTCTCCTGTGTCCCAAAGTCGACCCACGTCATGCCGAAACGCTTTGTGAAACCAAAGCCCCACTCGAAATTGTCCATGAACGACCACAGGAAATACCCGCGGACGTCGGCGCCGTCCGCGGCGGCCTGCCGCACCGCGGCGGCATGTCGCGCAATGTAGCGCAGCCGGACGGGGTCGTGCACGGCGCCGTCGGGTCCCGGGGCATCGGGCTGCGAGGTTCCATTCTCGGTGACATACATGAAGCCGGGACGATACTCGCGGGCAACCCGCAGCAGCACCCGGTACAGGCCCTCGGGGGCGATCTCCCACTCCTCGAAATCGGCGCGCGGAACGAAGGGCCAGTGAATCTGCCGGGCTGCAAAAACGCTCCTGCCCGCGGTCCCCCGGCCCGCCGGGTCGTTCGCGATGATCCTCCGCGTGTAGTAGTTGACGCCCAGGAAATCGGTGGGCGTCGCGATGATTTTCATGTCGTCAGCTCCGACAGCGGGCGCATCAGCGCCGTACCAGGCCAGCATGTCCTCGGGGTAGCTGCCCCGAAACACGGGGTCCAGAAACCAGCGGTTGAAAGCGCCGTCGTGACGGCGTGCCGCGGCCACGTCCGCCTCCCCCGGGGAAGCGGGCTCGACCCACTCGAGGTTGTGCACGATCCCCACGCGCGCCCCCGCGGAGGCGGCGCGGATGGCGGGCACGGCGAGGCCATGGGAGAGCAGGAGGCCGTGCGCAGTGGCAAGCGCCGTGCGGAGGTCCTTCACGCCCGGCGCGTGATCGCCGAACAGGTGTCCGACGAACGCGAACACCCAGGGCTCGTTGTGCGTCATCCAATCTTTCACCCTGTCGCCCAGGCGCCGCGCCACGACGTCTGCATACCGGACGTAGGCGTCCACGGTCTCTCGGCGCGCCCAGCCGCCCGCCTCATGAAGCGTCTGCGGAAGGTCCCAGTGAAAGAGGGTGGCAAAGGGACGGATCCCCCGCGCCAGCATGCCGTCCACCAGCCGCTCGTAGAAATCGAGCCCCTTCGGATTGACCGCCCCCGTGCCGTTCGGGATCACCCGGGGCCAGGAAAGGGAGAAGCGGTACGCGCGCAAGCCCAGGTCCTTCATCATGTCGAGGTCAGCGGCAAAGCGATGGTAATGATCGCAGGCCGTCCGGCCGTCCGTTCCGTCCGCGATCTTTCCCTGCGTTGCGGCAAACCGGTCCCAGACCGATTCGCCCCTCCCGTCCTCTGCGGCCGCCCCTTCGATCTGGTAGGCGGCCGTGGCTGTCCCCCAGATGAATCCCGGGGGGAAATCGATGAAGTTTTTTCGCTTCGCCATGTTCATCCCTTCAACGCTCCAGCGGTGACACCAGCCAGGATTCGCTTGGAAAAGAAGAAATACAGCACGAGAGGAACCGCTGCCACAAGCGTCATGCAGGCGAACTGGATGGCGTAGTCGGAGCGGTACGCTCCCTGGAACTTGATGATCGAAAAGGGCAGCGTCCGCAGCTTGTCGGTGGCCAGATACGTATAGGCCATGATGAACTCGTTCCAGTTGTTGAGGAAGGTCATTAGGCAGACGGTGACGACGGCGGGGCCCGTCATGGGGGCCACGACGCTCCAGAAGATCCGCGGCCAGGAAGCCCCGTCGATGAAGGCGGACTCTTCCATGGAGCGCGGCAGGGTTCGCAGCTGCCCCATGAACACGAGCGTGTTGAAGCTGAGCGTGAAGGCGACATAGGGGATGATGAGAGCCATGTGCGTGTCGATCAGGCCGAAATAGTTGAACCAGAGAAAATTGGGCAGCAGGGTCGTGTGGATGGGCACGACCATGCCCATGGTGACCGTGGCCACGGCAACGGGACGGAGCTTCCATTTCATGCGTGTGATGGAGTACGCCAGGCAGAAGGAAATCAGCGCCGAGACCGCCACGGAGCTCGCCACGACGATGGTGCTGTTCAGGAAATACCGGGGGATTTTCCCGTCCACCCAGGCGCGCACGTAGTTCCCCCACTGCGGAACCAGCGGCAGCTTCAGCAGCTCGGGCCCGAAGAGGTCGCCGGACTTCAGCAGCGAATAGTCGAACACCCACAGCAGGGGGAAGAGCTGCAGGATCGCGATGATGAGCAGGAACAGGTACAGGACGGACCTGCCGGCAATCCTACTGCGCATCGTCGTTCCTCCTGAGGATGCGCTGGACCACGAGCGTGAGCCCGACGGCGACCAGGACGAAGAGGACCGAGAGGGCGTTGCCGTAGCCGTACGCGCTGGCAATGAATGCCTTCTGGTACAGGTAGACGGAAACGAACTGGGTCAGCTGACCCGGCCCTCCTTCCGTGGAGAGGAATATTATCTCCATTTGCCGCAGCGACGAGATGACGTCGATCACGATGACCGCCGAGATCACGGGAAACATGAACGGGATGATGACGCGCAGGTGGGCCTGAAGCCAGCTTGCCCCGTCCACCCGTGCCGCCTCCTCGATCTCCGACGGCACTGTCATCAGCCCCGTGTAGTAGAACAGGAGAGCCCAGCCGAACCCCTGCCAGAGTATGATCCACAGCACCGCCCCGAGCGCCGTGTGGGGATTGGAGAGCCAGGAGATGGTGATGCTTTTCAGCCCGATGAGATGCAGGAACTTGTTCAGGATGCCATAGGTGGGGTTGAAGATGTTGACCCACAGCTTGGTGATCACCACGAGGGAAAGGACCGCGGGAACGAAGTAGGCCGTACGGAGCAGCCGGGAGAAGCGCACCGGCAGGTGGGACAGGACCGCCGCGAGCGCAAAGGCCGCGGGGTTCTGGATGAAGATCGTGACCAGCATCAGGATGAGGGCGTTGAGGAGCGCGCGCCAGAAGACGGGGTCCGCCGTGAGGATCTCCCGGTAGTTGTCCAAGCCGATCATGTGGTATTTGCCGAATCCCGCCCAATCGGTGAGCCCGTAGTAGGCGCTGAAACCAATAGGCACGACGAGCGCAAACATCATGACAAGGAGACCCGGCAGCACCAGCGCGCTGATCACTTTCCCGTTGCCGAACAAGGCTTTCACCGAAGGGTCCTCCCGTATCCTGGAACGAAAATGCGGCGCCCCACTGAGAGGAGCGCCGCCGAAGAATCACGCGCGGGAAACGGCTACTGCTGCTTCGAAGCCTTCTCCGCCGATGCGTCCAACTTCTTGCAGAACTCCTCGGGTGTCACCAGTCCAGAGGACAGCTCGCGGATGAAGTTCTGGTGATCTTCCTTGAACTGGGGCGTCGAGAGATCCAGGGTTCCCGTGCCGCTGGTCTTCTTCGCGTCAGCAAGGATCTTGAGGAGCTGCTTGGCGACCGGCGAATCCGATGGCCTCGGCGCTACCTTCTGCGCGGGGAAGGTGGCCTGATTCTCCCATGCGAGACCGGGGAAGCGCTCGGCATAGTACTTCAGGTACTTGAGGTCGAGATCCTTGTACTTCGAGGCGGCGCTGATGACGTAGTTGCCGCCGTACCAGGCCAGCAGGTCGTCGATCTTGCCTTTGCCGTTCTTGAGCACTGGGAACTTAAAGGCGTCCACGTTCGCGCGGAACTCCTCGGAGAAGTTGGTGTCCGCGGCCAGGCCCATTTCCCATGAGCCCATCAGGTACATAGCGGCCTTGCCCTGGCCGAAGAGGTTGCGGGAGGCTCCGTAGTCGGAGACCATGAGGTCCTCCTGGAACAGCCCCGACTGCACGAACTTCAGGTACTGGCGGGCGCCTTCGACGAAGTCGGGGTCAGTGAACTTCGCCTTGCGGTCGAGGGCTGCCTGTGTGCGGGAGAAGTCGCCATTCACGCGCTCGATGAAAACATCGTAGGTGAGGGACAGGGGCCACGCGTCCTTGCCGTCGGTGACCATCGGGATGATCCCCTGAGCCTTGAACTTCGGCGCGAGCGCCTCCAGGTCCTCGATGGTGGTTGGGATCGTGTTCACCCCCGCGTCCTTGAAGAGCTTCTTATTGTAATAGATCACCCACATGTCGGCGGAGACGGGAATGCCGTAGAGCTTGCCGCCGTACATGTTGCTCTCCAGCGAGCCGGGGACATAGCCGAACTTCGCGAAATCGGCCTTGTTCAGCGCCATGACGAAGCCGCCGTCGACCAGGGGCTTCAGCAGCGTGGAGAAGCTCCAGTACTTGAAGACGTCCGGGAGCTGCTTGGCCGTGGCGTAGATCTTGATCTTCTGCTGGTACGGCTGGTCGGGGTAGCTTTCCGTAACGATCTCGACGCCGGGGTTCGCCTTCTTGAACTCGGCATTGATCTGTTCCACGACCGCGCCCCAGGTGGTGGTGCGGTCGGAAAGGTTGTCGCCCATTTTCAGCGTGATGCTCTGCGCCCACAAGCCGCCGGCAACGCACAGGGCGAGCATGATGACGATGAGTTTCTTCATGGTTCCTCCTTGGAGAGATGCGATATGGAAGGAAGTATCTCACGCTTCCGGCGCACCGTGAATGACGCGGATTCCGATTGTTTGACGAATTATCCGAAAAAGCGAGATTTCTGCCTCGTTCACGCTTCTCCGGCGCCCCCCTCGCGCGGCCAGGAGCTGGGGCTTTTCCCCGTGAGCTTTTTGAAGACCCTGCTGAAATGCTCGACGTTGGGGTAGCCGACACGCTCACCCACCTCGTAGATGCGCAGGCTCGTGGCCGCAAGCAGGCGTTTCGCCTCATCGATGCGCAACCGCGCCAGATGCTCGGTGAGAGTCTCCCCGGTCTCCCGCGCAAACTCCCAGCTGAGGTGATTCTTCGAGACCCCCGCCTTCCCGGCGATTTCGGCAAGAGAAAAGCCCGGATCGGCGTAATGCTCCCTGATGAAGCGCTTGGCCACCACGATGATTCTCGATTCCACCCCGCGCCCGTCCAGGAGCGCGCGATACGCGGAAGGCACCTCCTCGAGGCTGCCGCAGGATTTCCCCACGGCGAACTGCGTGCGAACGGACAGGTAGCGTTCCATATACTCCTTCGCGTCCGCGCAGAAGCCCTGGGCCGCATCAACGACGTCAGGAGCGCCGGCGGTGCAGGCGAGGATCACCACCGCGTGGTCAGGCCGGATCGCCACAACCTCGCCCGTTCCCCGCTTTGCCAGCACCTGACCCAGGGACCGCTCCACCATTGAAGAGAAGCGCGCAAGCCCCTCCCCCTGGAAGCGTGCGGAGACCTCCTCGAAATCCCTGATCCAGAAGGCGCAGAGGGTGAGAGGCGGCGCGAGGGTCACCCCGAGGCTCGCGAGGACATCACCGTAGCCGGCATCCCCGGGCCCTGCGAGGAGGTCGCGGAGGGTCTGGGCCCGCAGGAACTCGACCTGGGAGCGGTCGATGATCGAGGAGGAGCGCTCCCGCGACTCTTCTATCCCTGCTGCGGTCTTTTGAAGCAGCGCCAGGAGCGAATCGCCCTCTATCTCCGCCTTCAGCACGTAGTCCCTCGCCCCAAGGGTGAAGGCGGTTCGCACCAGGTGAAAATCGTCGAAGGCGGAGAGGACGATGACCGCGGGGGGAGCATCCCTGTGACCGCCCTCACCGGCGGCAATTCTACGGAGGCATTCGATGCCATCCATGAGGGGCATCGTGATATCCAGGAGCACCATGTCGATCTCCGGGTGCGCGGCCAGGACCGCGAGCGCCTCGCGGCCGTTCGATGCCTCGAAGCGAAGGGAGAAACCCTCCTCCTCCCAGCAGCGCAGGCTGGCAAGGGAGAGCCTCACGAAAGGCTCGTCGTCCACCAGCAGGACGCTATGCATCGCCGCCCTCCCTGCGCACGATCACGGGAAGGTGAAACCGGACCACCGTGTACTGTCCCGGCTCGCTTTCCACGAACAGCCCGAAGGGGTCGCCGAAATTGAGACGGATCCGCTGCATGACATTCGCGAGGCCGATGCGATGCAGGCTGCCTTCCCTGCCGGAGGAATCCGGAGGATGGTCAAACAGCGCAGCAATTTTCGCCGCGTCCATGCCGACGCCGTTGTCGCGGACCTCGAGCACCAGGCGCCGTCCCGGGCAGGCGGCGATTCCCCGCTCGGGCAGAGGAGGCTCTGGAAGCCCGGGGGCCTCCTCCAGACGCGCCCGCAGGAGGAGAGCCCCCCTTCGGCCGCTTGCGGAGATCCCGTGCAGGATGCCGTTCTCCACGATGGGCTGGAGAATCATCTTCAGCACGAGACAGGCGTGCGTCCCCTCCTCAAGGCGGTAGTCGACGTCGAAGCTCCCCCCGAAGCGCACCTTCATGATCCCGATGTATCTCTCCAGGTTCCCCATCTCGTGCGCGAGGTCCGTGAACGGCCCGCTGCCGGAATAGCTGTCGGCAAGGAGCCGCATGAGCGCCTGGGTCATGTCCCCGATGGCATCCGCCTTTGCCGCGCGGGCGATCAAGCGGATGGAGTTCAGGGTGTTGGAAATGAAGTGGGGGTTGATCTGGAAGCGCAGCGCCTCCATCTCCGCCTTCAAGCGCTGGCGGTCGCGCTCCTCCTTCTCCGCCGTCAGAGAGCGGATCTGATCCATCATGCGGTTGAAGCTCTCGGTGAGGTCTGCCAGCTCCTCGATCCCGGCGCTTGGAACACGCACCGCGTAGTCGCCCCGCCCCGCCTGGTGCATGCTGCGCACGACGGTGCGAATGGGGCGGGCGATTCTCGAGATGAATATTCCCGCGTACAGGAAGAACAGGATGGACAGCAGCGCAAGGGCGGGGTAGATGTACCACTGGTACGACGTGATGCGCCCCGTGATCGCCGACCTGTCGGCAAGGAGCACGATCGTCCATCCCGTGGACTCCATGCGCAGTGAGCTGGCCAGCCACGATCTTCTCCCCACCGTGACCTGGCGAAAGGAAGCGGTTCCGGCATCAGGGTCGGCCTTCGGCGGCACCAGCGCGGCAGTATTTTCCGGCGCCGAGGCCGGCAGGCTTGAGAGAAGGATGCGGCCGTCGCGGCCGTAGATCACGACGTCGCTGGCCGTTTCGGACTCGGCTCGTGACGTGAGCCTGTCGAACAGCGGCACGCGGAACATCACCAGGATCGCGTCCAGGGACGTATCGTACTCCTCCGGCGGCGGGGAGACCGCGACGGAAAGCATGAACTTCTCCCCGATGTTTCCCGCCACGCCGGTGAGGCTGTCGAGCAGGAACACCTTGCCCGGGTCAGCCTTCGCCTCGGCGTACACCGAGCGGTCGATTCCCCCGACGTTCCTGATGTTGGGATAGTTGGTGCCGGTGTAGACCCCGCCGCGGCGCATGTAGAGGATCACGGCTCCGATGCGGTTGGAATAATTGAAGACGCTTACCAGCTTGTCGTCCAGTCTCCTGGAAACAAGATACCGCTCCCCGCTTTCTGTGGCCTGCGCGTATTCCTCTGCCAGAGCGCGAAGCTCGTTGTCGTGGTACATGGCCGAAACGAGGATCGATACCTCGTCCACTTCACTGCGGATGCTCTGAGCCACCTGCGTGATCACCGCCTCCGTCTGGCGGGACACCATGGAAAACAGCGCCGACAGGTAGAGCCGGGAAAGGCCGATGGAGACCAGGAGCGCGGGCAGGAAGACGAGCAGAATGAACGCAAGGTTGAACCGCCGCCGAATGGAAACCACGCGGCGAGTATACCACGGAACCCGAAACCGGAGGATGAACGCGCTTGACTTAGGATCGGGTCGGACGCACGATGCAGAGAAGGTTGCTTCGTGATGCAGCTTTCGATCGCGCTCGCAGATACGATCATGGCCCGCCACCCGGATCCACAGACCATTCCCTTCAAGAGCTGGTGCTATGTCCACGGCTATGTCCTCACCGGGTTCGAGAAGCTCTTTGAGCTCACCGGGGAGCATCGGTTCTTCACCTACCTAAAGCAATATGTTGACGCCCACGTCAGCCGTGACGGGGAGGTGCCGGCATTCACGGGGGAGAGCCTGGACGACATCATGGCGGGGAGCGCCATCGTCGCCGTCTTTCAGAGGACAGGCGATCCCCGCTACCGCAAGGCCGCGGAGAGGATCCGCAGCTCCTTCGAGGGGTACCCCCGAAACTTTGACGGAGGTTTCTGGCACGCGCGCACCCTCCCGCACCAGATCTGGATCGACGGGGTTTTCATGGGGCAGATGTTTCTCACGCGCTACGGCGCGGCCATCGGGGATCGCGATGCCTGCTTCGCCGAAGCAGTCCGGCAGATCGGGATCGTGTCCGACCGCCTGGCCAAGGGCACATCGGGGTTGTACTTCCACGGCTATGACGAGGCCCGCGCGGTCTCGTGGGCCGACAAGCGCACGGGGCTGTCCTGCGACGTGTGGAGCGAAGGCCTCGGGTGGTACGCGCTTGTCCTTGCAGAGACGCTTGCCCTGATGAACCCCGAGGATGCGGGATGGCGGAAGGTCCAGTCGATTCTGCGCGGGCTCGTCGAGGGGTTGGCCCGTGTCCAGGACCCGAAGACCGGATTGTGGTACCAGGTGGTCGACAAGGGCGATCAGGACGACAACTGGCATGACACATCCGGCAGCGCGATGTTCGTCTATGCCATCCAACGCGCGGTGGAGCTCGGCTGCGTCGATGCGGCCCTCTATCGCCCCATTGCGCAGAGGGGATACGCGGGAGTGAAGACCAAGGCCGAGATCGGCCCGGACGGGCTGGTGGACATCCGTGACGCATGTGACGGCGTCGGCGTGCAGAACAGCTACGAGGACTACGTTCGGTACGAGAAAGTTCTCAATGCCAAAGAGGCCGTAGGCTCGGTTCTCTGGGCGTCGGCAATCATGGAAAAGCCGAAGTGATTGAGCACTCCAAGCCTCTCGAGCATCGGCGGCTCGTCGTACGCGTGCACCACGCGGATGGTGCGCGGGTTTTCAACGCGGAGGTCACGTCGAGAACATCATCGCCTCGGCGAACCTGGCCTGGAACTCCGGCTTGCCGCCAAGCTCGATGAAGAGCGCATTGCGGGCGGCGCTCTCCGCCTTCCGCCACTGCTCGCGGGACAGCAGCACGAGGATCGCGCCCTTCAGGGCCGCATTGCCCACCACCTCGACCTTCCCGAGGTCCATCGGAGGGATGAGGCCGATGCGCATCGCTGCCCCCGCGTCCAGCCCCGCCCCGAAGTTGCCGGCGAGACGAACGGCATCTAGGTCCTCGCGCGGCATCCCTGTCACGTCGAGGAGAGTGTCGATTCCGGTGCGGACCGCCCCCTTGGCGAGCTGCAGCTTCCTCACATCGGTCTGCGAGATGTACACGCGCCTGTCGTCGGACAGGGCGAAGGCGAGCTCGCTGCCGACCGGGAACACCCTGGCGGCGAGGCCGGGGTCCGTGATCTCGCCCGGATCGAGCAGCCTGCCCGTCTCGTCGATGACCCCTCGGTCGAGAAGCGCGGCGATTGCAGAGATGAGCCCGGTCCCGCAGATCCCACGGGGCTGCGAATCGCCTACGATCTGCAGCGAGATCTCTCCGCCCCAGCCGACCGAGACCGCGACGATCGCTCCGTCGAGGGCTCGCATGCCGCACGAGATCTGAGCGCCCTCGAAGGCGGGGCCGGCAGCCGTCGAGGTGGCGAGGAGCTTTCCCTGGCGCGCGAGAACCATTTCGCCGTTCGTTCCGATATCGATGTTGAGCGAGCTCTTCGACTCCCGCTCGAGGTCCAGCGCAACGATCATCCCGATCGTGTCCGCCCCGACATAGGCGGAGATGAGGGGGAGGGTTTCCGCGTACCCGTTCGTCTGGAACGCCCAGCCGAAATCGCGGGGCGCGCTTCGCAGGGAGGAGGAGGCCACGGGGATGTACGGCACGGATGTGAGCTGCCAGGGGTCGATGCCGTTCAGGATGTGGAGCATGATGGGATTGCCGACCACAACGGTCTTCACGACCAACTCGGGCTTCACCCCCGCCTCGGCGAGGAGAGCCCGGGCTCCTTCGTCGATCGTCTCCAGGGCTGCCCTGCGCACGGGTTCGCGCTCCGAGTGGAAGCTTTGCGCGCGTGAAATCACATCCGCGCCGAAGGCGACCTGACCGTTCAGATACGCCCTGCGGCCGAGGCGCCGGCCGGTGTCCAGGTCCAAGAGAGCGATGTCGACGGTCGTGGTGCCGAGGTCGACGGCGAAGCCATAGGCGTGCTCGCCGCGGCGCGCGCCGAGCCACAGGAACTCGTTCTCCTCGCAGAGGGCCTCAGCGGCCCATCCGCTTGCTCGCAACTGGAGCGAGAGCTGCTCGAGCGACGGAGCATCCGGCGTTGCGGCGTGGATGCCGCGGGATTCGAGGCCGGCCTTCAGCCGTTCCCAGTCCGAGCGCTGGTCATCGAGGGAGGGGGCGGCAAGCGGGACCTCGATGCGCTGAAGGGCGCCGCCGATCGCCGTCCCGATATCGCTGTCGCTCGGCCGCTGCCGCCACACCTTCCCCGACATGCGCGCCTCGGGGATGCTCACGGTGCAGTCGCTCTCGATGACGGTCTGGCAGGCGAGACGGACTCCGTCCGTGCTCTCCGCATCGGCAAGCTTCCCCTTGCCCGACGCGGGAGGAGGATCCAGCATCACCCGACACTGCCGGCAGGTGCCTTTCCCTCCGCAGGGGAAGTCGAGGAGGATCCCCGCTCCCCGGAGCAGGTCCCGAAGGGAAGCGCCCCGCTCGGCCGCGAGCGTCTTCCCGAAGGGCTGGATTGTGATGGTCGGCATCGCGTGGATAGTATCGGTTTCCCTGTGAGGGGACAAGAGCTGCCTTGACGAGCCGCGGGGAATGCGGGTATTTTCGCGACATGTCACGCAACACTCTCCGTGCCGCGCTCGTCCCCGCCGCCGCCGTCCTTCTGCTTGCGGTCTCCTGCACGATGAGCAACACCATCGTCGTCAAGGGCGACGGATCCGGCACTGTCGCCGTGCGCGTCGAGATCTCGAAGCTCTTCAAGGAGTACCTCGTGAGCATGGCCGAGGTTGCCGGTCAGGCGGAGATCGCGAATGAGGGGAAGCTCTTCGACCTGAAAGAGATCCAGAAGGGGTTCGAGGGCCGGCCCGGCGTCAGCGTGAAGCGTCTGGCCTCCCCGAAGCCCGAGTCCCTCGAGCTGGACATCGCATTCCGCTCGATCCAGGAAGTTTTCGCCTCGGACGACGCGCTTTCGAGCGCGGGAGTCATCTCCTTCTCGCAGGCCAACGGAGCGAAGACGGTGAAGGTCCATCTCGACCGCGCGAACTACAAGCAGACCTCCACGCTTTTCCCGGGTCTCTCGAATCCCCTGTTCGAGGGAATGGGTCCCCAGGCTAACGACACCATCACCGAGGCCGAATACCTCGAGATGATCAAGTTCTCCCTCGGCGATGAGGGACCCGCCCTCGTGAAGAAGTCCTTCATCGAGATGGCGATCCGCCCCGAAGGCGAGATCGTCTCGCAGACCGGAGGCGCCGTGACGAATGGGACCGTCGTCTTCCGCATTCCGCTCCTGCGCCTGCTCGTCCTGGACAAGCCTCTCGATTATTCGGTGACCTTCAAGTAAGGCGGGCACCGCCCGCCGAGCGAGCGGCCCGCCGGGCGCGCACCCGCGCGTCCCGATGGAGGAGCACCGGCAGCAGGATCAGCGCCCCCGCCGTCGTGAAGAGCAGGGACAGGGAGATCAGCAGCCCGAAGTACGCGATCGGCCTGAAGCGCGAGAACGTGAACGCGAGCAGGGCCGACATGATCGAGAGCGTGGTGAGCAGCATCGGCCGGCCCGCGATCTTCAGCGTGTGCTCGATCGTCCGATCCGGATCGCCCGCGTGGATCTGCGACTGCCGGCGATACTGAATGGTGAGGTGGATCGCGTTGTCCACGCCGATGCCGATCGCGATCGACGAGAAGGTGATGGTGACCACGTCGAGATGGATGCGGAAAATCGCCATGACGATGAAGTTCATCATGATCCCCGTCGCGAGCGGCGCGAGCACGAGAAGGCCGAGCTTCGCCGAGCGGAAGACCAGCGCGGAGATGAGGAACACGAGCGCCGCCGAGGAGATGATCGAGCTGATCTGGTTGCGCGTGAGCAGCTCCGAGAGCGACAGGATCGAGATCGTCTGGCCCCAGAACTCCGCGTCGACCTCCGCGGGCAGCTCCGCTTTGGCCGAGGCGAGCACGCGGGCGAGGATCTTCGGCAGGTGCTCCTCGAAGGCAAAGGTTCCCCTCTTGCTGTCCCAGACCCTCATCACGAAGGTGAGCCTGCTGTAGTCCTCGTTCAGCAGGCGTCCCGTGACGCTCTTTCCCGCCGGCGTCGTCGAGAGCGCATGGAAGTACTTCGACAGCAGGAGGATGAGAGGCCGCGCCGCGGGCACCTCGTCGGCGCCGCTCATCGCGCGGTTCATGCTCCGCAGGTAGCCGGTGAAGGTCGAGAGGGAGGCGATATCGGGATCGGCGCGCAGCGCATCCTCGAACCGTGCGACCTTCCGCAGAACCTCGGGGCTCAGGAAGTAGTTCGGCGCGAGGCCGGGCGCGTCGAGGGAGAGGTTCAGCGACACGTACCCCCCGAACTTATCCATGAAGTGCTTGTTGTCCTCCACAGCCCGCTCGCGTCCCCGGAAATACCTGGTGAAGTCCGTGTCGTAGCGGATCCCGCCGATGGAGACGGCGAAGCCCGCGACGATCAGGACAGCCACGACGAGAACGGCGATGCGGGAGCGGATGATGAAGCGCGCGAGGCGCCCCATCTGCCGCGTGAGAACACCCTCGAGCACCCTGTCTCTCTGCAGGGCGGTCGGCGCGCGCAGGAGCGAGAGCGCCGCCGGAAGGAAGAAAATGGCCAGCAGCGCGCAGAAGATGATCCCGATGCTCGTCGAGACGCCGAACTCACGCAGCTGGGGCAGCGAGGCGGTGAGGAGGCTCCCGAACCCGAAGACCGTCGTGATCGAGGCGAGGAAGATGGTTGTGACGATGTGGCCGACCGAGTCGGTGATCCATCGCCTGTCCTCCCCACTTGTGCGCGCCTCGCGGTAGTACTGGTTGAGGACATGGAGGCTGTAGGAGCTGCCGAGGATGAGCACGAGCGGGGGGGTCATGATGTTGATGAGCGTGAGCTTGAACCCGAACAGGCTCATCGTCCCCATGGTCCAGATCGTCCCGAGCACGACCACGAGAACCGGCAGCACAAGCGAGCGCAGGGTGCGGAAGCTGAGGTAGTAGGAGATGAGGACGATGAGCAGGCCGAGCCCGAGGAACAGGGGCATGTCGGCGTACATGTGCTCGAGGATGGCCCGGTTGTACAGGGGACCACCGGCCATGCGGATGTCCATATGGGCTTTGAGCGGCCCGATGATCGCTTCGATCGCCGCGAGCTCAGGGCGGTAGTCGCTGGACAGGTCGATCGGGAAAAGGGCGCACAGAGCGGTCCCGTCGGCCGAGATCACGAGGTTCCTCGCCTGCGACTCGCTCATCAGCCTCTGGTGGAACCTCTCCGCTGCTTCCGGTGTGCTCGGCGAGCGCTCTCCCTCGGTTATCGTGCCGAAGCTCAGGCGCGTTCCCTCCTTCTGGAACGTGATGAAGTTGAAGGGGGATATCCCCGGGTGCATCCGCGGGACCTTCTCGATCTCGGCGATCGCCCCCGCGAACAGCGCGAGCTTCTCCACCGAGAACAGGTCCGGCGCCTGCGCGGAGACCACCACGTAGTCCGTGGTCACGCTCGACTTGCCGTACTTCTCCATCAGCTTCGTCACCCGGGGACTCTCGGGGATCAGGGTCGCAGTTTCGGGATTGACCTGGATGCGCAGGGCGAACCAGGCGAGGAGGAGCGTCACAACAGCGGTCACCGCTATGACCGGCCGCGCGTGCCTCTGCGTGAACTCGACGAGACGGAAGATGATTGTCTTCATAGGGAAGTGCTTGCCCCAGAGATGACTCGAACATCCGACCTACGGTTTAGGAAACCGCCGCTCTATCCAGCTGAGCTACTGGGGCTTTTTTCCAGGAGGGATTCTACCGACGCCTTCGGCGAGTGTCAACGCTGGATCGAGGGATCTTCTCGCGCGAGGAACTCCGGGAACCTGTAGAGCATATGACCCCGGGCCACGTCGTAGTCCGGCAGGGCGCTTCCCGCCCGCATGCAGGCTTCCAGCCCCGCCTCGGCATGGTCGAGGGGCACGTTGAGCTCGATCGCGACATCCGAGACAGAGAGGGTTCCCTCTCTGGTTATTGCCAGCTTGAGCACGCGGACCGGCAACAGGGAATCGATGATGACCGGGGGGCGTCTTTGTGACTTGGCTCCACGGAACGCCCCTGCTGCCCGGCTCGTGCGGACCGCGCGGCGGAGGAGGCCGCGAAGGTCTCTGCCGGCGAGGATCCACAGGCCGACGCCGATGAGCAGGCCGCCGACGAGGAATGCCTCGAAGAAGACGGGAAAAAGCGGGCTCGAGCCGATGAAGAGTGCGGCGCCTCCAAGGGCGATGACGGTGTACCCGGTGACCCGGCTGAGGTTCTAATGAAGAGTTGAGACCGGGTGTAGTTGGTCGTCTATGTCTGGTGGCTGCAGACCATGGCGCAGCGGAGGGACCTTCCGGCGGCTTGGCTGAAGTAGCGGCGGAGGATGTCGAACAGCAGTCGGCCGAGGTCGGCGAAGAGCTCCCGGTCGTGACGCAGGAATACCCGTAGGACCTTCGGTATCGTCCAGACGAATTGACGGTGGGGCAGGCACAGAAGGAGGTCCTCGCTGAGGTATTCCCCGAGGAGGAGGGTACGCTTCTGGGCGCATGAAGCACAGAGGCGGTGCAGTTGCCCGCCCTGGGGGAAGAAGCTCTTGCAGGAGAAGGGGCTCTCGCAGGTCTGCGACCTGCTGCCGCCCTAGAGACGGAGCAGGTTGTCGCCGCTATAGGGTCTACGAAAACGTGCGATACCCTGGCTCCAGTCTCCGCAGAGGCGAAACGCGGAGGCAGCACGCGAAATGAGGGGGAGGCGGAACTTGCCAAAGAAGGCGGCGTACCGCTGCTCATAGGAGGCCTGGAAGGCAGAGAACCGTTGACGGAAGAGCGTGCGCAGCGGATCCGGCCCATGGGGACGGTATTCCGGCCGGATCGACGGCAGGACGGGAGTCTCGGCTGTGGAACCCACAGAGCAAAGGACGCGGGAAAGTCATGGAGTGTTCCTGGGTTGTGAAAACCTACCGGCGGGTTTGCAGCGCACCAGCCAAGACGGTCTGAAGGTGCGTGGTGATTGCGACACGATCATCAATCGTCAAAAACGATTTTGGCCTTGAGCTGCCGGATACCCCCAGCCGGCTGTTCTTGCTGGAGTTGTTGGTGGACCGCTACGGGAGGGCATCTTCTATCTTTGCCTCCCAGCTTTCCGTCTCCCAGTGGCACCAGGTCATCGGGGACCCCACCATCGCCGACGCCATTTGCGACCGTATCGTGCATACCGCCAATCGCATTGAGCTGAAATGGAAGTCGGTGAGAAAGCTCTACGCTCACCGAGGCGCGGAGCAGAAGAAGGGACAGGAATGATGCCAAACCCCGGGCGAGCTCCTTGGTTGCAGCCCGCGACCGGAAAACAGGCCTCCAGGAAGGCCGCCACTGCATTTTGCAGAGACACCTGGTATCGGCATACCCCCCCGATATGCCGAGCCCATCAGAATGGAGAGTGTCGTGACGATGCTCGCAGGATTCTGAAGAACTACGATTAATACCGCATGCTCACCAGGTTCATTTTCAGCCGCCAGGAGCTTCCTTCAACTGGAGGAATGAAGGCGACGAAACCCTGCTCGCTATCGAGCAGAGCAACCTGGACGCTGAGCGCCGTGGATAAGTTCTTATTCCAGAGCCGGACCCAGGTGAACGGGCGTATGCAGGAGTAGATGACGCCGGCTAGATAGATCCCGGCTCCTGTAACTAGCGTGGCTTCACCCGGCGCAATGGCAAAGAGACTAGCCCCAGTAAGGACCAAAGTCAATTCCCAAAGAGCTCCGCTGTAGTCAGTCTGAATCCAACTGCCGAGGCTGACGAGCAGCAGGTTCAGCAGGAGTCCCATGACTGCATCATCCCGGGTGTGATTGCTGTATAGCAACAGCCGTTGCTTCTCCGGTAGCTCGTCAGCGAGATTCAGCATTTGCGTCCGGCCGAGTGGCTTGAGAAATGCCCGCTTCTTGATTAGGGTTTGCAGTTCAAGCATGGGAGCGGTGTCGGTCGGTTCCTTTTCCGCTGCCGTCTCTTGTTTCACTTCGGCTTTCTCCTCCACGGCGACCTCGCCCCGGACCTCCGTCGCTAGGCCCCTGCCGACCTCCCGGGCCACCTCCAGTAAAACGTCGATCTTGCCCTCTTTTTCCGCGGAAAACTGGACTGCGATTTCACCGGAGATCACGTTGATCATCTTGCTGGAAATCACATACGTGCTGCCCACGCGGGTGATGTTGGCCACAACGACGAAATCTGCCCCCAGATACTCTCCAGCCTGGCGCATCTCCTCATTTCTCACGACCCCTGAGGAAAGCTGGAACTCCTTTTCCTTGAGGATCTGCTCCACGTTGGTCCGGTCAATCACAATAAATTTTCCGGATCGGATCATCTCCTCGATGATCTTGTCTGTGATGGGCGCCGCAACCGTCGGATCTATGCCTTTTGCCAGAACGGCATTTATGACCGCCACCTGAGGAACCGAGAACGCCGCGAAAGCGCAGAGAAAAAAAATCAAAGCTCCGTAAAATCTCATCATCCGCCTCGCCATGACCTGTCCTTTCCTACTGATCTCAGTGTTATGAATATTGAGGCATTATTATAGAATACCCTTCCTTTGCGGTCAAGGAAGTGATAGGCGGTTTTATCGTCTGCTGTTCTGCAACCATACCGGACTCCGACCATATCCGCTGCTTCCGACGTCCCTATCCTGAATTCGGAACCCCGCCAACGGCATGGCGACCACTCGATAGCCGCCCTATGGTGTGGTCAAGGCGCGGTTCCGCGTTGCGCATATACGGTTTGAGTGCTGCAGGGCAAAGGTCGTGCCAATAGCCCAAGACAGGGAAGGCATACCGGGATCAGCCGGTTGACTGCCCGGATGGACGCGGATGACGGTCCGTGGTGGAGAACGGCTCATCCCTCATCGGGCAGGCCTCTACTATGTTTGCCAAGACACGCGATGATGCTCCGGATCTCCGCGGGGTCGCGGATCACGGCGATTACGGACATCGTGCTTTTACAAACAGGAGTGTGCGGTCCATACTGCTACACCTCACATAGAATAGATTTGAACAGCTTAGAAAAGCGTGGGCTGGTCATCGTATCTTCTTTCTGGTAAACGAATTCTCCAGCTCACGCGTCTGACGTTTCGTGCCCTCGCTCCTTCAAGCTCTCCCGAGTTAAGCTTCTGCAAAACCCCCTGCTGGCTGATGACCAGCGCGGCAGCCGTCCCCTTCAAGGTCTTCCATCCGCTGTCCACATCCGTGGGCTTCAGCTTCGCGATATCCGCCTCCGTAACGACAATGCGCCACGGTGCATCGCGCGTCAACTGCGAACCGTGCAGAAGCCCGACTTCCACCCAACGGATCACGGTGCTGTGCCTCACTCCCAGAAGCTCGGCGGCCTGCTGGGCTGTGTACACCTCGGGGCCACTGCTGGGAACCCGCGGGCCTGGGGGAATCTCATGTTGGTTATGGACGTTCGCCAAGAATGGTAGGGCGTTTTATGCACTCCGGGGAGGCACGCGCCTTTCGCAGGAGGGCTTGAGCAGGGAAGGGCGCCCGTTCTAAGCAAGGAAAGCGCCGAAGAGAGTGAAGGCAGGCCGTGCGGGAAGCGCTGGGATAGTAAGGGCGGGCCTAAACGGTCGTCATGCGTTCCGAGCGGCGTGGTGTGCTGACCTAGGAGACGGAGCCGTCCCGTGAGTGGGGGACGGGAGAGAGGTTTCAATTCAAGGCAGCGGTGCCCGGGGCTGTCGCCTCCATGGCCAGCGCGAGTTGGTCTGCCACGCATGGATAGACGGCCCAACGGTGCGCGCTGCACCGGAGTCGCGCTGGGATGATATCGACCCAAGCAAAGGCCAGGGGCGGGAATGCTCAGAGCAGCCTGAACTCCTCCTAATCCTCGGAAAATTTCAGTATTCGGCTGCGTTGAAACGGTCTTGGGAACCGTAGAAGCTGCGGCCCCACCGCACCAGTTTCTCACATCTTCTATCTCATAGCGCGCGTGATTTTCCGGCGCTCAAAGATGCAACTTCTTGTGTCGTTTGAAATTACAAGTGCACCAGAGATGACTCGAACATCCGACCTACGGTTTAGGAAACCGCCGCTCTATCCAGCTGAGCTACTGGGGCTTTTTTCCAGGAGGGATTCTACCGGCGCCCGCGGCGAGTGTCAACGCTGGATCGAGGGATCTTCTCGCGCGAGGAACTCCGGGAACCTGTAGAGCATATGACCCCGGGCCACGTCGTAGTCCGGCAGGGCGTTTCCCGCCCGCACGCAGGCTTCCAGCCCCGCCTCGGCATGGTCGAGGGGTACATTGAGCTCGATCGCGACATCCGAGACAGAGAGGGTTCCCTCTCTGGTTTTTGCGAGCTTGAGCACGCGGACCGGCAACAGGGGATCGATGATGACCGGGGTGCGCCTCTGTGACTTGGCTCCGCGGAACGTCCCTGCTGCCCGGCTCGTGCGGACAGCGCGGCGGAGGAGGCCGCGAAGGTCTCTGCCGGCGAGGATCCACAGGCCGACGCCGATGAGCGCGCCGCCGACGAGGAATGCCTCGAAGAAGACGGGAAAAAGCGGGCTCGAGCCTATGAAGAGTGCGGCGCCTCCAAGGGCGATGACGATGTACCCGGTGACCCGGCTGAGGTTCTTCATCTCTCGAACGGACCTGCCATGCTCAAGTGTACTTTCTTCGCTGGTGGAAGGCAATCCGCGCTCTCCGTTTACACATGCCCCTTTTGCATGTACACATGCCACCCTTCCATGTATAGTGTGCCGCCATGGTGAAGGTGAGCGTGGTCATTCCCGCCAATAACGAGGAACGCTATATCGGCGCCTGTCTTGCCGCCGTCCTGCGCGAGGCGCGCCGCGCGCCCTTCGAAGTCGAGGTCATCGTCGTCGACAATGCGAGCTGCGATGCGACGGGAGCCGCCGCATCGGAGTTCCGCGGAGTCCGCGTGATCCGCGAGCCGAGGAAGGGGCTGTCCAGGGCCCGGCACAGGGGCTACCTCGAATCGAGAGGGGAGCTCATCGTCAATCTCGACGCGGACACGCGCATGCCGCGGGGGTACCTGAGCACGGTCGTTCAAAGCTTCGCGCGGGATCCTCGAATGGTGTGCTTCACTGGCCCGTTCACCTACTACGATCTGCCCGCCCTGCCGAAGATCTCCTCGATGATTTTCTACCTGTTCCAGTTCCTGCCGAACATCGTGGGCCAGCGCATCCTGAGGCTCGGAGCGGTCGCGCAGGGCGGGAACTTCGTGGTGCGGCGCTCCGCCCTGGACAGGGTCGGCGGATACGACACCTCAATCGAGTTTTACGGCGAGGATACCGATATCGCGACCCGGCTGTCGAAGGTGGGGCTCGTCCGGTTCAGCTTCCGCCTTCCGATGCGGACTTCGGGCAGGCGCCTGCGAGCCGAAGGGACGTTCAAGTCAGGCTACCTTGCGGTAATGAACATCATCTTCGTTCTGTTCTACGGCAGACCCCTCACTCGAGACCACAGGAGCGCCTCGAAGGCCGCGCCTCCGGTCTTCGCGGCGGGCGCCAGGGAATCTCGGGTCCAGCTCTAGAAACCAATCCTCGCCGGCGGGGCGATCATCGCGCTCTCCGAGAGCCCGGGCTTTCCTGGGATCCGCCCGAGAAGAGTCATTCGACCTGTTCCATCTTTTCTTGCTTGACGAGGATGCGCGCGAAGCCGAGTGATTCCAGCTTCTTCTGCGCATCGGGGAGATCCTTCTCGGCGAAGCCTCGGACGAGCACGCGGGTGATGCCGATGCCCGTTCTTTCGAGGGTAGCGAGGTAGCCGGCCTCCTCGATTGTGTGCCGCGCCTTCTCGGCGTTCTTCTCCAGGCCGAAAGCCCCGACCTGGATGACGAACAAGGCCTTGCTGGCGGCAAAGTCGATGATCTCCACGCTCACGCGGGCGATGCCCCTTCCCACCATGTCCAGCTCCTCGGCGGCCGCGCGCGAGAGATCGATGATGCGCCCTTCCACGAACGGGCCCCGGTCGTTGATCTTCACGACGGTGGACTTCCCGTTCTCCTGGTCGGTCACCTTCACGATCGTCCCAAAGGGGAGGCTCTTGTGGGCCGCGGTCTTGAGGTTGGTGTCGAAGACCTCGCCGCTGGAGGTGAGCCGTCCCTGGAACTTGCCTCCGTACCATGAGGCGAACCCCTCCTGAGCGGCAAAGGCGCGGGAAGCGGTCGTGAAGGATACGAGGACGATGAAAACGATGGCCTTCATCGTCTTGAGTATCGGCATGTGGATCTCATATAGTATACGCCGGGCGGGCGCAGATGCGGGCTCGGCGAAGCGAACGGGGGACCGACGATGGCGGATATAAGCAACGTGAAAAAGGCGCTGGGCAGGCGGGCCGTCGACCTTTTCGTGACCGACGGCATGAAGCTGGGGTTGGGAACCGGCTCGACGGCGATCTGGGCCGTGCGCAGGGTCGCCGAGAAGCTGCGGGAGGGGAGCCTGATGGGCATCCGCGCCGTGACGACAAGCCTGCAGTCCGAGCTGGAGGCGCGCGCACTGGGCATCCCTGTGGCGAGTCTCAACGACGCCGACATGGCCGCGGGGCTGGACCTCACCATCGATGGCGCCGACGAGGTGGACGGGGAGCGCAATCTCATCAAGGGCGGCGGCGGAGCGCTGCTGGTCGAGAAGATCGTGGCCTACGCGTCAAGCAGATTCATCGTGATTGTCGACGAGGCCAAGATCAGCGCTCGGCTGTGCGACAGATTCGCGATCCCGCTGGAGATCGCCGTTCCCGCCGTCGCCACGGTCACGAGGGCCGTTCAGGCCCTCGGCGCTTCAAGCGCCCTCGGCGCAACGGTCAGCCTTCGACAGGCCGTGCGGAAGGCGGGACCCGTGGTCACCGATCTGGGCAACCTCCTGCTCGACGTCACCTTCGCGAGCCCGTTCGATCCGAAGGCGATGGAAGACGAGCTGAATCGGATCCCCGGCGTGCTCGAGAACGGCCTTTTCACGAGAAAGAGGCCTGAGCTGCTTGTGGGGTTTGCCGATGGGCGGGTGGAGCACCGGGCGCTGGAGTGAGCGCTCACTCCCAAGGCTCTATTCGAGCGGCACCTTCTTGCCGGTGCGCGCGTCGCGCACCGAGCAGTCCTGGTTCCTGCTGACGTAGCTCTTCACGAACTCGATGTTGTCGGTTTCGACCAGGATCTCGCCGTCCTTGTACACGAGGTAGATCACGGTTCCCCTCTCTTCCAGTTACTAGTATCGGCAAGAATAGCACGCCGCTTGCGCGGGTGGGAAGCGCCCTCGCGCACGCGGAAGCTCCTCGTCGCGTTCAGGATCGCGAGCAGGGCGACGCCCATGTCGGCGAACACCGCCTCCCACATGCTCGCGATTCCGATCGCTCCGAGGAGGATGAAAGCCGCCTTGATCGCGAGTGCGGCTCCGATGTTCTGCCGCACGATCGAACGGGTCTTGCGCCCGATGCGGATCGCGAGAGGGATCTTCGCGAGCGAGTCGGTCGTGATGATCATGTCCGCCGTCTCGATCGCCGCGTCGGAGGCGAGGCCGCCCATGGCCGCGCCCAGATCGGCTCGCGCGATCACCGGAGCGTCATTCATCCCGTCGCCGACAAACAGGACCTTCCCGTCGCCCGAAGAGGAGATGATCCGCTCGATCTCCGCGACCTTCTCCTCGGGCAGGAGCTCGGCCTTGAATCCATCGAGCCCGAGCTCTTCGTGGATGCCCTTCGCGGCTTCAGCGCCGTCGCCGGTGAGCATCAGCACGCGCTCGATCCCCATCTCCTTCAGCGAACGGACGGCGGCGGCCGCGTCGGCGCGGACCCTGTCGCCGATCGTGATCCGACCCAGATAGCGCCCGTCGCGCGCCACGTGGACGACCGTCCCCCGAGCGTCGCACGACGGGTGCGCGATTCCCTGCCTGTGGAGGAGCCTGTCGTTGCCCGCGACCACGGAGGCGCCGTCGATCGCCGCGAGCATCCCCTGGCCCGGGATCTCGGTGGACGCGCCCTGCGTACCGTCCGCCGTATCGCCCCCCGAACCCGACCCGGCCGCCCTGCGGATCGATTCCGCGATGGGGTGGGTAGAATGAGCTTCGGCGCGCGCTGCCAGCGCGAGAAGCTCCGCCGTGCCGATCCCATCCAGCGGCTCGACGTTTCTCACCTCGAAGGCGCCCTCGGTGAGGGTGCCGGTCTTGTCGAAGACCACCGTCCCGATCCCGGCGAGCGTGTCTAGGTGCTGGGAGCCCTTCAATAGTATGCCGTTGTGCGATGCGCCGCCGATGCCCCCAAAGTAGCCCAGAGGGATGCTGATCACCAGGGCGCAGGGGCATGAGACCACGAGCACGACGAGCGCCCGGTGGATCCAGTCCGCCAGGAGCGCCCCGGGGAGAAGAAGAGGAGGGGCAAATGCGATGAGTGCGGCGACGATGACCACGAAGGGCGTGTACGAGCGCGCGAACCGCGAGATGAAGCGCTCCGTCTGGGCCTTGTTCTGCACCGCGTTCTCGACGAGGTGGAGGATCCGGGCGGCGGAGGAGTCCTGGAACTCCCTGGTGACCAGCACCGTGAGCGTTCCCTGGCCATTGATGAATCCCGCGAGGACTTCTCCGCCCTCATCGACGGAGCGCGGAACGTGTTCCCCGGTGAGGGCCGAGGTGTCGACGGCGGAGCGCCCCGACAGGACCTTCCCATCAAGCGGGATTTTTTCGCCCGGACGCACGAGAATGGCGTCGCCGATCCGAACGTCGGCCGGAGCGACCGTCCGCTGGCCCTCGGCGGCGAGGAGCGTCGCCGAATCAGGGCGGAACTCCAGGAGCGAGCGAACCGATCTTCGCGAGCGCCGGACCGAGAGTCCCTCGAGCAGCTCGCCGAGCTGGAAAAAGATCATGACGGCCGCGGCCTCGGGCAGCTCGCCGATCGCGAAGGCGCCGATCGTCGCCACGGTCATCAGGAAGTTCTCGTCGAACACCTTGCCTCGGGCGAGATTACGCAAGGCGCGCGCGAGCACAGGCCATCCACTCGCGAGGTAGGGGACGAGGAACGCGCCGTACTCGGCAAGTCGGTACGGAGTGCGGCTCAGGCTTCCTCGAAACGCGAAAGCAGCGGCAAATGCGAGGACCGATGCTCCCAGCGAGATGAGCTCGTATCGGATGTTTTTCTCGCTTTTCACGTGCGCTCCCGCATCGAATATACTGAACCGCCGAGAAAAAATCCTTCAGAGCCTTGACAGGCGCCCGACCGGCACTAGACTTGTGAGTAATCAGATTCGGGGGAGGTGCGCGCATGATGTTCCTGGTCTCGCAGTTCCTTTTCATCCTCTTTGGCCTTTTCGGGCTCATGGTATGGGCGTGCTCGGACATGCCCCTGGCGATCCGCGAGATCGCCCTGAACACGCGCAGGGACAAGGAGCAGGGCAGCCCCTACACGCTGATCCGCATCCTTTCCATCTGCCTGAAGATATTCGCCGTCCTGCTGTGGATGGCCGGGATCGCGTCGATCGTGGCGATCAACGCGGCCGGCTCGGTCTTCGGCAACCTGTTCCAGAACGCGCCCACTCTCTGAGCTTTCGCGCCCCGTTCCCCGGCCTCGCACGGCCGGGAATGCTTCCGCCGCGGAGAGGTGAATGACATACGCTCGATTCGAGAAGGATGGGGTCTGGTACGGCGCCGTCGAGGCCAGGATCATTCGCGGGATCGCGGCCGCTCCCTGGGAGCTGCCCGCGGGGGCCGGATCTTCGACGGGCACGGCCTTCCCTCTTGATTCCGTCCGCCTCCTGCCGCCCTGCGCGCCGTCGAAGATCTTCGCCCTGGGATTCAACTACAGGGACCATCTGGCCGGCCGGCAGGAGCCCCGGGAGCCGCAGGTCTTCCTCAAGGTCCCCAGCTCCGTGATCGGCCCCGACGATCCCATCGTGCTGCCCTCAGACGCGAGCGCCGGCAGGATCGACGAGGAGGCGGAGCTCGTGGTCGTGATGGGAAGGCGCTGCCGCGCCGTTCGCCGCGATCAGGCGATGGGTTTCGTCTTCGGCTACACCTGCGGGAACGATGTGAGCGCCCGGGCCTGGCAGAAGGCGGATCTCAACTGGTGGAGGGCGAAGTCCTCCGACACCTTCTCGCCGATCGGGCCTTTCATCGTCACCGGCATCGATCCGCTCGCGGCGGGGATCTGCGCGCGGATCAACGGGAGGCAGGTGCAGCGCTGCTCGCCCCGCGACCTGTTGTTCGACATCCCGACGCTCATCGAATGGATTTCCGCCTCGGTCACTCTCGAGCCGGGCGACCTCATCTTCACGGGCACCTCAGGCGCGCCAGCCGAGCTGCACGCGGGGGACGTCGTGGAAGTGGAGATCGAGGGGATTGGCGTGCTTCGAAACCCCGTGCGTCTGGGATAGGCGCTTCTCAGGCTCCTCGAACGGCGAGTCCCTTCTCCTCGATCCTCTTCAGGCGCCTCAGTGTCTGGATCATCGACCGTGTGGTGTGGTAGTTGTTCTTCCACGCGTGGCCGAGGTAGTCCCAGCGCACGGTGCCGTCCCGGTCGAGCAGGGCGAACCATTCGCCCACATCGTGGTTGATCATCTTCGCCCACACGAAATCGAACACCTTCACGAACGCATCCCAATAGGCCCGATCGCCCAGCAGCAGGTAGGCATCCAGGAAGCCGATGAGCGACTCCGCCTGCTGCCAGAACTCCTTCTGCATGTCGCGGGCAGGGCCGTCGTGCGGCCCCTCGACGAAGATGCCGCCGTAGCGCGCGTCGACCCCGTAGGCGGCGGAGTGCCGGGCAAGGGCTGCGAGCCTCTCTTTCCAGCGATCGACAGGCTCGCCCAGCACTTCCAGCGCGTGAAGGAACAGCCAGAGGAACTCGATGTTGTGCCCGTAGCTCGTGTTGTCGAGCGGCCGGGGCTCCCCCTCGTTGTCCCTGTCCGCGCCCCAGACCGTCCTGAACATGATGGCCGGAAGGGGAGTGAAGTCCAGTCCGAACTGCGCGATGCCCGTCCATGAGCGGGGCTCGAACATGCGGGCCCAGAGCACGTCGATCACCTCGCGCAGCTTCCTTCCGTGGATCTCCGCTCGTGTGAGCTCGTACAGGGAAGTGTAGGCCTCCATCAGGTGCATGTGAACGTCGAAGGACTTGCGGTCGCCCCCGTAGGCGCCGCCCGGCCGGGGCTGCCAGTCGCGGAGGAACATCTCCCGGTAGCCCCCGAAGGCGGTGTCGGCCGCGTACTTCTGCGCGAGGTCGAAGGTGTGCTCCGCCGCCTTTCGCGCCTCGGCGTCCCCTGTGGCGAGGGCGCACTCGCTCATCGAATAGATCACGAAGCTCTGGCCGTACATGATCTTGTCCGTGGAGACGGGCTTTCCCTTCCCGTCGACGATCCAGAACCAGCCGTCGCACTCGGGGTCGCGGAAATGCTTCCAGAACCATTCCAGGCCGGGCTTGAGCAGCGCGGCCGCCTTCCCAGCGCCGTATCCATTTCGCGTCGCGTGCGACAGCATGAAGATGGACCTGGTCTGCTGGATGAGCGTTTTGTCGGTCTCGCCCGTCGGGTTTCCGTTCCTGTCGAAGTAGGTGGTGAACCCGCCCTCCGGAGCCGCCACCCGCTGGAACCAGAAGGGGAGGAGCCTCCCCGTCAGGTATTTCTCGATCCTGTCGTAGATCTCCATCGCGCCCCTGCCTTCGCTTCTGCCTTTATGTCCTTACCTGCGGGCGCGCCGCCCACGGAAGAGCAGAACAGCGACGCCGATCACGGCTGCCGCGCCGCCCGCGATCATCTCGATCACGGCCTGGTTCTCGACCTGAGAGCGGCCCGTGAGCAGCTTCCCCAGCGTGTTCCCAATGGAGGCGTTCGCGTTGTTGTACGCGACGATCCCGTAGATCAGGACGGCGGCGCCCGCGACGAGCAGGACGAGCCCGCCCAGGAAGAGCGCATCCCTTTTTTTCATGGCTTCGGCTCCCTCGCCTACTTCCTGATCGAATAGAACGCGTCCCTGCCCGCGTACGTGCAGACGCCCTCCATCAGGTCCTCGATCCGCATGAGCTGGTTGTACTTGGCCAGCCTGTCCGAGCGCGACAGCGACCCTGTCTTGATCTGCCCGGTCTCCAGGGCCACCACCAGGTCGGCGATGAAGCTGTCCTCCGTCTCGCCGCTCCTGTGCGAGACGACCGCGGTGTAGCCTGCCCTCTTCGCCATCTCGACCGCCTCGTGGGTCTCGGTGAGCGTCCCGATCTGGTTGACCTTGATGAGGATGGAGTTTGCGATCCCCTTCTCGATGCCTATCTTCAGGCGCTTGGTGTTGGTGACGAAGAGGTCGTCGCCCACGAGCTGGATTTTCTTCCCCAGCTTCTCGGTGAGCATCTTCCACCCCTCCCAGTCGTCCTCGGCCATGGCGTCTTCCATCGAGATGATGGGGTATTTGTTCGCCCAGGTCGCCCAGAACTCCACCATTTCCTTGGGCGAGAGCTCCCGCTTGTCCGATTTCTTGAACACGTACTTCTTCTTCTCAGCGTCGTAGAACTCGGAGGCAGCGGGGTCCAGGGCGAGCATGACGTTGTCGCCTGGCTTGTAGCCCGCCTTCTCGATCGCCTGGAGGATGACCTCGATCGCCTCGTCGTTGCTTTTCAAGCTCGGCGCGTAGCCGCCCTCGTCGCCGACGCCGGTGTTGTAGCCCTTGCCCTTGAGCACGCCTTTCAGGGTGTGGAAGATTTCGGCCATCATCCGCACGGCCTCGCGGATGCTCTCGGCGCCCACCGGCATGATCATGAACTCTTGAAAATCCACCGAGCTGTCGGCGTGCGCGCCGCCGTTGATGATGTTGGCCATCGGGACGGGCATGAGCGAGGCATGGTAGCTGCCGAGGTACTTGAACAGGGGCACGCCGAGGAAATCGGCGGCCGCCCGGGCCGTGGCCATGGAGACGCCGAGGATCGCGTTGGCGCCGAGCTTCGCCTTGGTCTCGGTCCCGTCCAGCTCGATCATGGTCCGGTCAATGTCGACCTGCTCGAGCGCGTCCAGGCCGACGACCTCGGCGGCGATGACATTGTTGACGTTCTGGACCGCCTTCAACACGCCCTTGCCCAGGTATCGGGCCTTGTCGCCGTCGCGCAACTCCAAGGCCTCGTGCTCGCCCGTGGACGCTCCTGACGGCACCGCGGCCCGGCCCATGGACCCGTCTTCCAAGACAACATCAACCTCGACGGTCGGGTTTCCCCGGGAGTCGAGGATTTCTCGCGCTTCGACGTACTCGATGATGCTCATGGCTCCTCCTTATCGTTTTTAAGGTCGTTTCAACGGAGTATGCCGGCGCGGTCCCCGGCTGTCAATTGATTCCTCGGCCCCCTTTCTTTACAATCCCGGGCCATGGACTTCCCGCTCACATCACAGATGATCGACAAGATCATCTTCGCCATGGAGGACCAGGAGGCGAAGTACGCCGTCGACGTGGCCACGGGCGAGCTGGTTCCCGTGGGGGCTCCCGTGGGGGCTCCCGCGGGGGCTCCCGCGGGGGGCCAGGCCGGCCCGCTCACCGACGAGCGCTACGTCAGCCTCCCGCGATGGGGCTCCGCGGAGGGCTTCCATCTGATGGAGAGCTTCGTCACGACCCTGCACAATCCCCTCCACCGGGAAGCTTTGGCCGGCGCGCTCGCCTCGGGCAAGGGGGTGTTCCGCGGCTTCAAAGATGCCCTGAAGAGGAACCCAGAGATCGAGAAGCTGTGGTTCCACTACAAGGAGAAGCGCCTGCGCGCGGTGGTCGTGTCCTGGTACAATGTCAGCCGGGAAGCCCGCGGCCTGGAGAGGCTCGCCCCCGAGCCCGAGGAGACCGGCGACCTGGTGGCAAGCGACTTCACCTTCTCGTGGGGAGCGGGCGGGCGCGAGGCGGAGGTTCTCCGCCTGGACCGGGACGCCTTCTATGAGCTGTTCCCGATGGACGGTCCGGCGCGCTTGGCGGTGCGCTACGGCGAGAAGAGGAAGGGCGCTCCCGCGCCGGGCTCCGAAGCCTCGCCCCTGCTCGTTGCCGAGGATCCCGACGGAGGCCTTGCCGGCTTCGCCTGGGGGCGGATCGAGGGCCAGACCGTGCACATCCTCCAGCTCACCGTGGCCGCGGACATGCGGGGGATCGGGCTGGGCGAGACTGTGTTGAGGAAGTTCCTGACCGACATGCGCGCCCGGGGCATGAAGCGGCTCACCACGGAGCTTACGGGAAGGTCGCTGCGCTACTTGGGTCTTTTCCGCTCGGTGGGGTTCCACACCGTGACCCAGCTGCTGGAGTGCAGCCTCGACGAGCTGCCGTTCTGAGCCGTCCGTTCATCTGTCCAAGGCGCGGCCGTCGAAGACGCCTCTAGCGTCGAGGACGCCCCTAGCGTCGAGGATGGCCCGAGCAGCCTCGCAGAACCCTTCCGCTGACTGCGACTCCGTGATATAGCGGGGAAGGTGCGTGAGCCGCGCGGCGAACCGTCGCAGGTTCCCCACGGCGATCGACTGCGGGATGCCGGCGAACAGCGGCTCGTCGTTGGGCGAGTCTCCGATGAAGGCAATCCTCCCGCTCATCGCGGTGAAGGGCAGGCCGGTGGACACCTCAAGGAGCTGCTGGACGCAGGAGAGCTTGTCAAAATCGCCCAGCCAGTAGTTCACGTGGATGCTGGAGACCTTGTAGCGCACGCCCTCCTCGGCGAGGATCCGGCAGATCGCGTCGATGCCGTCTTCGGAAAGGGGAGGGACGTCTTCACGGAAATCGATGGCCCAATCGGAAATCCTGAAGGGCTGGTCGGCCGCCACGGCGGTGCCGGGCACCTCGACCAGCACCCTACGGGCGATTTTCTCCAGCCTGTCCCTGCCTGCGGCGAGCTGGGCGGATGGGAGGGTGTACCGGCGCAGCATCTTCCTCGCAGCCCGGTCATACGAATAGGAGAAAGCCCCGTTCTCTCCCACCACGGCGGCGACTGGCCACATACGGGCGATGTGGTCGCACCAGCCCGCGGGCCTTCCCGTGACGGGAACCACGCGGATGCCGGCCCGGGAGAGGTCCCAAACCGCGCCGTAGGAGCGCTCGGGGAGCAGCCCGTCGCTCGTCATCGTGTCGTCGATGTCGGCAAAAAACCACTCGAGATCCCTGCAGAGACCGGGCGGGATCTCGCGGATCGGCCTCACGGCTTGGATATTCCGAGCGAGGCGAGGATGGCCTGGCGCTTCTCCTCGGTCTGCGCGTGCTGGCGCGCAAGGGCGGCCATCAGGCCGTCCACGACTCGCTGCTTCGTGCCCTCCTCCTCGCCCGCGTTTTCCCGCAGCGCCTCGCGGCGAAACTCCGAGCACCTGACCACGGGGCTCACTGAGTAGAGCACAAGGTCCTCGTGAACGAAATCCTCGTCCATGTTCCCGTTGGGGTTGGGCAGGAGGTTGTTCCCATTGATCGAAACGGTGACCATATGTGAATAGAACTTCAGGTAGGTGTCGATCTCCTTCAGTCCCCTGCCTGTCGAGGGGTCCCACGGCTTGTAGCGCGTGCCCGAGGGGAACACGAGGATCAGCCTCCCCTCCCGGCGAAGGGTGTTGAGCGCCTTCAGACCGGCGATGTTGATCCTCGCGCGCCGGCGCTCTGCTTCCTGCCGCTTGCCGTGGTCGTCGATCGTCTCGACGGACCGACCCGGATAAATCACTACCCGGGTGAACACCTCCGTGAAGGCCAGCACCAGGGGGCTCGTCTCGTTCAGCTTCACCCCCGCCACCGAAACAATCGCATCAGCGATCTCCTGCCCCTTCTCGCCCTGCCTCTCGAGCAGCTCGTACAGGTTGGGGATATCGAAGTTGCTGTAGTGCTCCATGAGGATGAGGCAGGCTTTCTTCCGAAGCGCGACCTGGTGAAGCTCCAAAAGGTTCGCGAGCCCGATGATCCCGCTTCCCGGCAGCAGCAGGCCGGAAACAATCTGCTTCAGGAGGGGCTTGTTGACGGGGCTGCCCTCCTGGTAGACGTTTTTATCAGTCACGACCCGTGCCCCGACCGAGTTCTCGATCATCTGCCGGATCAACGGGGCGTACTTGCTGCGGTTGAGCAGGAGCGATTCGTCCATGGCAGTCTGGAATTGTGCCTGAGGAGAGCAAGGAATGTCAATGTCAAGAGGACCCCGTCAATAGCACCCCGGCGCAGGTAGGGCGCCAGGCCTTAAAATTGCGGCGTAGCGGCTTGGAGCGAATAATCGCTTTACAAATGGGACGGGGTCAGCTACAATACTGGGAACTCTATCTGCTAGTCAAGGAGGGATCATGAAAAGGATTCTCTGCATTCTCATGGCTCTTCTCGTCGTCTTCTCTCTCGGCGCTCAGTCGAAGACGATCAAGAATCCGGACACATTCATCTACGCGGCCTACGGCGACATCGAAACCGTCGATCCCGCGAAGGGATACGACAACTCCTCTGATGCAATCATCCAGAACATCTACGAGGGGCTGGTCGCATTCGATGGCGGGGCGACGGACAAGTTCGTGCCCGTTCTCGCCACCGCGGTCCCGACTGTCGCAAACGGCGGGATCTCCAAGGATGGTCTGACCTACACCTTCACGATCAGGAAGGGCGTGAAGTTCCACAGCGGCAATCCGCTCACCCCCGAGGTTGCACGGTACTCCTTTCTGCGCAACATGATCACCGACCCCGACGGCGGGCCCATGTGGATGCTCTTCATGCCCATCTTCGGCGAGCAGAGCTCGCGCGACGGTGACGGGAACATCATCCTTGACTTTGCCGCTCTGTCCAAGGCGATCACCGTGTCGGGCGACAAGCTGATCATCAAGCTGGCCAAGCCTTTCCCCCCGTTTCTCTCGATCCTCGCGGGAACGTGGGCCTCGATCGTCGACAGAGACTTCGCGATCAAGAACGGCGACTGGGACGGCAAAGAAGCCACCTGGAAGCAGTTCAACATGCCCGCCACGGGCAAGGAGAAGCTGTACAACATCGCGAGCGGGACAGGCCCCTACAAGCTGGTGCGGTGGCAGAAGGGCACCGAGGTCGCCCTCGAGCGCAACAACGCCTATTGGGGAAAAAAGCCCGCCCTCGCGAAGGCCTTCTACAAGATCGTCGAGGAGTGGTCCACCCGCAAGCTGATGCTCCTCCAGGGAGATGCCGACTCTGTCGTGGTCGATGCGATGTACTATGATGAGATGAACAAGGAAGCCGGCCTGAAGGCGTACAAGAACCTCAAGGAGCTGGGCGTCCGCGGGATCGGCTTCAACCAGATGATCGAGGCGACGGACAACCCCTACATCTACTCCGGCAAGCTGGACGGCAACGGCGTTCCCCCCGATTTCTTCGCTGACAAGAACGTGCGCATGGCCTTCATCTCCTCCTGGAACCAGAAGGAGTATCTTCAGGATATCCTCGCTGGCTACGGCGCCGACGTCGTCACGCCGATCGTCGAAGGCCTGCCGTTCTACAACCCGAACCTCCTCGAGAAGCGGCCCGAGTACAACCTGAGAAAGGCCGCCGACTACATGAAGAGGGCCTGGGGCGGCAAGGTCTGGGAGAAGGGCTTCCAGCTCGACCTGCTCTACAACTCGGGCAACGAGGTGCGGGAAGCCGCCATGAAAATGCTCGCCGAGAACATTATGATGATCAACCCGAAGTTCAAGGTGAACGTCCGCGGCGTCGAGTGGGCGACCTACGTGGACCTGCAGAGGAACAGGCGCCTTTCGAGCTTCAACATCGGATGGGGCGCCGACTACCCGGATCCCGACAACTTCGTCAACCCCTACATGTACTCGCAGGGCCTGTACGGCGGCCGCTGCGCGTACAACAACGCCGAGGCCGACAAGCTGATCGAGGAGGCGGCGGTGGAGCTGGATCCGGCCAAGAGGAAGGCTATGTACTACAGGCTGCAGGACATCTGGCTGGAGGATGCAGTCGGCATCATGCAGCATCAGCCCATCAGAATCAACTACTTCAAGGACTGGGTGAAGGGCTATGTCTTCCACCCGATGGAGAACCAGTACCGCTACTGGGAGTTCAGCAAGAACTGAGACCGATCCGAAGCGTGCACAGTGGACCCTGCCGAAAGGCGGGGTCCACTTTTTTTCGCTTCTTTTTTCTTGACTGTTTTCCCCTGATTCCCCATACTGCGCTGTCGGGGTGGGCTGTTCGTTGCTCCTCTACCGCTGGTCGGTCAAGAGAGGTCTGATGAGTCTCTTCAACTATATCGTGCGCCGGCTCTTGTTCATGGTTCTTGTGCTCATCGGGGTGTCGCTGCTCGTCTTCAGCATCCTCATGCTGATTCCTCCCGGCATGCGCGTGGCTGCCTATGTGACGCACGAGAAGGTCACCGTCCAGCAGATCGATTCAATGATCCGCCAGTACGGGCTGAATGACCCCGCCCCGGTGCAGTACGTGCGATGGATCAAGAAGATCTTCACAGGTGATTTCGGCTTCTCAACGACCGCGGATTCCACGGTCCTGGAGGGTTTCAGGAACTTCTTCCCCATCACGCTCGAGTTGGTCCTGTACGCGACGCCGCTCATCATCCTGGCCGGCGTCTGGATGGGTACAACGGCGGCAATCAGGAAGGACAAGCCGATCGACCACGGCATCCGCGTGTTCGCGATCGTCGGATACAGTCTCCCCCTTTTCTGGCTCGGGCTCCTGCTTATGATGCTCTTCTACGGCTACCTCGGGATATTCCCTCCCGGGGATCTTTTCAATCCCAGCAGGGACGTCGTCTACGCTGCCGACGGGTCCTTCCGGCGCTATACGACCCTCCTCACGATCGACTCCATCCTGAACTGGCGGTGGGACATCTGCCTCGACGCGCTGTACCACCTCGTGCTGCCGACTGCCAACCTCGTGATCCTTGACAGCGCGCTGATCATGCGGCTGACCCGGGCCAGCATGCTCGAGGTCCTGGGTCAGGACTACATCCGCACGGCGATCGCCAAGGGCGCCGATCAGCGCACTGTCTACGCGAAGCACGCACGAAGGAACGGCCTGCTGCCGGTGATCACGATCTCAGGTGAGATGTTCGCAGGGCTGCTCTCGGGCATGGTCATCACCGAGACCATATTCGCTCGAAAGGGCATCGGGTGGTGGATGGCCAGGGCGGCGACCCAGCTCGATGTGGCGGCCATCATGTTCAACGTCCTTTTCCTCGGAGTCGTTTTCGTGGTGGTCAATCTCATCGTTGACCTGATCTACGCCGCCGTGGACCCGAGAATTCGCTACACCTGAGGATAGCTATGGAACCCGTATCGACAGCAATGGCGCCGAGAACCGCGAACCCCCGGCTGAAAGAGTTCGGCTTCGCGCTCAAGCGGCTCTTCAAGAATCCCCTGACGATCATCGGGTCGACGATCATCCTTTTCTTCGTTATCGTGGCCATTGCAGCGCCCTGGATCGCCCCGCCGCCCAACCCGGCCAATCCCTACAACATGCCCCACGTGGGAAGGAAGATGGATCCCTCTCCCCCCTCCGCGAAGGCGTGGCTGGGGACCCTGCCCCAGCAGTACGACATCCTCTACGGCGTGATCTGGGGGACCCGAAGCGCCTTCCGCATCGGGCTGCTCGTGGTGTTTGCCAATATGGCTATCGGGATCGTGCTGGGAGCGATCGCCGGGTACTTCGGGGGCATCCTCGACGAGATCATCATGCGGATCACCGACGTGTTCTACGCCATTCCATTTCTCGTCATGGCCATGGCCCTCGTGGTGGCGATAGGCAGAGGACTGAACTCGATCATCCTCGTTCTCGTCATCCTGGGCTGGCCCACCTACACCCGCGTCATACGAGCCGAGATCCTCGTCATCCGCAACATGGACTACATCCTGGCGGCGCGCGCCGGTGGCGCCTCGCACCTGCAGATTCTCTTCCGGCACATCCTGCCCAACTCGATCTTCTCCGTGCTGATCATCGCCACCATGCGGATCGGGACCACCGTCATCACGGCCGCGGCCCTCTCGTTCCTCGGCCTCGGGGCCGAGAGCGGCTACGCGGACTGGGGGCAGATGGTGTCCACCTGCCGCAACTGGATCGTCGGGCCCGTGGGGAACCGCCTCGCCTACTGGTACGTGGTGTTCATCCCCGGCTTCGTGATCGCGATGTTCGTCCTGGGCTGGAACCTGCTGGGGGACGCGATCCGGGACGTCTTCGACCCGAAGATGAGGAGGCGGTAGGCGTGGGCAGGCTGATCGAGACCCAGGAACTGTATACCGACTTCCACACCTTCGAGGGAGTCGTCAAGGCGCTGAACGGCGTCGCCCTCGTCGTCGAAAAAGGCGAGACGTACGGTATTGTCGGTGAATCAGGCTGCGGCAAGAGCGTGACGGTCCGCTCGATGATGCGCATCGTACAGTCGCCGGGACGGATCGTCGACGGCCGGATCCTCGTGTTCTTCGACGAGAGCCTGGCGGCGAAGGGTATCGACCTGCTGGAGCGCAGCGAGGCCTACATGACCTCCATCCGGGGGGACAGGATCTCGATGATCTTCCAGGAGGCTGCCACGTCGCTGAACCCGGTCCTCACGATCGCCGACCAGGTCGGCGAGAGCTTTTTCTTGCACAGGCGCGTGCAGATGCTTGAGGAGACGATCGCGGCGATCACGGCGGAGCTCGAGCGCGCCCGCCTGCTCACGGGCCGCGGATGGAAACTATTACAGAGGTCGCTCTTCTCCGCGGAGCTCGTGAGCCGCCGCGCCTACGAGAAGGAGATCGAGCGGATCGACGGGAGGATCACTCAGATCGAGAATGCGACCGACCATGCCGCCGTCGCCGAGCGCGCGGCTCTGAACTCCCGCAGGGACAGGCTGGGAAAGGGCAGCTTCCTCATCGGGCTCGCGCGGCGCGTGCCCTTCCTCCGCTTGTACTACCGCAGGCTCGAGCGGACTGTTCGGTCGCACGTCGTGGACCTTCTAAGGTCCCTCGGCGTGGCGAACCCCGAGAGGGTCGCCGGCGGGTACCCGCACGAGCTTTCCGGGGGCATGCAGCAGCGCATCGTCATCGCGATCGCCCTCGCCTGCCACCCCATCCTGCTCATCGCGGACGAGCCCACCTCGAACCTCGACGTCACGATCCAAGCCCAGATCGTCGAGCTGATCAAGACGCTGAAGAAGACCATCATCTCGTCGGTGCTGTACATCACCCACGACCTGGGCCTGGTCGCGGAGATCTGCGACAAGGCCTCGGTGATGTATGCGGGCGACGTGTGCGAGACCGCGACTGTGCGGGACATCTTCCGCGAGCCCCTGCACCCCTACACGCAGGGCCTGCTGAAGTCCGTTCCCAAGGTGGAGCAGGCCGGGGAGCTGGCGAGCATTCCCGGCACCGTGCCGAACCTGGTCAATCCTCCGACGGGCTGCCGCTTCCACCCCCGATGCCCCCACGTCATGGAGATCTGCCCGAAGGAGAAGCCCCCCACGACAGAATGCCGCTCGCGCGGCAGCATCGAGCGCGGGCAGGGCCACTTCGTCGCCTGCCATCTGTACTCGGACGGGAAGAAATGAACGACGGACACACCCTCATCGACATCCGCCAGCTGAAGAAGTACTACCCGGTCCTCGGGGGGGTCTTCCGCCGCCATGTCGCCGACGTGCGCGCCGTGGACGGAGTGGATCTGCAGATTCGCCGGGGGGAATGCCTCGGGCTGGTGGGCGAATCCGGCTGCGGGAAGACCACCCTCGGAAAGACCCTCCTGCGCCTGCACGACAGCACGGAGGGGCGCATCTACTATGGGGCGCCGGCTGAAACCGTCGAGCAGTCCGAGCGCCTGTTCGCTTCGGGCGGCCCGGGGGACAGGCGGCGCGCCGCCCGGATGCGCAAGGGCGTCGATCTCGCGCGCATGGGCGGCAGGCAGCTGCGGTCCCTGCGCCAGAAGATCCAGATCGTTTTCCAGGACCCGTCGAACTCGCTGAATCCCCGGATGCTGATCAAGCACATCATCGCCGAGCCGCTGGTCTACCAGCGCATCGTAAAGGCGCGCGACATCGAGGACCGGGTGCTCGAGCTGCTGGCGATCGTCGGCATGGACAACTCCCACCTCATGCGCTACCCGCACGAGTTCTCGGGCGGCCAGCGCCAGAGGATTGCCATCGCGAGGGCCCTCGCCACCAACCCCGAGTTCATCCTCATGGACGAGCCCACCTCGGCGCTCGACGTCTCCGTCCAGGCCCAGATCCTCAACCTGCTCAAGAGGCTGCAGGATGAGTTCCAGCTCACCTATCTCTTCGTCACGCACCACCTCCTCGTGGTGAAGTACATCTCCAACCGCATCGCGGTCATGTACCTCGGAAAGATCAACGAGATCGGCCCGACGGCAGAGCTGTTCGCGAATCCGCTGCACCCGTACACGCGGGCGCTGCTCTCGGCGATCCCCGTCCCCGACCCTTTCACCAAGAAGGAGAAGATCATCCTGAGCGGCGACGTGCCCAGCCCCATCAACCCGCCCTCGGGGTGCAGGTTCCATCCCCGCTGCTCCTACGCGAAGGAGATCTGCCGCGAGGCGGAGCCGCCGCTTGAGGATGCGGGATCCGGCCACCTCGTGTCCTGCCACAGATGGCGCGAGATCTGAAAGCGCGCGCACAGCCCGGCCCGATCGACGGCACTCTGACGGAGGGACCATGAGTAGGTATCGGGTGGCGGTGACCGACGACAGGTTCGGCAGCTACCGCGAGGAGGAGGCGGAGCTGGCGGGCGTCGGCGCGCGCCTCGAGGTGTGGAACCTCAAGACCGAAAAGGAGGCGGAGGAAGCCCTCGAGCACGCCGACGGCATCCTCGTTAATCTCTTCCCGCTCACTGCGCGCGTGATCTCCGCCCTCGCGAAATGCCGCGTGATCTGCCGCTACGGCGTGGGGGTCGACAACGTCGATGTGGAGGCGGCAACGCGAAAGGGGATCTGGGTCGCGCGGGTTCCCGACTACTGCGTGGAAGAGGTCTCCGATCACGCCCTCGCGCTGCTGCTGGGATGCGCGCGCAGGCTTGCGTACAAGGACAGGAAGATTCGCGAAGGCCTCTGGAACCTTCACGGGAACCTGCCCTGCCACCGCATGGCGGGCGGGACGCTGGGGATCGTGGGCTTCGGGAGGATCGGGCGCCGCCTGTGCGGGAAAGTCGCGGGCCTCGGGCTGGCGCGGGTGCTGGTCTGCGATCCCTACGTCGATGCGTCGATCGTGGAGGGCGCGGGCGGCGTTCGCGTGGATCTCGACACCCTCGCGCGGGAATCGGACTATATTTCGCTGCACGTCCCCCTCACCGAAGAGACCAGGGGGATGATCGGGGAGCGGGAGCTTGCGATGATGAAGCGCACGGCGATCCTCGTGAACACCTCCCGCGGGCAGGTGCTGGACGAGCGGGCAGCAGCCGCCGCCCTGAAGGAAGGGCGGGTCGCCGGCGCGGGGCTCGACGTGTTCGAAAGCGAGCCCCTGCCGGCCGCGAGCCCGCTGCGCGAGTGCGACACCGTGATCGTATCCGATCACGCGGCCTGGTATAGCGAGGAATCCATCGTGGAATTGAAGGTCAAGGCCGGACGGAACATCGCAGCCGTGCTTGCGGGCGGCAGGCCGCGGGACCCTGTGAATAGCGTCTGATCTTAAAATGATCTTTCGAGGAGGATGACAATGGCGCGGTTCGTGTGCTTCGGCGAGGTCATGCTTCGGCTCAAACCCCCCGGAGCGGAGAGATTCCTGCAGAGCCCAGTGCTCGAGGCGACCTTCGGCGGAGGCGAGGCGAACGTGGCCACGGCCCTTGCTCGGTTCGGCCTGGACGCCGCCTATGTGTCGGTGATCCCGTCGAACGCGATCGGGGATGCCTGCGTGGGCGAGCTTCGCCGCCAGGGCATCGATACCTCCTTGGTCGTGCGCAAGGGCGGCCGTCTGGGCATTTACTTCCTGGAAGGAGGGGCGGCGCAGCGGCCGTCGGTGGTGGTCTACGACAGGGCCGGCTCCGCGATCGCCGAGGCAAAGAAAGGCGACATCGACTGGGAGAAGTCCTTCTCGGGGGCGAGCTGGTTCCACATCACGGGCATCACTCCCGCCATCTCGGCCGGCGCGGCGGAGCTTTCGTTGGAGGCGGTGAAGAAGGCCAAGGAGAAGGGCCTCACCGTCTCCTGCGACCTGAATTACAGGAAGAACCTCTGGAAGTACGGGAAGAGCGCCCCCGAGGTCATGGGGGAGCTGGTGCGGCACGTCGATGTGGCGATCGCGAATGAGGAGGACTGTCAGAAGGCCCTCGGTGTGAGCGTTCCCGTGGATGTGGAGTCCGGGAAGCTCGAGACCTCTCAGTACCGGGCCCTCGCCGAGAAGGTCCTGGCGACCTATCCCAACCTGACGCATATCGCCATCACGCTGCGTGAAAGCAGGTCAGCCGACGAGAACGGCTGGTCCGGGGTTCTCGCCAAGAAGCAGGAGTTCCTCGTCTCGCGCAAGTACGACATACGCGACATCGTCGACAGGGTCGGCTCGGGGGACACCTTTGCCGCTGGGCTGATCTACGGCCTTACGAGCCTGCCGACTGCGCAGGAGGCCCTCGAGTTCGCGGTCGCGGCCTCGTGCCTCAAGCACTCGATTCCCGGCGATCTGCCGCTGCTCTCGGTGGCCGAGGTGAAGTCACTCGCGGCCGGGTCGGGCTCGGGCCGGGTCCAGCGGTAGGCGCAGAAAGGGCCGGACCGCATGCGGCGCGCATGTCGGGCGGGACTCCTCGCGGCGCTGCTGCTCTGCGCCGCGTTCCCCGCGCACTGTCTGCGCGTGGCAGTCGTTCAGCTCAGGATCGACGAATCGACGTATTCCTCTGTCGAGAGCTTCCAACGCTCCATGACCGCGGCTGTCGAGAAGGCACTCGATGAGACACCCGAAGGGTGCCGGCCTGATCTGATCGTCTTCCCCGAATACACGTCGGTCTTTCTAGCCCTCCTGCCGTACGAGCACGACCTGCGCGGCGCCGCGAGTGTCGCCGATGGGCTGGCGAGGCTCTCGGCCGCCGACAGCCGGATCGGGAGTCTGCGCCAGGTCTTTCTCGAGCAGGCTGCCATGGTGCGGGATCTTGTCTGCGAGGTATTCGGCGGCCTTGCGCGCCAGTATGGCGTCGCCATCGTGGCAGGCACGGCCTTCGCGCGGGTCGCAGGCCAGGGCACGGACACAGACAAGGACGGGGCGGTCGAGCTACGGAACCGGGCGTTCGTTTTCCACCCCGATGGCCGGCTCGCCTACACGCAGGATAAGGTGTACCTGTCCGAGTTCGAAACAGACGTGATCGGGCTTTCGCCCGGCAGGGTCATCGAGGCCGCTCCCTTCACGATTGCGAGAGCCCGCATCGGCCTCACGCTCTGCCGCGACACGTTCTTCGACGCATGGGAAGAGAGGTTCCGAGGCCTCGATCTCTGGATCGACATCAAGGCGAACGGTGTCCCCTTCACGGAAGAGGAGCGGGTGGGGTTCGCGAAGGCGCTGCCTGCCCGTCTGCCCGGTGCAGGCGTGCGCCATGGGATCACCGCCTGCCTGGTGGGCAGGTTCCTCGACCTCGCGTGGGAAGGGGAGTCCTCGGTTGTTGAATGGGCTGGTGGCATAGTGCGGATTCGGTTCTCGGCATCGAGCGCCCGCGAGTCGGAAATACTCTGGGCGGATGTCGGCGGCACGGAAGGGGGAATGCAATGGCGGAAATGATCAACCTGATCGAGTTCCAGATGAGCCTCCTGCTCTTCATCGCTCTGGCGGGGTACCTGCTTGCCTCACGAGTCCACCAGTCCGCGGTCATCGGAGAGATCCTCGTGGGCCTTGTCGTAGGACCGAGCGTTCTGGGCCTCATCACCTACACCAACTTCGTCAGCTCCATCGCCCACCTCGGCGCGGTGGTGCTGCTGTTCGTCGTGGGGCTGGAGTTCCGCATCAAGGACATCGCGAAGCCCAAGTACTTTGTGATCGCCCTGCTCGGCGTGCTCGTCCCGTGGGCCGCCGGCTACCTCACGTCGGTGCTGTTCGGGTTTCCCTTCGCCAGCGCCGTGTTCATCGGCACGGCGCTCACCGCCACGAGCATCGCCATCACGGCCAATGTGCTGAAGGAGATGGGGAAGCTGCAGACGGAGGCCGCCAGGGCCATCATCGGCGCGGCGGTCATCGACGACGTGCTGGGCCTGCTCGCCCTTGCAATCGGCAACGGCCTGGTCTCGGGGGCGATCTCCCCGACGTACCTGGGGCTCGTGTTCGTGAAGGCCGTTCTCTTCCTCGTGGGCGGCGCCCTGATCGGGCATTTCGGCTTTCGGCGGCTCGTCATCATGATCGACGGCACGAGCTTCGCGAAGAAGTACCCAGAGGTCACCTTCATCTTCGCGATGATGTTCGCCTTCCTGTACGGCATGGCGGCCGAGCTGATCGGGCTGTCGGCGATCGTCGGAGCGTTCATCGCGGGCGCATCGCTCGGGTCGCTTCGGCTGCGCAACAGCAAGGATTTGAAGGCGGGTTCGGATTTCCTCCAGATCATCTTCGCCTCGATCTTCTTCGTCTCGCTCGGCATCCTGGCCGATGTGCGCGCGCTGGACCTCCGCATCCTGCTGTTCCTCGTCGTGCTGACGGTGGTCGCCATCGTCTCGAAGCTCATCGGCTGCGGGGGCGTCGCCCTGGCCTGGCGAAGCGGCCTGAAGGAATCGGTGATCATCGGCTTCGGCATGGCCCCCCGGGGAGAGGTCGCAATGATCGTCGCCCTGATCGGGTTGAACCAGGGCCTGATCAAGCAGGACATCTATGTGAGCATCATCCTGATGAGCCTCGTCACGACCATCGTCACCCCCATCATTCTCAGGAACTGGCTGTACCGGGAGGGGGGAAAGAAGCGGCAGGTCGGGAGGCCTGCGGTCGCGCGCCGAGCATTACGGTAGCCCAGCTGCATCCGCGAGCATCGCGTCAGCGGGCGTATTGACAAACCGCATTCTCGACTTGATACTCGATATGAGGAGTGGGGTTTTCGTTCTTGCCTTCACGGGAGGTCCCGCCGACCGGGAGGAGAACCTTTGAAGAATTATTTCTTGGTCCTCGTCTTTCTCATCACAACGACAGGCACGAGTGCCTTCGGGGAAGACCAGGCGGGGTCGCTCTTTTCCCTGCAGGTTTCTCCTGGAATGAGCATTCCCCTTGGAAGAGATGCCGCCATTTTTCGATAGGGCGGCGGCGCTCTGATTTCGGGAGAGCTGGCTCTCCCATTCCTCCCCCTGGTCTATCTCAGCGCCGATGTCGGCTACAACTTCATACCCACCCTGGCCGCAACCGATCTCTCTCTCCTCGAGTTCGGCGGCGGGATCGGGTTGGACCTTTCGCCCCTTCCGAGAGTAAGCCTCCGGCTCTACGGAAAAGGAGGATACTTCTTCGGATTTCTCCACGATGGAACGGACACCGGAAACAATCCCTTCCTGGCAGGCGGGGCCGGCGTGCAGGTGAGGTTGTCTCCGCTCATCGGAATAGGCGCGGATGTCTCCTATCGAAACTTCCTTGGCCTCCAGAACGACCTTAGGGTCAGCATCGGCGCAGTTTTCAACGTCCTTCCCGCTCGACGCGGAAGTGGAGCGATCAAGGAACAGATCCCCCCTGGGGGTATTCCCGATCTGACAGCGGAACAAGGCCTGGAAATACCGACGGTGGAGTTCGCAACTGTTTTCCCCATCTTCTACAAGCACTACGATGACAAGCCGATAGGAAAAGCCGTCCTCAAGAACACCCTGGACAAGCCGCTCGAGAACATCGAGGTGACCTTCCTGGTCAAGCAGTACATGGACAATCCCAAAGCCTGCCCTGCACCGCAATCCCTCGCGCCGGGAAAGGAAGCGGAGATCGACCTCTACGCGTTGTTCACGAACAGCATCCTCCAGATAACCGAAGGGAGCAAGGTCTCGTCGCAGATCATCGCCCAATTCTCCGTTGCCGGGAAGCGCTACCATCGGGAAGTCATCAAGACTCTCGAGATCCAGAACCGAAATGCCATCACGTGGGACGACGACAGGAAGGTGGCCGCCTTTGTCACGGCCAAGGATTCGACGGTCCAGAGGTTTGCGAAGAACACCACGGGGCTCATCAAGGACAGGATGGGGAGGTCCGTTGATAAAAACCTCGTCCTGGCCATGGGACTGTTTACCGCCTACTGCACGCACGGAATGAGCTATGCCGCCGATCCGACGACGCCGTACGCCGAGCTGTCGAAGTTGAAGCAGGCCGTGGACTTCCTCCAGTTCCCAAAACAGAGCCTCGAATACAAGGCGGGAGACTGCGATGACCTCTCAGTGCTCTTCGCTTCCCTCCTGGAATCGGTGGGAGTCGAGAGCGCTTTCATCACCATTCCAGGTCACATCTTCGCCGCTTTTGCGCTCGAGACTCCCGCGGAGAACGCGCGGAGCACCTTCCTAGCGCCCGACGATCTGATCTTTATCGGCGATCGGGCATGGGTGCCAGTCGAGGTGACGGAAATCCAAGGCGGATTCATGAAGGCCTGGCAGCTCGGTGCTAAGGAATGGCGCGAGGGCGAGGCGCGAAAGCAGGCGAAGCTGTACCCCACCCGCGAGGCCTGGGCTCTCTATCAGCCAGTCGGGTTGGATTTGGAGAAGGCGGAGATCACGATGCCGGATCCGCAGCGGCTGGTTGGCGCGTTCGACAGGGAGTTCAAGACCTTCATTACTAGGGAGATCTACCCCCGTGTCGCCAAATTGCAGGCTGAGATCGCAAATTCGAGCAGGAATCTCGGGGCGATCAACCGGCTCGGGGTGCTGTACGCTCAGTACGGGCTTGACGACCAAGCGGAGGCCGAGTTCAAGAAGATACTCCAGCGGGAGGAAAACGCTCCTGCGCTCATCAACCTCGGCAATCTCATGTTCCTGAGAGGGAGAATGGATGAGGCGTTGAAGCTCTACGGAAGGGCCGACACGGCGAGTCCCGACAACCCGACGGTCCTCCTGTGCCTCGCCCGGGCGAATCACGAGATCGAGAACTACGGTTCCGTGAAAACCGCGTACGACAGGCTGAAGAAGCTCAATCCCGACCTTGCCGCCCGGTTCGCATATCTGGACCTGCGCGGGGAAGAGGCAACTCGCGCCGCGGACATCACCCAGGTGCGAAACGTTGTGATCTGGGAGAAGGAGGGGGAGAAATGACGCTAAAGAGCAGCCAGTCCATGCGCCGGCTCGCTATCATCCCCGCTCTTTACGTGATGATCCTCGCTGGGTGCAGCGATCTTCATCTAAGAACGACCATCGACGACAGGGTTCTTGGATGGACCCGCTCGGTGGTTCTCGCCACTCCCGAGAACAACGGCACGCGCGCGCAAAGGCATCCTCTCCTCGATTGGCAGGATGCGGGTGGGGCTTCAGGCTACCAGGTGCAAATCGCCAGCACCGAGGCTCAGCTCGATAGTTCTCCTCTGATCGATGCGAAGGAGTCGCAGTACGCGCTTATCGATTCCCTGTCGATTGGCGACACGCGGTACTGGCGGGTCAGGGCCGCGAGCGCGAATGGGCAGTTCGGTGCATGGAGCGAGACGTGGACATTCCGCACCGTGGTTTCACAAACGCCGAAAATCGTGTCGACAACGGTATGCGGCACGCATACCTCGTTTCCCCTGATCTTGGGCAATCTCGCGTACGTGTGCATGATGGACGAGGGGCTTAAGATCTACGATATTTCCAATCCAGCCGCGCCGTCGCCACTTAACACTTACATCGATGTTCAACCCTATGACCTCGTTGCTCGCGGCAACTACCTCTATGTGAATGAGATGATACGCACTGCTGGGGGCAGATTCAGCGTTCTCGACATAACCGACCCAGTTTATCCCGTCCTGATAGGATCCATTACGACGAATAATGGAACCTTCTTTGTCTGGAGCGACTATGCTTTCCTTTCCGGGAGCAGTGCTCCCGCTAGAATCGATGTCATCGACGTTTCAATCCCTCTTTCGCTGTCCTCCGCGGGGTCATACCAACCAGGACCGGCGGGTTGGGGTTTTTACATTGCCTTCGACGGGGTCAGGACCGCCATATTGAACGTGGAAAACGACGGTATTCGCACTTTCGATGTCTTCAACAGGACATTCGTCGGCTTCCTGTCGGTTCCTGATTGCAGTGCGTTTTCCATGGCAGCGATCAAAGGGTCCGTTGCCTACGTGGGGAGCGGCTCTCCAGGGCTTCTCGTAGTCGACATTTCGAAGCCCGCTTCACCCCAGCTCATCGCGTCCTTCCCTACCGGTGGGGTTTCACTGTCACTCGCGCTAGGTGGCAATTATCTCTATGTGGGAGATACGGTGAAAGGACTCATGGTGTACGACATCACGAATCCTGCTGCTCCCTTGCTGATTTCCTCATATACCGATACGATTGCTTTCACCACCGTGTCGGGAGACTACGGTTACGTCTGCGACTATAACGCAGGCACGTTCATTATTGTCGATCTACTGGCGGAGTGAGAAGGGTCACCCGGAGGTTTTTCGCCCCCGCTCCTGCTGGCCCCGCCCGATGCTCGGCCGTTGATCTCTCGCTCTACACGACTCTGGGAAACGAGTATCTCGAAGGCAGAAAAAGCGCTGTTCGTACGAGCGCCGCTATCTTCCTTCAAGAAGGTCGGCTGCGTCGGATAGGAAATCCTCCATCGTGACGCCGCGCACGCTGCGAGCCTCGAATTTGCTCCTGCCAACCACAAGGAGATGCGCGCCCGGGAAAATCGAGGAGAACCACGCGAAGTCCGTTGCGACAGCGGACCCGCGTTTGACATCAACGAGGTGCTGCGCATCGACGACGAAGTCGACCTCATGAGCAGGTGATTGCCAGAAGGAAAGCAGCTCGGGGAAATCGTCTCCGCGCAGACATTTCTGCCTGCGAAGCTCCTGAGCGACAAGCCACTCGAGCCATTTGCCTTGAACACCCGGCGGGAGATCCTCGAAATCCTTCGGACTGCGCAGCCCATCGCTCCCCAACGCAACAGCGGCGAGCAGATTCGTGAAGTGGTACTTGCAGGGTTTCCTCGCGATCCGGAGATTCCTTGCAGAGTCCCATGCGAATGCAGGAGCGACGCACATCAGATCCGAGAGCATCTCGATGTAGCCAGCAGCGATGGTATTGTTGGCCAATCCCGCCTCACGTGCGAGCTTCGCCTGTCCCAGGGGCGTTCCGCCGTAGCGGTGCATCGCCGCGAGAACGGCGTGAAGAGAGATGCGAGATCTGCCATTCGCCGAGCATTCGCCGTAGATCCAATCACGCATAGTCTCGATGACATGCTCGGGAAGAGAGCCCTGCTGCGAGACCTGAGCGCATGCGAGCGGGGATCCGCCGGAGAGGAGGTATGCCGGTAGAGTTCGGGGTCCAAGCGTGTCTCCGCTGACACGACGAAACTCGGCGAATGGCACCGGCGTGAAATAGTAGCTCGTGCGGGCGAGACGACCCTTGCGGCCAGGGAGCCTTTCCGCTCCCCGCCTGAGGTCCGCGGCCCTGGAACCGGTGGTCACGACGAGAACGTCGGAAAGCTCGCCGGCATCGACCAGACGCTTGAGCGTCTTCTGCCAGTCGTCGATGGCCGTGATCTCGTCGATAAAAAGCCGGTAGACCTTTCGCCGTGGATTGAACGAGGCGACAAGCTCTCGTATCCTTTGCATCAGTTCCGCGGCGTCGGCGATCTCGTCTCCGTTCAAGTAGTACGCGCAGCCCGGCCCGAACTTCAAGACGGATTCCCTGATGCGTTGTTCGAGCCATGTGCTTTTTCCATACTGCCGCGGTCCGCGGATGATGATGATTCCGGGCTCAATGGGAAGTCTGTCAAGGCCGAATTGGAATCTGAAAACGAAGGGCGACTTTTGCAGCATCGACAGCCTCGGCAGCACCCGCGGGTCATCGACTCTCCCCTCGGCCAGAGCGGCGTTGACTTCTTTAACGTTCATAACGTTAGTATATCGAACGTTCAGGACGTTAGCAAGAGCGGGATGCACTCTTCGCGGCACGGAAGGGGGAATGCCATAGCGGTGCCTATTCGCCTCCCGGGTCCACCAGCCCACGGTCACCTGAGAGATCCCCGTGGGCCTCCTCGTGGGACTGGAGTTCCGCATTGCGGTCCACAGCTCCGAATGCTTGCCACCTCGGCGGGCTGTACCGGGAGGGAGGGAAGGAGACTAGGACCAGGCGCCTTGTCGCCCGACGCGCTGCACTCCGGTGACTGCGCGGGTCGCCTGTCAGCCCAGCTCTGAGAGCTTCACGATCCGGCCCTCGGCTGCCGATCTGTCGCACGCGAAGATGACCCTGTGGGTGTCCACGGCGCTCGCAAGGGAGTTGTGCGGGTCCTCGCCCTTGTCCAGGGCTTCGGCGAAAGCGTTGAACTGGTCGGCGTAAGGGTGTTGGCTGACGTCCCCTGAATCGATGAGGGCCACATCCAGCTTGCTCCAGCCCAGCATGCCCTCGATCTTCTTGCTGTGGAACAGGTCGTTCTTCACGCTGCCGTGGCTGCCCACGAGGTTCATATTGAACACGTAGGGCTGCCGACAGTCCGTGCAGGAGGTGACCTTGCCGAGCTTTCCGTCCTTGAACTTGAGCAGCATCACGGTGTTCAGGTCGTAGTCGTAGGGCGCGAAGACCTCATTGGAGCTCTTGTTGCCGTAGGCCATCACCTCCTCGACCTCACCCCCGGCGAGCCAGAGCAGGATGTCCAGCGCGTGGCAGCCCGCCCGCAGGAGCGAACTCCCGCCGTGCTGCTTCTTCACCTCCCAGCTCTGGTTGGCGTACCACGGACCGATGCCGTGGTAGTAGTCGGCCTCCGCGTAGTATACCTTCCCGATCAGACCCTGATCCACGATGGATTTCAGGGCCCGGGCCGACGAGATGAAGCGCACCTCGAAGCAGACGGAGGTCCGGGTGCCGTTCTTCTTCACCACCTGAAGCATCTTTTTCGAGTCCTCCCAGCTCAGGGCGATGGGCTTCTCGATGATGAGGTGCTTGCCCATGTTGCTGGCTTGAATTGACTGCTCGGGGTGCAGGAAATGGGGCGTGCAGATGTCCACGATGTCGACGCCGGGGTCCTTCAGGAACTCTGCGTAGTCGTTGTAGATTTTCACGTCCACGCCGTGGGTCCGCTTGATCTCGGCGGGGTCGAGCTGCCGGGTGGACATGATCGCCACGGGTCGAAAGGCGCTCGTCTTCAGGAAAGAGGTGAGGTGAGCCCCGGCCACCCATCCGAACCCCACGATCCCGACGCCGTATGTCTTGCCCATGTCTCAGCCTCCTGCGGGCCTGCCAGTCCTCACCTTTTCTCGAAGACCGTGCGCCCCTTCACCATCGTCAGCTTCACGTTGCACGCATCATCCATGAGGACGATGTCGGCGAGCTTCCCCGGCTTGATGCTCCCGGTCTCGCGCTCGATGCCGAGCGTCGTGGCGGGGTTGAGGCTGACCCAGCGGATCGCCTCCTCAAGGGGAAGCCCCGTGTACTCGCGCAGCCTCGCCAGTGCCACGTTCAGGGTGACGGCGCTTCCGGTGAGGTTCCCATTGACCTTCGGGTCTTCGTCGATCATGCGCAGGACGCCTTTCTCGACGTACACCTTGTGGCCATCCTTGTAGGTCAGCGTGGAGCCCTCGGGCATGCCGGTCCCCACCAGAGAGTCGCTCACGATGACCTTCTTGTTCCGCGGCTTCACCTTGTCGATGAAGCGGAAAAAGGGCACGGGCACGTGCACGGGACAGCCGATCAGCTCGATGCTCACCTCGTCAGCCTGCAGCACGGCGGTCTCCATGCCCGGCATCATGACGAGGGCTTCGTCGGGATTCTCCTTGTACCCCATGGTGGTGTCGTACATGTGCGTCACATGGCGCGCGCCGGCCAGGATCACCGCCTGGGCATCCTCGTAGCTCGCCTCCGTGTGCCCGAGCACGGGCACGATGCCAGCCAGCGCGAGGCGCTCGGTCAGCGCCACGCTCCCCGGCAGCTCGGGCGCGAAAGTGACGGTTCGGATCACATCCCCGACCTCTCCGAGGATCCTCTCGACATCCCGCGCTTCGGGCGCTCGAAGGTAGCGCAGGTCATGTCCCCCCCGGCAGCGCGGGGCAAGCCACGGCCCCTCCATGTGGACGCCGTGAAGGATGGCGCCCCAGCTCGGGTCCTCCATGACGGCGCGCATCCGCTTCACCTGGGCGATGATCGTGTCGTACGGGTTGGCCAGGGTAGAGCCCACAACCCGCGTCACGCCGTACCGCGCGTACTGGGAGAGCCCCCGCACCATGTCCTCCACCCCGCTATCCATGAAGGAGGAGTCCATGATGCCGTGCGTGTGCATGTCGATGAGGCCCGGGCACACTAGCAAACCTTGCGCGTCGATGCGGGTCTCCGCCCGCAAGCCTACCCAGTCCGCCCCGACCGATACGATCCTTCCGCCACGGACCATGATGTACCCACTAGGAAGAAAGTGCGTCTCCGCGACAATTCTCCCGTTGAAGATGAGGACATTGGCGCTCTCGGCGCCCTCGCGGTGCATGCCCGGCCTCCCTTCTCAGTTCACCTCGGGCTCCAGAGGCCCTGCCAGCGGTTTAATAAAGAAGAGCTTGCCGGGGAACTGCGGCATGACGGAGGAGGGGATCCACATGGAGGGTCCGTACTTGATCGTCACCCACAGCGTCATGCCCTGGTAGATCATGTTGCGCACCGGAAGGTACCCGTCCACCCCGCCGATGGTGTAGTCCGCCTTGAGGAATATCCCCGGGCCGATCGTATTCGCCCGAGCGGGCACCAGGGTGATCCTGCTCTTGAAGCTCGTGATCGAGTTCTGGACGATCGTCATGGGGTGCAGCTTAGCCGCCACCCTGTGCGTTGCTGCTGACCACTCCTCCATGTTCCTGTAATCCTCGGCGAAGTGCGGCTCCCAGAAGGCCACGTGGAAGCACCACCCGATCCCGTAGATCAGGACGAACTTCGCGCCCTTGGCGCGCAGGTCCCCGATGCGGTCCGCGTAGGTGGGAAGCTCGTCCTTCGTGGCGAAGTGGCGCTGCTTCTGCGGCGAGGTCAGGCTGCCCAGGGGGCCGTAGAAGGTGCTCTCCATGGCGTTCCTGAACGCGCCGGGATTGCTCGGGGGCAGGGTATTGCCCTCCTCGTCGCACCACTCGTCCATGTTGAATCCGTGAAGATGCCGGCAGTCCACGTTCCACTGCTTGAGGAACTCTACGGCCCAGCGGTACATGCCCATGGGACCCACGGAGAAGATCAGCACGAGGTCCCTGCCCTCGTCTTTGGCGAGCTTGATCTGCATGGCGATCTCGTGACCCATGAGGGTGTTGAAGTCCTCTAGGGTGTCCCCGCACACGGGCATGAAGTCCTTGTGCCACCACTTCTCGCGGCTGTACACCTCCTCGGGCTTCCTGCTGCAGCACCAGTCGATGCGCGCCAGGTCCCACGCCTCGGGGAAAAAGCCCTCGAACCGAGAGCCCTTCACCGTGTTCAGTAAGTCGATGCGTTCCACGACACTCCCTCCTATGACCTGCGGCCGGTGAGCTCGCCCACCGTCACGGCCCCAACGATGATGAGGCCGATCACGACGTCCCGCACGTACGGGTTTACGTTCATGATGATGAGCGCGTTGCTGATCAGGCCGATCAGCAGCACGCCGAGGAAGATGTTGACCGCGGAGCCCTTGCCTCCGGCGAGCGCGACACCGCCGACGATGACCGCGGCCAGGGAGTCCAGGGCGTAGGAGTCCCCGGTGGTCGCCAGCGCTGAACCCACCCGGGAGATCAGAATGACCGCCGCCAGGGCGTTGCAAAGGCCGACGATCGCGTATGCGGTCAGGGTGATCCTGTTCGTGTTGATCCCTGAGACGAAGGCGGCTTTCCTGTTCCCGCCGATCGCATACAGGAATCGGCCGTAGCGGAAGTAGCGCAGAACCACGAAGGTGATGATGACCATGCCGAGGAAGAACAGGATCGAGATGGGCAGGATGCCGAGGATGCGGCCGCGGCCGAGCAGCTCGAACTTCCCGAAGAGCATGTAACTGGCGCCCTTGCTCGTGAGGAGGGCGGCGCCGTGGTAGACGGTGCTGAACCCGAGGGTGATGATGAAGGAAGCGGCCCGGGACTTGATGACGGTGATCCCGTTGATCAGCCCAAGCACGATCCCGACGGCGAAGGTGGCCACGATCGCGAGGGGGATGGCCAGGGCGCTCTGCCACGCTGGCACGGTGCCGTCGGGCAGGCCCATCATCTTCTGGATGATCATTGAAAGGATCACGCCCATGAAGGAGATCTGGGTGCCGACGGAGATGTCGATCTGCCCCGCGACCAGGAGCATCCCGATCCCGCAGGCGACGATCCCGAGGATGGAGACCTGCTGGAAGATGTTGATGAGGTTCTGCACCCGCAGGAAGCGCGGGTTCACGACAGCCGTCACGACGCAGATGACGACGATCAGCACGGCGAGCACGATGGCCTGGCTGAGGGGACGTCCCCCCCGCGCTTCAGCCACCTTTGTTGGTGTTTCCATCTGCATTCATTCCCTTTCGTCGACGCCCATCGAATAGCGGAGGACGGCCTCTTCCGTGATTTGCGCGCCCTCGAGAACGGCGGCGAGCCTGCCGTTCCTCATCACGGCGACCCGGTCGCACACCGCAATGAGCTCGGGGGTGTCAGAAGAGATCATGATCACCGCCTTGCCCTCGCGCGCAAGGGCCTCCATCATCCTGTAGATTTCCCCCTTGGCCCCCACGTCCACGCCGACGGTGGGCTCGTCGAAGATGAGCACCTCCGCGCCAGCGTACAGCCATTTGGCGAGGACGACCTTCTGCTGATTGCCGCCGCTCAGGTTCACGACGAGCTGGGCTATAGAGGGGGTCTTGATGTCGAGCTGCCGGGTGATGTCTCCCGTCTCGGCCTTCTCCCGCGAGAGGTTCATGAGCAGGCGGCGGCCCTTGGCGAACCGCACTATGCTCACGTTCTCGAACAGGGGCCTTCCGAGTACCAAGCCATCGCCCTTCCTGTCCTCCGTGAGGTACCCGACGCCCTTGCGGATGGCGTCATCAGGGCTTCTCGGTGTGATGTCCCTGCCCCGGTAGCGCAGCCTGCCCGAATCCCGGGGATCGAGGCCGAAGATCATCCGGGCGAGCTCGGTCCTGCCGGCCCCGACCAGGCCGCCAAGGCCGAAGATCTCCCCGCGGCGCACGCTGAAGGAGACGTGGTCGACCACGCCGGCCCGGGAATAGTCCACTACCTCGAGGATCTCCTCCGCGTCTGCGGGAGCAGTCCCGCGCTCGCGGTTGTACAGGGACACGCTGGAACCGCCGATCATCTGGCGCACCACGCCGTTCATGTCGATGTCCCGCACGGCCTGCGTGGAGACCTTCTTTCCGTCCTTGAACACCGTCACCCTGTCGCAGACCTCGAAGATCTCCCCCAGGTTGTGGGAGATGTAGATGACGGAGAGTCCCCGGGCAACGTTCTTGCGGATGATGTCGAAGAGGATGTTCTTCCCCTTTTCGTCCAGGGAGGCTGTCGGTTCGTCGAGGATGAGGATCTTGGCCTGCCGGGAACACGCCTTGGCGATGCTCACGAGCTTTTTCTCGATGAAGGTGAGCCCACTGATCCTGCGCCGCGGGGAGATGCTCACGCCGAGCCCCGCGAGAAGCTCATCTGTCGCCCTGCGGCAAGCGGCGTAGTTGACAAGGCCGGCCCCGGTGCGAGGCAGGTTGTACAGATAGATGTTCTCCGCCACGGACAGCTCGTCCACCAGCTGGTTCTCCTGGTGGACCGTCTGGATGCCGAGCTCGATCGAGCGCGACGGGTCGAGGGAAGCGAAGGGCTTCCCGTCGATGACGATCTTTCCGGAATCCGGACGGAGGGAGCCCGCGACGATCTCGATGAATGTCGACTTGCCCGCGCCGTTCTGCCCGACCAGGGCCTGGACCTCCCCTCTGCGAAGGTCGAAGTCAATACTGTCCAGGGCCCGCACCCCTGGGTAGGTTTTCGTGACTTGAAATGCTTCGAGGATGTTCGTTTCCGCCACGTTCCCTCTCCTCGGACTAGAAAAGGGGGCCCGTGGAGCATGCTCCCGGGCCCCCGAATACAGAGCCCGCGTTCGAGACGCGGAGACCTGCTACTTCAGCAGCGCGGGGTTGTACTTGCCCGTCTTAATGAAGTCATACGCGAGCGGGAGCCAGCTCTCGTCCACGCTCCAGGTGATGTACTTGCCCTTCCAGTCGTTCTTGCTCACCCAGACGACCGGGGTGTAGGTCTTCTTCTGGTAGGGCTGCTTGTTCATGTACGCCAGCAGGTTGGCGGCGCAGATCATGCCGTGCAGGGCAGGGGACTGGCTGAGGGCGAAGTCGAGGTTGCCCTTGAGGAAGTTGTTGATGTCCATGGGGCCGCCGTTCACCGTGACGACGGTCACGGCGCTCCTGGGCACGTTCTCTTCCTTCAGCGCCTGGATGATGCCTTCCGTGATTTCCTGGCAGCCGCCGATGGCCACGTTGAACTTCAGACCGCTCTCGATAAGGGTCTTCATGATCTCGAGGGAGGGCTTGACGGCGTACTGGCCGTCCTGGGGGGCGATGGCGAGCTTGATGCCCTTCAGCTGGGCGATCCTGTCCTTGAAGCCCTTGTCGCCCTGCATGACCGGCGGAGTGCCTGCGAAGCCCTGGAGCCAGACCACGCTCAGGTCACCCTTGAGATCCTTGCGCAGGCCGTCGGCGACGGTCTTGTAGACGTCGAACCAGTTGAAGTCGATGTCGGCGAAGGGCTTGCCCTTGCCGTCCGCGATACCGCTCTCGGTGATTTGGATGGGGATGCCGGCCTCGTTGGCCAGCCGGCAGGAGTACTCGGCGCTCTGGGGCGTGACGGCTGTGACATTGATGGCGTCGACGCCCTGGGCGATCAGGTTCTGGACCGCCTCGGTCTCCTTGTCGGCCTGGTAGTTGTGGTAGGCGAAGACGAGCTTGTCGCCCTGGTTGTTGGCCACGATCTCGAAGCCGCGGTGGAAGGCAGTGAACCATCCGATCTCGTACGGGATGACGACGCCAACTGTGATTCCCTCCGCGAACAGTGATGCTCCGGTTGAAGCAAGGACCGCTAGTATGACCAGAGCGATCAGGATCATTTTCTTCATGCGAAATCCTCCTTGTGTGCAGGTATGCTCCGCCCCAACGGGACGGCAGTGAAGCCGCTTGCGCGGTAGGCCATCATATTACCAGATCTCTCGATTTGTCAAATGCCATCCATATGCGGGACCGCGAAGCACGCAATCGTCACATTTGCTCGCGGTTGTTTGCATTTCGGGCAGTATCATGGTAGGGTGGCCGTGTCGCATCCCACGTCGAGGAGGAAATCGCAACCATGCCGATATTCAAGCACCTTTTCGAACCCATCCGCATCGGATCCATGGAGGTTCCGAACCGGATCTGCCACGAGCCGACGGATATCAGCTCGTCCCACAAGGATGGTTCGGTGAGCGATAGGGACATCTACCACCACACCGAGATCGCCAAGGGCGGCACGGGGCTCATCATCGTCGGGGCAACGTCGCCGAACGCCCGGACCAACCGGTCCACGGTGACCAACCTCGTTGCCGACGATGACAGCTATATCCCCGGGTTGGCCCGGATGGCCGCCTCGATGCACCGCTATGGGGCGAAATGCGCAGCGCAGCTGCAGCACGCGGGCCGGCAGGCCTCGCTGCCCCGGGATGGGAAGATCGCTTCGAACGACGTGGCGATGAACCTTCCCTGGTCCCAGAGCCACGCCATCGTCTACGCCAACGCGGACGAGAAGGTGAAGACCGTCAAGGTGCTCACAACCGACGAGGTGATCCAGATCGTGGAGGAGTTCTCCGAAGCGGCTTGGCGGGTGATGCAGGCCGGCTTCGACTGCGTTGAGTTGCACGCCGCCCACGGCTACCTCATCTCACAGTTCATGAGCCCCTACCTGAACAAGCGGACCGACAGGTTCGGCGGAAACTTTGACAACCGCATGCGCTTCCCCCTGGCGATCGTCCAATCCATCCAGAACAAGTGCGGGTGCGGCTTCCCCGTGATCATCCGCTACTCGGCCGATGAGTGGGTCCCCGGCGGCCGGGAGATCGCCGAGTCGGTGGAGGTGGCGAAGGTGTTTGAGCGGGCGGGTGTGGCAGCCCTGGACCTGAGCCAGTGCATCCAGGAGAGCCCGGGCGCGGGCTTCGACCCCATGCAGTACCCCGAGGGCTGGACCATGTACGCCTCGGAGGCGGTGAAGAAGGCGGTGAAGATCCCCGTCATCAATAGCCACAGCCTCCGCAACCCCGAGTACTGCGAGAAGGTTCTCGCCGAGGGCAGGACCGACATGGTTGGGCTGTCCCGGCAGATCCTCGCCGATCCCTATTGGCCGCTGAAGGCGAAGTACGGCAAGGTGCGGGCAATCCGCAGGTGCATCTCCTGCCTCACCGGATGCTGGCAGGAATCCATGATGGCGAAGAAGGAGATCATGTGCGCCATCAATCCCGCCTGCGGCAACGAGGCGCTTGCGATCACGAAGAAGACGGACAAGCCCCTGAAGGTCGCGGTCGTCGGGGGAGGGCCCGCTGGAATGGAGGCCGCGCGCGCGGCCACCGAGCGCGGCCACACGGTGACCCTCTTCGAGAAGACCTGGGAGCTGGGCGGCGCGATCCTGGGCTGCTGCATGGCCCCGGGCAAGGACGAGAAGATGAAGTGGTACGCGGACTGGCTGCGCTACCAGATGGAAGACCTGAAAGTGGACGTGCGGCTGTGCACGGCCCCCTCGGTGAAGGACCTGAAGAGCTTCGACGTGGTCGTGAATGCGACGGGCTCCCGCTCCTTCGTCCCGGAGGTGCGCGGGCTCTCTGAGAAAGTGGTCCCCTTCGAAGAGGCGATCGCCTGCCCCAAGGTCACCTGCGAGTTCCACCCGGCGAACGCGAACAAGCCCGAGAAGCACGAGCGAAAACCGCGCAAGCTCGAGGGCACGAAGGTCATCGTGTGGGGCGACCACTACGCGGCTGTGGACACCGCCACGTACCTTGCCTCGATCGGCAAAGAGGTCACCATCGTCACGGACCGAAAGGAGTTCGCCTCTTCGGTGGAGGTCATCCACATGTACGTGACGTGGAAGCGCTTCCGGCAGACGGAGGCGGAAGCCCTCACCTCCAAGCCGTACAAGCACCCGGTCACGGTGCACCAGGGGTGCATGATCGACGAGATCACGGAGAAGGACGTGGTGCTCGTCGACAGGGACTTCAACAAGATCACCGTCCCGTACGACTCCATCGTCACCTGCTGGACCCGGCCTGACACGGCGCTGCTGGAGCAGGCGAAGGCGGCGGGCTTTCCGGTGATCAATGTGGGGGATTCCGTGGCTCCGCGCAACCTCCATGCAGCAGTCCGGGAAGGGTCCACTGCTGCGCTGACCCTCGAGGAGGGGCTGATCTTCAATCCCAACGGAGCAGTGGTCAACGAACTGCCCATCGACCTGGTGGGCCAGCTCACCCGGTAAGGAGAAGCCATGAATCCCATGAAAGTGCTGGTGGCGGGTGTGGGCGGCATGGGCGCCTCCCATGCCCTGGGCTACTCGAGAATTCCCGGTTTTCAGATCGCCGGTTTCGTGGTGGCGAAGAACGTGGACAGGGCAAAGAAGCTCGCCGCTGATCTGAAGATCTCCGTCCCGATCTACACGGACTTCTACAAGGCCATGAAGGAAACGACGCCCGACGTGGTGTCCATCAACACCCTGGCGGACACCCACGCGGCATACTCGATCCATGCCATGCGCCAGGGATGCCATATATTCATGGAGAAGCCCATCGCCCGGACGGTCGCGGAGGCGGAAGAGGTCGCCCGGGTCGTGAAGGAGACGAAGCGCAAGATGGTCATCGGCTACATCCTGCGCGTTCACCCGGCCTGGAAGAGGTTCATCGAGCTCGCCCAGACCCTGGGGAAGCCCCTCATCATGCGGATGAACCTCAACCAGCAGAGCTACGGCCACGAGTGGGAGGTGCACAAGAGCTTCATCGCCAACATGCCGCCCTTGGTGGACTGCGGAGTCCACTACGTGGACGTGATGTGCCAGATGACCCGCGCGAAGCCCACGATCGTGCAGGGCATTGCGGCTCGCGTCTCCGACGAGATCGCGGCCGACCAGCACAACTATGGCGCCCTGCAGGTCGTGTTCGACGACGGATCGGTGGGGTGGTACGAGGTGGGCTGGGGTCCCATGATGAGCAGGACGGCATTTTTCGTGAAGGACGTGATCGGGCCGAAGGGGTGCGTGAGCATCGACAAGGACACCTCCTCGGTCGACCCCTCGGACGTGTCCAAGCACGTCACGGTGGACACGATCATCCTTCACTCCAGCGCCACCGATGCGAAGGGCGCGCAGGCGAAGGAGGATCAGATCATCAAGATCGAGGATGAACCCGACCACCACGAGCTGTGCAGGAGGGAGCAAGAGTATCTGCTGAAAGCCGTCACGGAGGACATCGACCTCACCGATCACGTGGCCGACGCCGTGAACAGCCTGAAGATCTGCTTCGCGGCCGTGGACTCCTACACGACGGGCAAGGCGATCCGGCTCGCGTGACTCGTCAGGAGCGCTTCTTCGCGGTTCTCGAGGGGAAGTCGGCGGACCGTGTGCCATTCTTTCCAGACATCACGAGCTGGTACGTGCTCACGCGTATTCTGCTTGGCGAGGAGCAGCCCTTCTGGCCCGGCCAATACATTCCCGATGACAGCGGCTTTCACGACCGGCCGAGCCGTCTCCCCGGCTCCATGGGGAAGCTCACGTTCGTGGATTTCTACCGGACGTACGGCTGGGGCCTGCCCGTGCACCTGTACGAATGGTGCGAGGAGCGCTATGCAGAGGGGGTGGAGAAGACCGTCCTGACGGAGGGACGGCACAGGACCGTGAGCTTCCATACACCGCAGGGTACCCTCTCGCGCACGTACAAGCTGGACGCTGAGGGCACCTGGAGCGAATACGGACACATGGCGAAGTCGATCTCCGACCTCGATGCGGTCCGCTCGATCGTGGAGAGCACCCGATTCGTCCCGCATCACGAGAGGGTGGAGAAGTTCCTGAAGGAGACCGAGGGATTCGGGATCTGCGACATCGTGATTTTCAGGTCCCCCTTCGGCAAGCTCATCCACGAGTACATGGGCTTCGAGGAGGTGGCGTACGCCCTCCACGATGACGAGCCGGCAATCAGGGATTTCCTGGCTTTCCAGGAGGCGAAGGACCTGCAGCTCATCGAGCTCGCCGCCCGGGCGCCCGGGCCGATCGTCATCATTTCGGACCACGCGGATGAGAACCTGATCTCACCGGCGTGGTACCGAAGGTACTGCATTCCCTTCTATAAGAAGGCGTGCGACATCCTGCACCGGGTGGGCAAGTATGTGTCCACGCACCTGGACGGTAACATTAAGAGCTACCTGCCATTCATTACCGAGACTGGCTTCGACCTGCTGGACGGCTGCACGCCTGCGCCGATGTTCAACTACGAGCCGGAGGAGCTGGCTGCGGCCACGGACGGCAGCGGCGGCCTGCGCCGGATGAGCTGCTACTGCGGCGTGCCTGCGAGCCTGTTCACGACCGGCGCAGGCACAGGCGTTGTCGCCGACTTCGGTGACCGGATCGCGCGTGCCTTCGGCGGCCGGGTCATCGTGAACGTGGGAGACATCCTGCCTCCCAACGGCGACATCGACGCCGTGATTGCCCTCGGGGAAAGGATCGGGTCGATCGAGCTGCCCAGCCTTGCGAGCGGCGGCTACCGCTTGTAGGAGATGCCGTAGCCGGGCCCCAAGGGGCTGATCTCTCATGGGAAGGCGTTTGAACCGCAATCCTTCGTAGTCCAGCTCCCGGCCGTCCGGAAACAACTCATACCGGGAAGTCCAGTCTCGGCTTGCCTTGTCGTACTCCTCGTTCACCCAGGTCCCGAATATGGGGTCGTCTGAGCTGACCACCGCCGGCGTGGCCGCTCACGCGCCAAAACGCCGCGCGTCAGCGATTGTGCTTCCGCTGGCGGCCGGTCTTCACGATGACGAGCGAGGTTCCGCAGGATCTGGCGATGTCTTCGGGAAGGCTCATCGCGAGCACCCGGCGCCAGAGGCCCTCAGTAGCCCCCAAAACGACGAGGTCAGCCTCCTCGGCCGCGCTCAGGATCTCGCGACGCGGGTCTTCCGATGAGACAACTCGCGATGCGTAGCGTTCGCGCGGCAGGGAAAACCTCGCGCATGCGGCCGCGACGAGGCCTTCGATATCCAGAGGCTGGGTCCGCGATGTGCGCACGTGCAGCGCGGTGACCGTCCCCCTGGCCGGGTCGACGAGCATGCCCGCGAGCTCCAGGGCGCGGCGGCTGCTCGGGCCGCCGGCAACAGGGACAAGAACCTTCCTGAATGGACCTTTCCCGTTGGGCTTGAACACCGCCACGTCGAAGGTCGACTTCTCGAGGACTTGGTCCACTGTGGTCCCGAATATGTACTCGCTGCCCGACGGCCGCCCGCGCCAGCCCAGCAGGATGAGGTCGGCGCCGCCCGCGCGGGCCTGGTAGAGAATCCCGCGGGCGGGATTGCGGCAATACAGGACAGAGCTATTGGCGATGCGGTGCGAGGGCATGTACAGGCTCGCCTCGACCGCGGCCTCCTGCCCGGCGAGCGCGTATGAGGGGGCATCTGAGAGCGGCACCTGGTCGGGCACCGCCACGAGGTGGACGAGCTCGACGACCCCCGACGTAGCCTCCGCGATGCGGATCATGGGCAGGATCAGCGGAAAGACCTGATCAGGATCGGCGACGGGAACCAGGATGCGGAACCTCTCGTCCGCTGGGGTGGGGGCGGGTGCGGATTCGAGCGCGAATACCTCCTCCCTGATCGGCAGCGCCCGCTTGCGGGAGTACAGCAGGTAGAGCAGCAACCCGCCCGCGATCCATCCCGGACCGATCACCCACGCGAGCCAGCTCACCCGAATGATGAAAACGGCCAGGATCATCTGCATCGCGATAGCCGCCAGGGGGATGAGGGGGAACAGGGGCATGAGGAAGCCGTACTGCATCTCCTCGCCGAGGTTCCCGCGCATGCGGATGACGCAGACATTCGCGAGAAGGAACAGGAAAAGGAACATGATGCTGGCCGCTGAGGCGAGGTCCGTGATGGGGAGGAAGATGCCCACGATGACCAAAAGGGCCGAAGCGGCGAGCGCGATGCTCGGCGTCTTCCGCGTCGCCGAGATCCGACCAAACGCCGCGGGCAGCATCCGGTCGCGGCCCAGCGCGTAGGAGACCCGTGCGGCGCTGTAGACTGTCGCGTTCAGCGCCGAGGTGGCAGCGAAGAACACCGTGATAAATGCGAGATAGCTTCCCAAAGGCATCAGCTTGACCATGGCCTCGCCGAATCCCTTCTCGCCGAAGCCCGCCAGCCACTGCCATGCCGGCATCCCAACATCCTTGATACCGGCGATCAGCCCGAAGGCGACAAGCACGTAGGTGACCGTCACGATAAGAATGGAGTAGAGGATCGCCTTCGGAAGGTTCCGACGCGGCTCCAGCGCTTCATCGCCGGCCTCCGCGATCACCTCGTACCCCTCGAAGGCGATGTATTCGAACCCCATGCAAACGAAGATCCCGCTCCATCCCCGAGGGAGGAAGGGACGGAAGTTCGCAAGGCGCGACGGATCGAGCAGAAAGACCCCAAGCCCGAACAGCCCGATGAACGCGAGGGTGATGGTCTGACCGAGGGTGAGGAAGCTCGCCGCTTTCCCCGTCGAGGAGACCCCCCGATAGTTGTTGTACGTGAAGAGCCCCGCCATAGCCACGGCGACGGCGCGCACCGACCAGAACGAATCCGCGGGGAGCCAGCCCAGGAGGCCGAGCCGGGCGAAGAACTCGACGGTGTACTCGGCGAGGATGACCGCGTAGAAGCTGCCGGCGACCGCCGAGGCGAACCACGCCATCCAGCCCGCGGAGAACCCCACCGTTCTCCCCACGCTGATGCGGGCGAAGTTGTAGATGCTGCCGGCCTTGGGCACGGCGGAGCTCATCTCGGCATAGGCCATGGCCGTGAACAGCGCGACCAACCCATCGAGGGCAAAGGCAAGGAGGGTCCCGCCGGGGCCGGCCAGGCGCACCGAGTAGCCCATGCCGATCACTGCGCCGGCTCCGATCATCATTCCCACACCCATCATTGTGAGGTGGAAGAGATTGAGCTCCCGGGAAAGCGAGGCGGCGGGCGCCGCTGTGCCAGGAACCCTATCGGCCATTGCGGGTCTCCCTGAATCGCGCGCGGGGGGACGATGGGCCTTCGCGATGGATCTTCTCCACCCTCGCCCTGCTCACGAACACGAGCACGGTTATGACGACAAGGACAACGATGACGAGCAGCATGCCAGCGAAGAGCTCTCCGTTCATATTGTGGAGTTTATAGCCCGCTCAGGGCATCTTCATCAACCGGCGCGGAGTCCGCATTCTCGCCGACCGGGATTGCTCCCACCGGGCGCCGGCAGGCTCGCCGAGGAACACATCCATCCCCGCGGGCGATGCCTCGCCATAAATCTCTTCCATCTCGCTCTGGAAGGTTCCCGCGCCGCGCCAGAACGGGAAGCTGCCGAGGCGAGCGAGCAGGGGAGGGGAGGGAGGCGAGTCGCCGGCATCGGGGAAAGCGAAGCTCTCATCCCTGCCCCAGAACTCGGCGGGATCTTCGGGCAGCCTCGCCGCCGTAGTTGGGCGCGCGTCGGTGAGCGTGGACACCGTGGGGCGTGGTGAGGTCCGCTCTGCTCCTCCCGCCGAGCGCTTTCGCCTGGGTTTCGCAACGGCGATCTTGCCCAGCGCCTCCAGCAGCTCCTCGCGCTCCATCCCCCGCAGCCTGAAGATCAGGAAGGGGTCCCTGTCGAACTCCTCGCCCAGCAGGTAGTACACGGCGGCGATGTGTTTGCACGGGTTTGACCAGTCGGGGCAGGAGCATTCGGTGTCCAGCTCCGCGAGGCTCTCGGGGAAGAGCGAAAGCGTCTCCGCTGCGAATGCCTTCTCGATGTCGTCGGGCATCTGGCCGTTCAGGAGCTTCGCGCTGAATGCGGCTTTGGCGGCCATCGCGGCGGTCGCCCTTCTCCAGCCCGCGGCGGGAATGGGCCTCACGCCGATGTTCACTTTGTACGGCTTCGGCCGGGAGCCCTGCACCAGAGCCGACACCCGCCCCTTCGCGATCTCGATGGACACGACCTGGCCCCTGCGCGCGTAGCTCCTGCCGCGGGCGAGGCGCGAGTCGATGTTGAAGCTCTCAAGCACATCGATCCATCGTCTGGCCCACCAGCTCCTGCCGAACCCGCCCGTCTTCGATTGCGCCTTGATGCCGCCCCTGACCTCGCGAGGCTGCGACGGCTCGTACCAGTACTGTCGCCGCGCCATCCTACTCGCCCTCCTGGATTTCCGCCCGGAGCTTCAGCACGTGCCGGATCTCGGAATTGGACAGCTCCGTGAGCCATGCCTCTCCCGCGCCGATCACGGCTCCCGCCACCTGCTTCTTCTTCTCGATCAGCTCGTCGATGTGCTCCTCCACGGTTCCCGAGCAGAGCAGCGCGTGCACCTCGACGTTCTTTTTCTGCCCGATCCTGAACACCCTGTCGGTGGCCTGGTTTTCCACCGCGGGGTTCCACCACCTGTCGTAGTGAAAGACGTGGTTGGCGCGGGTGAGGTTCAGGCCCGTCCCTCCCGCCTTCAGCGAGAGGATGAAGAAGTGTGGTCCCTTCTCCTGGTTCTGGAAGCGCTCCACCATATCGTCCCGGCGCGCGCGGGGGACGCCTCCGTGCAGGAAGGGCGCTTCCTCTCCGAAGGTCGCCTCGAGGTGGACGCGCAGGATCTCGCCCATCTCGGCGAACTGGCTGAAGATGAGCGCCCGCTCGTCGTTCTCCAGCACCTCGGCCAGCATCTCGGTCAGGCGCTGCAGCTTGCCCGAGCGGCCCTCGATCCGCGAGTTGTCCTTGAGGAAATGCGCGGGATGATCGAGCACCTGCTTGAGCTTCGTGAGGGTGGCGAGGATCACGCCCCGCCTCTGAATCCCGTCCGCGGCCTCGAGCTTTTCTTCAGCATCGTTGACCACGGCCTTGTACAGGGAAGCCTGCTCGCGGGTGAGGCTGCACCAGACCTTCATTTCCGTTTTTTTGGGCAGGTCGGAGATGACGCGTGGGTCCGTCTTCAGTCGCCGCAGGATGAAGGGCGCCGTGAGGCGCTTCAATCCCGCGGCAGCCTCGGGGTCACGGTTGGCCTGGATGGGGATGAAGAACCGGCGCTTGAACTGCTCGCGGTTCCCCAGAAGCCCGGGATTGAGGAACTCCATGATCGACCACAGGTCTCCGACATGGTTTTCCACGGGTGTCCCGGTGAGGGCGAAGCGGCAGTCGGCGGAGAGCGAGCGCACGGCACGCGCCTGCTTGGCCTCGGGGTTCTTGATGTTCTGCGCCTCATCGAGGATCACACCCGCCCAGGAGACGCCCGAGAGATGCTCGAGGTCGCGGTGCACGAGGCCGTAGGTGGAGATGACGATCGCGTGCGCCTCCGCCTCGGTCTTCAGGGATCGCCCCTTCCTGCGGCCGACGCCGTGATGAACGCTCACGGTACACTCGGGTGTGAAGCGAGCAGCCTCCTTTTTCCAGTTGGTGACCACGGAGGTCGGGCAGACCAGGAGGAACGGGCGGCTCTCCCCCTGCCGGCGCCTCGCTTGAATGAAGGCGAGGGCCTGGACGGTCTTCCCCAACCCCATGTCGTCAGCCAGGCAGGCGCCAAGACCCCATTCGCTCAAAAAGGAAAGCCATGAGTAGCCCCTGGTCTGGTAGGGCCGGAGGGTTCCCCGAAAGCCATCAGGCGGTGCAAGCTCCTCGAACCGGGATTCACCTCCCAGCCGGTCGAGAAGCTCGCCGATCCAACCACCGGCCTCAACCCCTCGAAACTCCATGCCCGCAACGGTGCCCGCTGCGCCCAGCGACAGCGAGACGAGGTCGCGCGCTTTCATCCGCGTCTCGCCCTTGCCCTTCCAGAAGGCCAGGGCGGTCTTTATCTCCTCGGCGTTCATCGCCACCCACTGGCCGCGGACCCTCACGAGGGGCGCCTTCATTGCGGCGAGGGTCTCAAGCTCCTCCTGGCTCAACACCTGGTCACCGAGGGCGACCTCCCAGCGCACGCCGAGCACCTTGTCGAGGGTCATTCCCGCGCTTCCCTTCAGCGTCGGGCTCTTGACCCGGGCGCCGACGGACAACCGGACCTTTGCGCCCTTGCGCGTCCACCACGAGGGCAGAAGCACTCTGAATCCGGACTGGTCGAGGGACGCCGAAACCGAGGAGAGAAACCGATAGGCTCCGGCTTCGTCCAGGTGGTAGCCGGCGGGAGCGCTGCTCTTGAGGCTTCCATCGATTTCCGGGCTCAGCGCCGATGCCCGGCCCAGGGCGGAGAGAACGAACTCGCGAATCGGGCCTTTCTCCCTTGCGCGAAGCGCATCCGCGGCAGGGATGAGCAGGCTCTCGTCGACCACAGGCTGCACGAGGTAGCGGACGTACCAGCGGCTGGACGAGTCGCCCGACTTTTCCTCAGGCGGCTCTTCGAGCCGGAAGACCAGTCGGTAGGCGGAACGGGTCGACAGGGTGAGAGGCTTCCGCCACCCCTCGATCTGCGCGCTGAGCCGTTCGAGCTCGGCGGGCTCGGCTTCGAGCACGGAATTGGAGGCGCGAAGGGCATGCATCCACTGGTCGTGAAGGCTGTCGAATCCCCGGGGGTCGTGCGCGGACGACGCCCACCGAGAGGTGCCGGCAACCTGTCGAGCGGTGGTCCGCACGAGCGCGTCCAATGCCGCGGTGAGAAACTCTCCCAGGACCTCTTCAGGGCTTCGCGCGGACGGTTCCGTTTCCGGCTCCATCGCGAGCGCCCGCGCAGACGGGGGCATCGCAGCGGCCAATCCCCCAAGGATCTTCCTGTCCTCTCCATCGATGACAGGTTCCCACACGGCGAGGAACCTTTCCCCGCGACGCGCCAGACCGGGGAGGTACGTCTTCCTGTGGACAAGGAGCCCGACGAAGCGCAGTGCGTTCGCCCAGAAACGGAGGTCGGTCCCGATCAGGATCCCGGGTGCGACGACCTTCCTCTCCATGCAGGTGCAAAGGAACCCGATCGCATCGTCCCAGGCGAGGCGGAGGCATCCAACGGGCCTGCATGCGAGAGCAGTCGTTGGATGCTCCTCAACCTCCGTCGTTGCCGCAAGCATCGGGTTGGAGACGAGCGGCCTTTCCCCCGCGACAGGGAGCCACACGTGCGCTTCGATGCGTGTGCTGTACCTGGCCAGAGGGGCAAGGGCGTCTGCCGCTTCCTCGAGAGATGCCGCAAGCGGCTCAACCCAGAGCAGAAGGGTGTGGTCGACGAGACCGGCATGGAGGACGATCATCGTCTCACCGTGCCATCAAGGAGTGCGGCCAACGTCTCGCTTCTCGGGGCTCATCGTGGGTGTTCATGCTTCAAGCCGATCGAGTTGAACCCACCGCGATGGAATTGTCAACGACCCGCCATCGCGAAATTCTCTGCAAACGCGATCCATCAGACAATCGGGAGGCTTCTCCGAGGCGTATTTCAATAGGTGAGAATAGGGGGTGTTGCGAGCGATCCCGAAATGTATTACATTCTGTAATACACAGGAGGGATCATGTGCTGCGCTAGGCTGCCCGGCACGCTAGAAGAAAGGCTCGAACGAATGGCCGAATCGACTGGAACCTCAAAATCCCGCATCATCCGCGACGCCCTCGAGCGCTACCTCGACGAGTTTGACTCCCGCCGGACGCCATTCGACGTCGGGAAGGACCTTTTCGGTCCTGCAGGCAGCGGGAGGAAAGATCTCTCCACCGAGTACAAGCGTCTTCTCAAAGAAAAGCTGCGTGAAAAACACCCTGGTTGACGCCGGTCCGCTGATCGCACTTTTCGACGCGCACGATTCGCACCATGCCTCCTTGCGACGTTTCCTTGAGGGCTTCCGCAGCCGCCTGTTCACCACTTGGCCGGTGCTCACGGAAGCGACGCATATGCTCTCCTTCAGCGTCCACTCACAGGCGAATCTCCTGACATGGGTCAGGCGTAATGGAGTGCAAATCTTTCCTCTCGCCGCCGCCCACGTCGAGCGCCTGATTGCTCTTTTGCAGAAGTATTCAGGTCTCCCCCTCGATCTCGCTGACGGGTCGCTGCTCATCGCTGCCGAGGAACTCGGCGTCTTGGACATCCTGACGATCGATTCTGACTACTCGATCTATAGGATGGCCAACGGAAGGGCGCTGCGCAACGTGCTCCGACCCTGACAACGACCGCGCAGCCCCCTATTCATTCTCAAACGCGTGGGTTGTGAACTTGAGCGCGCGACAGTTCTCCGTAACCGTCCGCACGACATTTTCTGGTGCGCCTGCGGGCAACTCAGCCTCGATCTCGAGAGTGACCCTCAGCTCCGATCCGACAAGACCCGCCAGGTGAGAGATGACCTCCTCGGCAATCCGTCCCGCATCCCGGCCGACTCTCTCCGAGTCAAGATTCGCAGAAGCGTGGAAGCGCTTCGGACCGACCTTGGCAGCCGATTCCGCCCCAAGGGGCACCACGCCGCCGCCACCGGCCGCAGCGGATTCAGGGGGCGCTCCGCCGGTCCTGCCCGCAGCCGCAACATTCAACGCTGTCGCGGCCTCCTGCTGCATCTGCGCGCGGGCGTTCTCCGGTTTCACGACAAGACCTGCGGAATCCGCATCGACTATTGAGACCTGCTGCCCCCCTCGCAAACCCCGGTAGCGCCCCGCAGCCTCGTCGAAGCTGTCAGCGTATGCGAAGGAATCCTTCTCCCACGTCAGAAGCGATACTCCTTCGCGGACTGCTGCCAGCAACACCGACGTATCCTTGAGCCGGGGCAGGTAGGGGTAGCGGGCGAAATCCTCGACGAGCTGGCGGACAGCAACATCCCTGTCGTTCCGCCAGAGGGGCACTCGATCCAGCTCCATCCGCAATCTGGTTGCGGCAAATCCAGCGACCAGCAGCTCCTCGCTCCTCAGCTTTCGGCTGGCCCGCGCTGCCAGTGCATCCTGGCCCGAGAGTCGGATCGCCTGCCATTCGATGGGAGCTTGCGGAGATCCCTGCTCCGGCACCAGGAGCCATTGGTATGTTTCCGGCAGCCGGGTCGCGACTGTGCTGTCGGCTGAGGCAAGCTGGGTCTCCGCCTGCTTCACCTGATGGGGTGTGAGATCCAGGGTCACCTTCTCTGCGAGTATTGATTGCCACGCTATATATCGACGCGCAACCTCGTCGAGGTCCTGCAGCCGGGTCTTGTCAGCAGCAAGGAAGACGAGGGTGTTACGGTACAGCCTTGGCGTGTTGCCCCGTGTCTCGAGGATCGTCCGCGCCGCATTCTCCGCAGCGTTTCCCTGTTCCTTGCTGTACGGGGCATCGATGCGCAGAACCACTAGTCGTGCGTCGAGCTCGTCGGGAACATCCTGGCTGGACTGGGGCAACGGGTGGACCTTGTTGAAGTCGCCCATCCTGCGAAGGTCTGCCCGCAGTCGGCTGTCGATCTCATGCACCACCTTGTCGGGATCGTGCTTCAATTGCTTGGCCCGATCCTCGGCAAGCTTCGAGACCGTCGGCTGCGTGGAGTACCAATAGCGTAGGCCGTCCTGGTAGAGGAAAGTCGCCGCACCCGCGAGTCGGCGAAGCGCGTCGCCGAACACCGTCGGAGTCTCGCCGGGCATCACGCAGCCCAGCTTGACCCTCCGATCCTCGATCCCGCGGTGGGCAGCGCTCGCTGTCGGCGCTGAGCCGAGGTAGATAGCGCGCGCCACTCTCCTGCAGGCGGCGAATTTTCCCAGGTTGGGCAACTCAGCGTCGAGCCGCAGGGGCAGCGACCCTGGTCCGTCCACATCCTTCTCGATCACCGGCGGCCAGTTGTCGGGCAGGTAGCGTGTCAGCTCGAACTGCACCCGTGGATCGTCGATCGCTATGTTGGCGGGCAGGATAAGCGGATTCCTGTCGCCCTTTTCCCACAGGCTGTTGATGACCGCGGCCATCAGGCGCAGCACGCCCCGGGTGCGCTGGAACTTCACCAGCGCTGACCAGTCCGTGTACAGACGGTCGAAGACTTCGGGGTGGATGGGGTAGGCTGCCTTGAGCCGCTGCTCGTAGTCGGCATTCCGGCATTCGGGGGGGAACTCCTGGTGCTGGGTCCGGTACATTTCCGCGAATGCCCTGCAGACCACGTCCCGCTCTTTGAAATTGGACTGGTCTGCCAGCGGCTCGAACAGGCGCCGGCGCACGATCTCGAATCCTTCCTCCGCCGTTGCCGGACGCCAGGATGTCTCAAGGCGTCCGACCACGTTTCGGAGCCGGTCAAGAGCCTCGCGGCCCCTCTGTCCTCCCACTTCCGAATCGTCGGCCTGCGTGTGGGGGGAGCCGGTCGTGTCCGACGCGGGGAGGCTGATCACGAGCAGGCAGTTTCCCGCAAGCTTCGCGGACTCTGTCAGCAACTGGGCAAAGGTGAACTGCGTCTCGAAGCTTCCGGCCGGCAGGTCCTGCTGATCGTGGAGCTGACGCGCGTAGGCCACCCATTCGTCGATGAGGATCAGGCAGGGGCCGTACTCGACAAAGAGCTCGCGCAGCACGTCGCCCGGGCTTGTCGCTTTCTCGTCGTCTGCCTTCAGCCGGGCGAATGCCTTCTTCCCGCCGACCTGCCAGGCCAGCTCACCCCACAGGGTGCAGATCTTCGTTCCGTCAGGCTTGGTCACCGGGTTTCCCGGCGAAATCCTGTTGCCCACCAGAACCACGCGCTTCGCCGCAGGCACGCTCTTGGCGCCTGCCGCCTGCATCACGGCATCGATCCCCGCGAGATCGGAGGTTGGCGCGCCGGAGAACAGGTGATACAGGGCGAGCATGGAGTGCGTCTTGCCGCCGCCAAAGTTGGTCTGAAGCTGCACCACGGGGTCCCCGCCCTGGCCGGACAGCCTGAGCACCGCCCCTGCCAGCAGCCGCTTCAGGCTTTCGGTAAGAGAGGTGCGCTGGAAGAACTCGACAGGCTTCTTGTATTCGTCGGTGCCCTCGCCGATGTAAACCTGCCACAGGTCGGCCGCGAACTCGGCTTGCTGGTAGCGGCCGCTTGCCACGTCCTTGTGGGGCGTGACCACCTCGCGCCACGGCTTGAGGCTGCCGCTTGACACGCTCTCGATGGCGGCCCCTGCGCTCCTTCGCTTCTCGCTTCTGACCTGCTCGTCGAAGCGCAGGCGCAGAAGCTCCATTTTCATCTTCTCCACTTCCTCTGTCTGGGGAGCAGAGACTGCCGTCATGAGTCGGGCTGCGGAGTCCAGGGCACGGTAGGCGTCGTCGCTTGAGAAGTGCTGCTGGTGGGCCCACCGGTTTCGCACCTCGCGTAGCTCGCTCACCAGGGTGCGCTCGGCCTGGCCGAGCGTCCTCTTGAAGACCTCGTTCCACTGGTTCCATATCACGACGAGGATCGCGGCGGCATCCCATCGCGGCTTGCCCTTTGCAGCGAAAAGTTCGGCCTATGAATCGCTCACCGACCGCTTCGCCTCCTCGAGCCAACCCTGGCCGAAGTCCGCCTTCAGCTCCCGCTCCACGAATGGGGCGAGACCGTCCTTGAGCAGATCCAATGCCTTGCCGACGCGCTCGTGGTTGGTGACTGCCATGCTTTCCTTCTTCTCTCCTACTTTGATGATCCGGACAGCAGCCATTCGTAGGCGGGCTGCACGATGATACTCTTCGGCGACTCGGAGACAAGGGCGTCACGAGTCACGGTGAGCAGTCTTCGGGTTGCCTTCTTGTGGATTGTGCCAGCTTCTTCCAGGGCGCGAAGCTCGCGCTCGGCTGTGTCTGGGGTTTCGGAGTCTGCACAGACTTGAATCAGCTCCATGGTCCCGTCCGGGTGCCGCGCGAGGAAATCCACCTCATGACCTTCCGGCGTGCGGACATAGGTGACGTCTGCCCTGCGGCGTTCAAGCTCGATCAAGACCACAGTCTCGAGCGAGTGCCCCAAGTTCTGGCGCCCGCTGCGATCGAACACCGGGATGAGCCCAGGATCCGCGGGATAGGCCTTGCGGGGGTTGACCATGCGCTGACGCTCGGAGTCCGTCTCCATCCACACCGTGCGCACGAGGAAACAGTCCTCGACGTACGACAGCAGGTGGTGGACAGTATCCTTCGAAATGGAAAACCCCTGCGACTTGAGAGAGGAATAAAACTTCTCCACGCTGAACAACGATCCCGCGTTGCCGAGAAGGTGCCGCAGGAGCCACCGCAACCCGACAACGTTCGTGACGCCGTGTCTCTCGACCACGTCGCGGAGCATCGCGACATCCACGTAGTCGTTGAGAAGCTGCGCGCGTGTGGGCGCGTCAAGTCCCTGCGCTTCAGGGAATCCGCCGGCCCTCAGATAGTCGAGAAACGCCCCCTCGATGGCGGAGCGCTCAGGACCGGACATGCGTTCGGGCCGGCCGGGCACGTCCTTTTCATTGTGTCTCAGCGATTCCTCAAAGCTGAAAGGGTGAATCACCACTTCCCATGCTCGACCACGCAGCGCAGTTGCGATCTCCCGCGAAAGAAGAGAGGCCGATGAGCCTGTGACAAAGACCTGAACTTTCTCCGAATCGATGAGCCGGCGCACAAAGCGCTCCCAACCCGGCACGGCTTGGATTTCGTCAAAGCACCAGGTCACCATCTCCCTGCCGCGAAGCGTCGGGTGCTGGCGATAGAATGTCTCCACAAGGGGACTGAGCTGGTCTGCCTCGATCCCCGCGAGCCGCTCATCCTCGAAGTTGATGTACGGCAGACGGTCGCGTGGAACGCCCTGTGCGATCTGCTCCAGACGGACCTGGTGGAGGAAGAAAGTCTTGCCGGCACGTCGCATTCCGATGACCGCGGTCGCTTTGCCGGGCAGGGTCACGTTGCCATGCACCCGTCGATGCGTGATCTTGGGGAGGGGACCCGAGAGCGAATCGGCAAGCTTCTCTGTCAGCCAGGCGCCTATCCGGCCTGGAGGCGCACTTTTCATCTTCACGGTGCTCTATCCTTCCAGGAAGGAGATTATATCGCCAATTTCTCCTTTTGAAAAGGATAATTTTGCGCGATCAGATCCCAGGTCCGAGTTTCATGCGTCGAACAGGTCCGCCTGCTCGGAGCCGGCCTTCTTTCCCTCGCGGGCCAGCTTCGTCAATTCGGGCCAACTCTGCACGAGGCCGTTGTAGGCCAACGCCTCCTGGGCCCGCTTCTTTCGCTCGCAGATAGTGTACAGCCTGTAGCTCAGCTCCCGGGCTACCTCAGCGCGGGCACCGATCGCGGTGGGCTTCAGATCTTCAAGTCTGCGTATTCACATTTCCAGCTTCCTGCTCTCACACTGACCATTTGCTCCTTAACACATATCTTGCATTTAGGTTACGATTTGTGTAACTTATATGCACGATGCAGCAAGTTACCGAAAGGGCACTCCTCCTCTCACCTCCTGGCGGCTTATTCGAGATGACGGCAGTGCGCAACTTCTTTCCGGATGTCTCTGAGGGGGCTCGAAAAGTCCTCGTACATCGGGCCGTGAGCGCCGGCGAAGTGATCAGATTGAAGCCGGGGTTGTTCCTGCTGCAGCCGAGTTTCCGGAAATCCGATCCGCATCCCTACGTGGTGGCTGCCTTGCTGCATGCCCCGTCCCACATCAGCCTGGAAACGGCCCTTTCGCATCACGGCCTGATTCCTGAAGCAGTCTACCAGACCGCTAGCGTCACGGCGGCGCGTAGCCGCGCGTTCATGACGCCGATCGGACGGTTCACGTTCCACCGGGTGCCTGCCCGCGACCCACGCGCCGGGGTGCAGGCCGTGAAGCTTGGGCATGACTCCTGGGCCTTCGTCGCCTCTGCCCTGCGGGCCATCGCCGACCTCATCTATCATCGGCTATCGGTTTCCTGGGCCAGGGATGGTCTTGGGTTCCTGACCGATTCCCTGCGTATCGAGGAAGAGGATCTTCAGCGCATCGACCTGTCCGCCTGCGAGGAAATCCAGACCAGCCTGCGAAGCCGGAGGGTACGGGAATACCTGGAAGGTCTGAGAAGGGAGCTTACGCAGTGATCACTGACGTCCTGAATGCAAGGATTCACGAGTACGCCCCTGCCAGCGCCCTGGAGCAGGAGAATGTGCTGCAGGAACTGATGCAGCACATGGTGCTTGTCAGCCTCTCGCGTGCCGGCATGTTCTCCGAAGCGGTTTTCCATGGGGGGACATGCCTGAGGGTCATCCACGGGATGAGCCGTTTCTCCGAGGATCTGAATTTTCTCCTGAAGCGGCCGGATCCCGGCTTTCGCTGGAAGAGGTACCTGGAGGCGGTGGGTCGGGATTGTGCACAGCAGGGGATCGAGCTCGAGCTGCAGGACAAGTCCGCCGCGGACGTCGCGGTCCAGAAGGCATTCCTCAAGACCGATTCTGTCGGCAAGATCCTTCTGCTCGCCCTGCCTTTCGAGCGGCCCAATCCGAGGAAGATCCGGATCAAGCTTGAGATCGACACGAATCCTCCTGCCGGCTCCGTCTTTCAGACCAGCTATATTACCTTTCCAGGCATCGCCCCCATCACAACCCAGACCCTCTCCTCAGGCTTCGGAACCAAGGCGCACGCTCTGTTGTGCCGGCGATACGTCAAAGGCCGGGACTGGTATGATTTCGTGTGGTACACCTCCCGGAGGGTTCGTCCTGATCTCGGTCTGCTGCAAAACGCGCTGTTTCAACAGGGGCCGTGGGCGGGACAGCCGCTCGCGATGACGCCGGAGTGGTTGATTGAGAATCTCGGTGCCCTTATCAGGGAGGTCGACTGGCGGCAAGCGCGCATGGACGTTCAGCAATTCCTGCCCACAGCGGAGCAGGCGGCGCTCGATTCCTGGGGCATGGAGCTCTTCCTGTATCAGCTCGAGCAGATGAGGGGCTACCTGCCCGGCGAATGACGCGCCTCAATCACCCCGCACGCGGCGAGAAGCCGCGGGTCGGCGAAAGAACGCACTTGAACGAGTGATGTCCGCGAGGAGAGATTCTCCAATCCGTAGAATCGGATTACTCGACCGATTTGACAATACTCCAAGTAGAGACCATAATGGAATCATGAAGACGACTGTCGATATTCCTGACAAAGAGCTGCTCGATCTGATGCGAGTAACCGCGGCGCGGACGAAGCGAGATGCGATTCTCCAGGCCATCCGGGAGTTTAACCGAAAGCGGAAGCTCAGCGAGGTTGCCAAGATGCTGGGAACCTTCACCGACTTCATGTCGCAGGATGAGCTTCGTCGAATGCGGGAGGACAGGTGAGCCCCGGTCGGGTTCTTGTCGACACCTCCAGTTGGGTGGAAGCGCTCCGGGCCGATGGGCGTGGCGACGTGCGAACCCGGGTGCAAGAAATCCTCGTGAGCGGCCAAGCTGTCGTGTGCGACATGGTCCTCCTCGAGCTCTGGAATGGGGCGCGCGGCGAGCAAGAGAGACGAAAGCTCTCCCGCCTGGAAGCCGAATTGGAGGTGCTCCCGACCTCCGATGAGATCTGGGCGCTCGCCCGGCGCCTCGCACAACGCGCCCGCGAAAGAGGCCGGACTTTCCCCGCCACCGATATCCTCATCGCGGCGTGCGCGGCTGGAAACGGGGCAGAAATCGAGGCGGTCGACGAGCATATCGAACACCTTCGGAAGATCGCTTCCGATGCGACCCGGTAGAGGGAGCGAGAGTGACAGCCGCGGATCAGGCGTGGATCGCCCAGCCCTCCACGGCGCGCATGACTTCCATCACGGTCTCCGACAGGGTGGGGTGCGCGTGCATCATTGAGGCCACGTCGCTGGGCAGGAGCTCGGCGGTGCGCGCGAGCAGCAGCTCGTGGATCAGCTCAGTGGCTTCCGCGCCGACAGCGTGCGCGCCCAGGATCTCCTTGGTCTTGGGGTCATACAGGACCTTCACGAATCCTTCAGGCTGCTCGATGGCCACGGACTTGCCCGCGCCTCTGTAGGGGAAGCTCGCCTTGGCGAAGGCAAGCCCCTTCTCCGCAGCCTTCCACTCGGGCAGGCCGAAGCTCGCCACTTGGGGCTCGCAGTACACGGCGCTGGGGATCGACAGCGGGTCGAGCCGGGGCTCAGGCGAGCGGCCCGCGATGTGCTCGACGGCGATCTCACCCTCCTTCGACGCGACATGCGCCAGGAGAGGCGTCGCCACGACGTCTCCGATCGCGTAGATGCTGGGGACCCTGGTCTGGTAGTAGTCGCCCACGGGGATGAATCCCTTCTCGGTGGCGATACCGACCTTTTCGAGGCTGATGGAGTCCGTATTGGGAGTTCTTCCGACGACCACGAGGACCTGATCGGCTTCGACAGTGGTTCGGGCGCCGGTTTTGTCCTCGAGTGCGACACGGAGCGCCGCGGATCCCTTCTCCATGGACACGGCTTTTGTACCGGTCGAAACCACGATGCCGCGCTTCTGGAAGCTGCGGGCGAGCACCTGCGCGCACTCCGCATCCTCGAGCGGCAGGATCCTGTCCAGCATCTCGACAAGATGCACTTCCACGCCGAAGCTGGACAGGATGTGGCTGAACTCGACGCCGATCGCGCCGGCGCCGAGGATGAGGATCTTCTTGGGGAGCTTCTCAAGCATGAGAGCGCCTGTCGATGAGAGGACGCGCTGCTCGTCGAAGGGGAAGCCGGGGATCTCGCGGGGACGCGATCCGGTCGCAATGAGAATTGCGCGGCCCGTGACTGTCCGGCCGCTCTTCAGGGTCACCTCGTTGGCGCCCGCGAGAACCGCCTCGCCCGCGATCAGCTCGACCTTGTTCTTCTTCAACAGGAACTGCACGCCCTTCGATAGGGTATCCGCGGCTTTCCGCGATTTCGCGAAGACCTTGCCGTAATCGAAACCCTTTGTGTCGACGGCGATGCCCATCGCCTCAAGGCCGGGGATGGCCCTGAAGAGCTCAGCCTGATGGATGAGCGCCTTGGAGGGGATGCAGCCGATGTTCAGGCAGACCCCGCCCACTTTGTCGCGCTCGATCACCGCGGCCTTGAGGCCGAGCTGCGATGCGCGGATCGCCGCGACGTATCCTCCGGGACCCGAGCCGATGACAACGACGTCGAAATCGAAAACTGCCATGGACGCCTCCCTGACGATTGAAGTGCGGCGGTATCCGGCCTCAGGCCAGCCCAAGGGCGGGGTTTTCGATGATGTCGGCGAGGTCCCTCAGGAACGCGGCGCCGACAGCCCCGTCGATGACCCGGTGGTCGCATGAAAGAGTCATGGCCATGCGCTGGCGGATGACGATGCGGTCCCCCTCGGGGCCGGTCTCGACAACGGGCTGTTTCCTCGCAGCGCCGACCGCGAGTATCGCCGAGCCGGGCGGATTGATGATGGCCGTGAACTCATCGATGCCGAAGCTGCCGAGGTTGCTGATCGTGAAGGTGGCTCCCGCGTACTCCGCGGGGGCGAGCTTGCCCGCGCGCGCCCGGTCGACGAGGTCGGCGAGCTCGGAGTCGATGGCGAGGATGCCCTTGCGGCCGCAGTCGCGCACGACCGGGGTGACCAGCCCGTCGGGAAGCGCGACGGCAAGCCCGATGTCCGCCCTCGCCCTGCGAATGATCGTCTCGCCGTTCCACGTCGAGTTCACTCGTGGGTGCCGGGCGAGCGCCCTGCCGGCAAGGGCGAAGAGGATCGCGTTCAGCGAGACCTTTTTCTCACGGCCCGCGTTGAGCTTCGCGCGCATGCCGAGAAGCTCGTCCACCGTGACGTTCACGGTGAGGTAGTAGTGGGGAGCTGAGAACAGAGACTCGGAAAGGCGCTTGGCGATGATCTTCCGCATGCCCGAGACGGGCAGGATCTCGTCACCGGGGGCCGGCGAGAAAGATGGTCCATGCGCGCTCTGCCTGGCCGCCTCGACGTCGCGTTTCACGATCCTCCCGCCAGGGCCGCTGCCAGCGAGTGAGCGCAGGTCGACTCCCTGGTTCTCGGCGACCTTTCGGGCAAGGGGAGAGCTGCGGGTCCTGCCGGATTGGGGCGTTGATGGAGGCTCGATCGGCGATAGGCGAGGCTGCGCTGAGGGTGCTGGTTGCGGCGTCGGCGCTGGCGCGCCGAGCAGGCTCGAGATGTCTTCGCCCGGCGAGCCGAGCACGGCGATCAGGTCGCCCACCTTCGCCTGGCCGCCTTCCGCCAGAACGATCTTGAGCAGAGTCCCGTCGCCGCTCGCCTCGTAGTCCATGGTTGCCTTGTCCGTCTCCACCTCGCAGATCACGTCTCCGCTCTTGACCTGGTCGCCCTCCTTCTTTCTCCATCGCACGACGGTGCCTGTCTCCATGGTGGGGGAAAGGGCGATCATGAGGACTTTTTCAGCCACTGACGCCTCCTACAAGTACGCCGCGCGCTTGACGGCTTCCACGATCTTCTGGACCGAGGGTTGGGCGGCGAGCTCGAGGGAGTGGTTGTACGGCATGGGAACATCCTCGCCCGCCACGAGCTCCACCGGGGCATCCAGCTCGTCGAAGCAGTGATGCGACACGAGCCACGCAACATGAGATCCGACGCTCGCGAATGGCCACGCCTCGTCGACCACGACGCACCTGCTGGTCTTCGCCACCGACTCGTAGATCGCCGCCTCGTCGAGGGGACGGATCGTGCGCAGGTCGACCACCTCCGCCTCGATGCCCAGCCCCGCGAGCGCCTCGGCGGCATCGAGGGCGAGCTTCAAAGGCTTGGAGAACGCGACGATCGTCACGTCCCTGCCCTGTCGCTTCACCTCCGCTACGCCGAGGGGCACCAGGTGCTCGCCGTCGGGCACCTCTCCCTTCCACCCGTACATCATCTCCGCCTCGAAGAAGAGCACGGGATTGTCATCCCTGATCGACGATTTCAGCAGGCCCTTCGCATCTGCCGGCGTGCCGGGTGCGACGACCTTCAGGCCCGGCACGTTGGCGAACAGGGATTGGAGGGCCTGGGAATGCTGCGAGCCGAGATACTCGGCCGGACCGTTGGGGCCTCGGAACACGATGGGCACGCGGAACTGCCCGCCGGACATGTAGCGCATTTTCGCGGCATTGCTCACGACCTGGTCGACGGCCTGGAGGGCGAAATTGTAGGTCATCCACTCCACGATGGGCCGCAGGCCCGCCATGGCGGCGCCGATGCCGATGCCGGTGAATCCCCCCTCGGAGATCGGCGTGTCGATGACCCTCTCTGGTCCGTACTTGTCCAGCAGTCCCTGGCTGACCTTGTAGGCGCCGTTGTACGCGCCCACCTCTTCGCCGATGAGGATGACCGAGTCATCGCGCGCCATCTCCTCGTCGATCGCGGCCCTCAAGGCCTCGCGGCAGGTGATGATGCTCATGCCAGCACGTCCTCGTACAATGCGGATGGCTCGGGCTCTGGGCTTTCCTCGGCGAAGCGCACCGCCTCGTCGCAGAGCGTTTTGACCTCGGCGTCCATGGCCGCATACTCCTCCGCCGTTATCTGCCCCGCCTTCTCCAACGAATTGAACAGGATTAGGATGGGGTCCTGCGCCTTGTACGCCTCCAGCTCTTCGGGCGTGCGGTACTTCGCGGGATCGCTCATCGAATGCCCGCGGTACCTGTAGGTCTTGATCTCGAGAAAGCCGGGCATCGACTCCGAGCGCGCCCGGGCCACCGCATCGGAGGTCTCGCGGAAGACCTCGCGCACGTCCATGCCGTTCACCTGCTTGCCGGGGATCCCGTAGGCGGAGGACATGGCGGTGAAATCGGTCACCGACGAGACTCTTCGGAAGTCGGTCCCCATTCCATATTGGTTGTTCTCGCAGATGTACACGATGGGGAGGTTCCAGATCCGCGCCATGTTGAGGCTCTCGTGGAATGCTCCCTGGTGGATCGCCCCGTCGCCGAACCAGCACAGGGTGACCCCACCGTCCTTGCGATAGCGGCACTTCAGGGCCACCCCCGTTGCGATGGGGATCTGGGCGCCGACGATGCCGTTGCCGCCGTACATGTGCCGGTCGGCGTCGATGAGGTGCATGGACCCGCCCTTGCCCTTCGAGCAGCCCGTGGCCTTGCCGAAAAGCTCGGCCATCAGCGATGTCGGGCTCATCCCGCAGGCGAGGGCGTACCCGTGGTCCCTGTATGCTGCCACGACGTAGTCCTTCGACAGGTCCAAAGCGGAGATCGCCCCGACACCCGACGCCTCCTGGCCGATGTAGAGGTGGCAGAACCCGCCGATCTTCCGCAGGCCGTACATCTGCGCGGCCTTCTCCTCGAACCGGCGGATGAGGAGCATCTGGCGCAGCCAATCCTTCTCGCGCATCCCGGCCGCCTCCTATGCGCCGAAGCGCACGACGTCCTTCCTGCCCTCCATGGGCAGGTAGCGCGTGGCCTGCTCGACCACCGTCTCCAGGACGGCGAGGTCGCGCTCGTCGGGGGCGAGCTTCCAGAACGCCCTCAGCCGGGGGCCGATCGCCTCGAGGGCCTCCGCCCGCAGCGAGGGATTGTCCACGACATTCATCCTTCCTCGCACGGTGATGACCTCATCCAGCGCGGGGGTCTGGAACGTCCACTCCACGAGAGGGTGGGCGCGCACCTGATCGACTTTCGCAAACCGGGGCGCGGTGAGCGCATAGATGGCGCCGAGCCTGCCGCGCAGAAGCGCGGGGCTGAGCCAGCGCACGTGGGGCCCTCCGTCATCGCCGACCGTCGCGAGGAGGCCCGTCCTGTGCGCCTCGAGGATCGCCTCGACCCTGTCCATGATCTCTCTCGCGTTCATGCATCTAAGGTAGAGTAAACCAGTGCAGCTTTCAAGCTTGTCGCGGGGAGCTGCGGGGTGGATGCGGGCGGTGCTCTCAGCCCCGGGGGAGCTTCCGCTTGCGGGAGAACAGCATCGCTTTCGTGAACCTGTTCTCCGTTCCCGCGATCAACCGGCGGATGTTGGACCTGTGCGTGAAGACGATCAGAAGAGCGAGCGGAATCGAGAACCAGAACAGGATGGGGGAGACCTTCTGGATGCCGGTCGCGCCGATGAGGAGCAGCACGAGTGGAAAGGAAACGGCGGCGGCGATGGAGGCGATCGAGACGTAGCCGCCGATGACGAGGGCCAGGCCGAAGATCGGCAGGCAGAACAGCAAGGCGACCGGGTAGAGGCTCGCCACCATGCCGGCGGCCGTGCCCACGCCCTTGCCTCCGCGGAAGCCTGCGAAAACGGTCCAGATGTGTCCGATCACCGCCGAGCAGCCAGCGATGATCTGCAGGGCCTCGCGAGGGATCGCGGGGGGCGCCGGCAGCCGGGAAATGAGCAGCGTCGCAAGCACCCCCTTGCCCACGTCCACGATGATGGTGGGGACCCCGCCCTTCCAGCCGAACAGGCGAATCGCGTTCGTCCCGCCCGCATTGCCCGAACCCGCTGCGCGAGGGTCCTTCCCGAAGAAGAGCCTCCCGACGATGATGCTGGTCGGGATGGAGCCAGCAAGGTAGGAAAGGGCTACGATCAGGCTGATCTGGAGAACGGGCATCGAGCCGCTCCCTACCCGGGCAGGATGTACGCGATGCCCACTGCCCCTTCTCCCACGTGGACGGCGAGAACGCTCGTGACGTCCACGATGAAAGGCTCGCGCACGAGGGTGAAGTTCGCCTCGATCATCTCCTTGAACCACAGCGCGTCGGCAGGGGCATTCGCATGCGTAATCGCGAACTCCGTCGGCATCGCGGTGTCGATCTCCGCTTTCAGCAGCTCGAGGATCTTTCGCCTGCCGCCCTTGACCCCGAGCACCGTCGATCCCTGGACGGGTTTTCCGCCAGTCCTTTCGGAGAGCTCGATGAGGGGCTTGAGGTGGAGGAAGTTGGCGATCCCGCCCTTCATCCTGCTCACCCGCCCGCTTCGCACGAGGCTATCGAGCGACTTGACCGTCAGGTGGACGCGCAGCCGAGGGATGAGCGAATGGACGAGGTCGACGACCTCCTCCCGGCTCGCGCCCCTCTCGATCGCCTCGGCGGCCCGTCGCGCGATGAGACCCAGCCCGACGGATGCGGACTTCGTGTCGATCACCTCCACGCCGTCACCCGCCATGCGTGCCCCGGCTCGGGCCGAGTCGAATGTCCCGCTCAGGGCGCTGGAAAGCGAAAGGGAGATCACGTGACGGTAGTGCGCGAGGAGGAACTCGTAGCGGCTCCGGAAATCCGCGGGGGTCGGCTGCGAGGTCGTCGGGTGGCCGCTCGCTCGGTCGCGGCGGGTCTCGCGCAGGACGGTGAACAGAAGGTCGGGCGTCATGGTGAGCTTGTCGAGGTAGGTCTTCTGATTGAACAGCAGCATGCAGGGGACGCTGTGGATGGTGTGCTTCTCCCACACGTCGGCCGGCAGGTCGCAGGAGGAGTCCACGACGAGGGCGATGTCCCGATGGGGCACGTGGGCGGCGCGGAACTGCGAGCGCATGTCCTCGATCTTCTGGCCGGTGACCCTGCCGTGCCTGTCGACCCGCCGAAAGGCCTGGGCGGGCGAGTCGGTGTGGATGTGGATCTTCGCTCGGGCGGCGGAGCCGGCCACGATGAGCGAGTCGCCCAGGCCGTCAAGCTTCCGGCGGAGCGCTCCGGCATCGATGTCAGAGCCCTCGAGGACGAACTGGGTGCAATAGCGGAAGGCGGGATCCTCGACCGTCTCCTCGAACGCCGGCCCCAGCTCCTCCGTGTCGAAGCGCGACCGGTCGAGCTCACGGATGCGCCCGGCCGCTATGAACCGCGTGATCCCCCCAAGGAGATGAACGAGACCCTGCGCGCCCGCGTCCACCACCCCCGCGCGCGCGAGCACCGCGAGCTTCTCCTTCGTTTGGGCCAGGGAGGCGCGAGCGGCCCGGTAGGCGTGGTGGAGAACTTCGATGAAATCGTCGGACTTTCCGCTCCACTCGAGGACCTTCTCGCCCCAATCATTGAGCACTGTCAGGATCGTGCCCTCACGCGGGTCCGAGACCGCCTCGTAGGGGTACGCGACGGCGCGCCGGACGCCCAGCCCGAAGGAGCGCGTGGTCACCCGCGCCGCGTCGGCGAACTCTTCGGCGAGCCCATGGAAGAACTGGGCGAGGATGGTCCCGCTGCACCCTCGCGCTCCCGAGAGCGCGAGGTCCGCGACGGAGCGCAGCATCCGGTGGATTGCCGTTTCCCTGCTGGGAAGGATCCCCTCCACAATGGACCCGAGGGTCCCCCCCATATTGGTGCCCGTGTCCCCATCGGCGACCGGGAACACGTTGATGGCGTTGAGCTGGTTTCGATTCTCGATCACCTGGCGGGCGCCGGCGATGAGGGCCCTGCGGAAACGGGTCCCATTCAGGTACCTGATCCGTGGTCGGGAAGGGTGCTTCACGCAGGAGAATGTACGCGAGTGGGGGCTCTGGAATCAAGTGGAACCCCGGCTGTTGAATCCCTGCTTGACATGCCCCGTCATCCCGTGGCACGCAAGTGGCAACGGAGGTCACCGTGCACCGACTGTCCTGTCTTCCCCCCTTGCTTTGCCTCGCCGCCATGGCGGCATGCACCGTCGAGAGCCTTCCCGACGGGCTGTACGCCGAGATTTCGACGAATCGGGGCACCATCGTCTGCAGGCTCGATTTCGAGAAGGCGCCCATGACCGTCTCCAACTTCGTGGGTCTCGCTGAGGGCGCGATCAAAGCGGGCCGGCCGACGGGCACGCGATTCTACGACGGGCTCACGTTCCACAGGGTCGTGAAAGACTTCATGATCCAGGGCGGCGACCCGAAGGGCGATGGGACAGGCGGCCCCGGCTACCAGTTCCCCAACGAGACCCGGCCCGAGCTCATGCATGACGGGCCCGGCGTGCTCGCGATGGCCAACTCGGGGCCCGACACCAATGGCAGCCAGTTCTACATCACCCACAAGGCCACCCCGTGGCTGGACGGCGGGTACTCGGTCTTCGGCCGGGTCGTGAAGGGGCAGAAGGTCGTGGACTCCATCCAGCAGGGCGACAGGATCAAGAGCGTGAAGATCCTCAGGGTCGGCAAGGCGGCGAAGGGGTTCGCCGTGACCCAGGTCAGCTTCGATTCCCTCGTCGTCGGCGCCAAGGCCGCCCTCGCGGAGAAGTCGAAGAAGGCGAGAGGCGATGCGCTCGCGACGGTGAAGAAGCAGTGGCCGAAGCTCACGACCACGAGATCGGGCCTCATGTACCGGGTGCTGAAACCGGGCAAGGGCGCCAAGCCCGCGCAGGGGGCGGAGGTCACTGTCAACTATATCGGGAAGTTTCTCGACGGGAAAGTCTTTGACTCCTCGGCGCAGGGATCGCCGGCGAAGTTCAAGATCGGCCAGGTGATCGAGGGGTGGAACGAGGCTCTTCGCGACATGAAGAAGGGCGAGAAGCGCCTGCTCGTGATCCCTCCTGAGCTCGCCTACGGCGAGCGCGGCTACCCGGGCGCGATCCCCCCGAACTCATACCTCGTTTTCGAGGTGGAGCTGCTGGGCTTCTAGTTCCCCCAGGCAGTCAACTGTATCGCAGTTGCTCGCTTTTCGCCCCGTGCGCAGGATTTGCGCAGAGGCAGGCCTGCGTCTGCGCTCGAAAGGGGTGCGAGACGAGCGCACACTGTTCGCGAGGCCCCCCAAGACGTGGAACCGCTGCCAGATTGCCGCACAATGGGGTATCATTCCTGAGCGGCCACCCTTCCGTTGGCACGGGGCTTGCGACGGAGGGATTGCAACAGGAGGAGTATGATCATGACAGGCGAAAAGAGCGACAAGCGCGCGCAGAGGGTCTTCAGGGGTGTCCGGCTAGGTTCCCTGGTTTTTTTCCTTGTCCTGGCGACAGCGGCAGGGATTCTTCACCAGTTCGCGCCGGTCACAAAGCCGGTGGGCGTCGACGCGCTGTGCCCCTTCGGCGGCATCGAAGCCGCCTTCACCCTCGCGCTGACGGGCAGCCTCCTGGCGAAGATCGCATGGAGCAGCTTCATCCTGCTCGCCGCGACGATCGTCGTGGCCCTCGTTTTCCGGAGGGTTTTCTGCGGCAAGATCTGCGCCTTCGGCGCCCTGCAGGAGCTGTTCGGCAGGCTGGGCAAGACGGTCTTCAGGAAGAGCTTCACGGTCCCAGCGGCCATCGACAAATCCGCACGCTATCTGAAGTACCTAACGCTGGCCGGCATCGTCATCCTCTCCGCGGTGACAGGGCAGCTCATCATCCGGCCCTACGACCCCTGGGCGGCCTGGAACCACCTGCCGTCGGTGGAGCTCATCTCTGGGTTCCTCGTCGGACTCATCGTCCTGGTCGTGAGCCTCGTCGGCTCTCTCCTGTGCGACCGGTTCTTCTGCAAGTACCTCTGCCCGATGGGAGGCTTCCTGGGCCTGATCAACAGGCTGGGGTGGTTCAGAGTGAAGCGGAACGACGCCACCTGCACGCACTGCATGGCCTGCAACAAGGTCTGTCCCGTCAACATCAAGGTCGAATCGATGGTGCAGGTGCAGACTTCGGAGTGCATCGCCTGCAACCTGTGCGTGAACGCCTGCCCGGTCAGAGATACCCTGGTGATCGGCGGGCCGCGCAAGGGCAGGGTGTCCTCCCTCGCCGTGCTGGGAATCACGCTGGCCGTGTTCGGCGCCGTCGTGGTCGCCGGCTCGCTGATCGGCGGCGTGCAGTGGACGCAGAAACCGCTCGCCGCGGCCGTGGAGGAGACCGGGTTCAACCCCGACGACATCAAAGGCAGCGACACCTTCGAGGCCGTTTCCCAGGTGACGGGAATCCCGATGGAGGCCTTCCTCGCGGCCCTCGGGATTACCCCCGAGGAGTTCGGGAAGCCGATCAAGGACTCCGCGCACAAGGAAGGCTCGACCTTCGACACGGAAGCTGTGCGGGAGTTCGTGAGGGGGAAGCTGAAGTAGGCGGCCGCTCGGGCGGTCTGCGGCCAGATCCGAAAAAAGAGAAAAAGGCGCTTGACACAGGCGCCTTTCTCTGTATCATGTGCCCATCATGACGGTCGGTTCGGCGCGTGGCATTCGCAGCAGCCTCAACTGGTGGTGGTGGATCTCGGGGAGGAAACCCAGGTCTGCCTGATATCGTCGTGAGATGACGGGCAAACCGCAGGCGGTTTCCCTCCCCGTGGAGAGAAGCCGCCCGCGGTTTTTTTGTGCGCGAAAACCCGGGCAGTGGTGAGCCCGGGTTTTTTATTGTACCGCCCCGTTGGGGCGGTCCGCCGCAGCGACGGCGGAGATCGATAGAATCGATAGAAAGGGGCCTTCCATGACCGACAACAGGATTTTCCAGCTTCCCACCCGCGAGATCCCGAAGAAGTGGCTCAACATCCAGGCGTCGCTGCCCGAGCCCGTCCCCCCGATGCTCAATCCCGCCGACGGCAAGCCTGGGCCCCTGGAAGCTTTTACGCCCCTGTTCCCGATGGCCCTGCTCGAGCAGGAGATGTCGACCCAGCGCGAGATCACCATCCCCGACGAGGTGCTCAAGGTGTACTCGATGTTCCGGCCGACGCCCCTCATCCGGGCGAAGTTCCTCGAGGAGGCGCTCGGTACGCCCGCGATGATCTTCTTCAAGAACGAGAGCGTGACGCCGACGGGCAGCCA
>CAYGXO010000005.1:0-3217 GCA_964353885.1 uncultured Spirochaetaceae bacterium
GTGCTGATTCCGGCGAAGGCGGGCACTGATTCCGATTTGATCCCGGTCACTGGTTCCGATGCGAAGCCGGTCACCCTCGGAGCGCAGCGACGCTGGCGCCGTTATGGTGCCTGAAGTGACCGGCATCCGTCAACTGGAATGCAGTTTTAGCTTCATCTTTTCTTCCTCCCTTCATGGAGGATTAAACCCGCCGTCGGCGCGGTGGGAATGTGGGAATCCGGCGTCGTGGGCCGGATTTCCAAGCCCGGTGGAAAGAGGGGGATCCCGCGTGGCGGGATTCCAAGCTTTCCATGGGGCGTCATTTCCACCGCGCTTTTTTGGTCTCGTGGCGTCCGCCATGGTTACGCCTCCTGGCCGCCGCGCTTTTTGCGCAAGGATTCGCCCTGGATCTCGATTCGGTGAGCGTTATGCACCAGCCGGTCGAGAATGCTGTCGGCCAGGGTGGGATCGCCGATTTGCTCATGCCATTTCACCACGGGTAGTTGGCTGGTCAGGATCGTCGATCGCACCTGATAGCGGTCCTCCGAGATCTCCAGGAAGTCCCGGCGCTCGGTGTCGGCCAGGGGTGCCATCGCCCAGTCGTCAACTACCAGCACGTCGAGGCGGGCCAGCCGAGCGAGCAGCGTGCGTAAACTGCCATCGGCGCGGGCCAGGGCCAGGTCGCGAAACAGTTGGGTGGCCCGGGTGTAGAAGGCGGTGAATCCATCCCGGCAGGCTTTCTCGGCCAGGGCGCAGGCCAGAAAACTTTTGCCGATCCCGGTCGGTCCGATCAGAAAAATGTTCTGATGCTGGCGGACCCAGGCCGAGTCCTGGGTGAGCGCGCGCAGGAGCGCGCGGTCCAGACCGCGCGGGGAGCGGAAGTCAATGTCCTCCACACAGGCGCGGTGCCGTAGTTTGGCCTTGGCCAGCCGGCGTGCGAGCGCCTGATTCTGTCTCCAGTTCCACTGCTGATCGACCAGCAGAGCGAACCGTTCCTCGAAGCTCAACTCGGTGATCCCAGCCTGCTGAGGTTGGGCACGAAAGCCCTCGGCCATGCCGTGTAAGCGCAAGGCGTGCAACTTCTCCCTGGTCTGCTGATTCAACATGAGTTCTCCTGAGATGAAGTGACTTCGCCGTCGGCGTACCGCGCGGCGCGATCGAAGTAGGAAGCGCCGCGGAGGTTGTCGTGCTCCAGCGGCGGTCTGGTCGTCGGGGCCTCCAGGGGTTGGCGGTCGAGCGAACGTTCCAGAATCGACTTCACACTGCGGTAGGAGCAGGCTCCGGTGGCGACGGCGCGCGCGGCGGCCGCTTCCAGACGCTCGGTCGAATAGCGCTGGCCTAGTCGAAGAATGCCCAGACACGAGCGGTAGCCCATCTCCGGGTGCGGTTTACTTTCCAGAATGGCGGCGAACAACTGGGCCGTGGCCGGTCCCACCGACTGCGCCCAACTGAGCAAGCGCGAGGGCGGCCAAGCCAGGTGCTGCTGATGGCTCTTCGGCCGATGCTCGGGAACCGTCGTGGCTTGATAGGGCTGGCGACTGCGCAGGTGCGAAGCCACCCGTTCGCCTCGGTGGAAGATCTCCAGCGTCGTCAGCGTCGCCCTGATCTCCACCAACTGTCTGGTGAGGACGTAGGGCACGCTGTAGTAGTGGCGCTCGAACTCGACGTGATAGTCGATGTTGACGCGCGCCGTGGCCCAGGAGTGGAACTCGTAGCGCTCCCGGGGCAGGGGCCCCAGCGCGGGCTGGTCCAACTCCTGGAATAAGCTGGCGCGACAACCCGGGCGCTTGCGAAACGGTCGCTGGTTGAGCTTGTCGAGCAGCTCTCGGATCGCCTGGTTGAGTTCCGCCAGACTGAAGAACCGACGATGCCGCAGCGCCGCCACAATCCAGCGCTGGACTACCTGCACGCCATTTTCGACCTTGGCCTTGTCGCGGGGTTTATAGGGCCGGGTGGGCAGCACCCCCACGCCATAGTGCATGGCCAGCTCGTGATAGGTCCGGTTCAGATCCGGTTCGTAGCGGCAGGCCCGATTCACGCCGGTGCGGGTATTATCCGGGATCACCAGCTTGGGAACTGCACCGAGGAATTCGAAGGTGCGGATGTGCGCGCCGATCCAGTTCTCCAGCTCCTGGCTCCCGGTGGCTTCGGCGTAGGTGTAGTTGCTGGCCCCCAGGACGGCGACGAAGATCGAGGCCGGGCGGACCGGCCCACCCTGCGGGTCATGAATGGGAATCGTCGCCCCGGCGTAATCGACGAAGAGCTTTTCGCCCGCCTTGTGTTCTTGGCGCAGCACCACATCCAGTTGCCGCCGCCACTGTTGGTATAGTTCGCAGAACCGGCTGTAGCCGTAGCCGTCGGGGTGGGCCTGGCGATACTCCTCCCAGGCCAACTGCAGCGTCAGATGGGGGTGTCGTTGGAGTTCTTCCTGAAGGCGGGCAAAATCCGGCGGGGGCTTGCGGTTTTCGTAGATGCGCCGCGGGGTTGGCCCGAACAGGGCCGCTTCCAGTTGGCGGTCATCCCAGCCTTCCGGCAGCGGCCACCCGACCCCGGCCGCCTGGGCGCATTTCAGGTACTCGTAAACGGTGCCGTGCCCGATCGAACAGCTCCGGGCGATCTGCCGCTGGCCCAGTCCTAACTCGAATCGTAACCGGAGAACTTCCTTGAGTTTTCGCATGGACAACCTTTTCGTTGGCAATGTGGGTTCCCTCCACCTTCCAGTGGAACCCCAAGGCCCGCGTTGTTGTCCAGCGTCCTTCGCCCCGTGGAAATCGTTCCGAAATGATCCCGGTCAGGGTTCCGACCACCGGCCAAAAAGTGACCGGCTTGAAATCGGAATCGGTGACCGGCTTCATCCCGGAATCGTGACCGGCTTCATTTCGGAATGCTGACCGGGATCGTCCCGGAATCGTGACCGGCTTGCCCCGGAATACGCAGCAGGTAAGTTAGAACCGAGAACAAACCGCCGTACACGATCAACGCGGCTCGTCCTACGAGGATGGAACTGCCAAATATCTTGAAGAGCAGGGCCATCCAGTAGTAGGAGCCCGGAGTGAAGAAGGAGAAGAAATCACGGTAGAGAACCTGCCCCTGCAAGATGCGTTGCGCTCCCTGCAGGACGATGCCCTCGTCACCATTCAACTTCGTGTAATCGTAGAACAGGCGAAGGTACAGGCAGGAAACGACAAACAGCAGGAGTGCGATCCAGAGTTCTCGAGACGATCCTTCAGGAAGAAAA
>CAYGXO010000006.1:0-3569 GCA_964353885.1 uncultured Spirochaetaceae bacterium
TGGGACTCCTTAGCCGACACAGAATGATCCAGCGTGTCCTGGGAGAGTGTGCCGAGGCGCAGAGCAGGCTGCCCCTGGTGGTCCTTCTTCCACCCCTCTGGAGCTAGACGGGCAAGGTGGGGCTTGCGGGACCATGTGCCAGAGATGCTCACGGCAACCCGGAGGGCCGTAGAAGCCTCCGTATTACCGTCGCCAATAAAATCGACGGTTCTATCACTCCTGGGCGGATTGATCGACCAGCTCTTCTCGAACGTGATCAAGTTCCTTTCCGACTTCAACTCTGTCAACGTGTTCGCGGCTCTCGCAGCCTCGCTTCTCATGATCTGGCTGCTCTCGAAGGCGAGCTATCCACGGTAGGGGAGAGTAGCCAGTGCACGCTGGGCTGAGAAAGCTCCTCTACAAGGGCCAGGACCCCATCCTCGTCATGAATGCCCCTGCCGAGTACTCACCTTTCCTCGAGGGCTTTGCCTGCCGTGTCGATGGCAAACCCCGCGGAAAGTACGGCTTCATCCAGGTTTTTGCCATTACCAGGACTGACCTGGAGTCGAGGCTGGGGACTGCCCTCGGGGCGCTGGACGGTGACAGCGCGTTCTGGATCTGTTACCCCAAGAAAACCTCGAAGAAGTACAAGTCCGACCTTTCACGCGAACTCATATGGGCGATGGTGCAGAAGCACGGTTTCGAGGGTGTTGCCATGGTCGCAATCGATGACGAATGGAGTGCCTTCCGCGTCCGTGCTGCCTCGCTGGTGAAGAGGCCCCGCCGTGCCCTCGTAGAGGCGTGCCCCTCGGGGAGGCAGCCCGCGGCACCTGACCGGCACCTGTCCTCTTCAGGGCACATATTGTGCCAGAACGCCAATTGCCTTTATGATCTCAGGCATGGCAGATTCGAGATGCCCTTCGCGTCCGTTCAGGAAGGTGATGGCTGTCGTCGTGTTGCTCGCCTGCGGCCTTGCACTGGTGCCTTCTGTTCACGGCGACGCTGGCGAGGAAGCCATTGAGAAAGGGAAACAGCTCTACACCGAGAAGAAATACGACGAAGCGATAGTGGCCTTCTCTCGTGCCGTGGACTCGGGGGACCAACGGACCGCCAAGGGCGCTCGTGCCTACGTCGGGCTCTGCCACGAGCAGAAAGGCGACATGGACCAGGCCATCGCCTGGTATGAGCGCGCCCTAGAAAAGGATGAGCGGTACGTGTGGGTTCTCGAGAGGCTGACCTTCGTCTGCTTCACCCAGCGAGGCACATACGCGAGGGGATTGCAGGCAGCCCTGCGTGCAGAGCAGCTGTTCTCGAGGACGGGCTGGGTCTTCTACTACATCGCGCGCTCCCATGCGTTGGAGGGCAGGGCGCCGGAAGCTGTCCGCTACCTCGACAAGGCCGTCTACTTCGGATTCACGAGCCTGGCGCGCATAGCCTCGGACGCCGACTTTGATCCGGTGCGGGATATCGAGCCGTTCAAGCGACTGGTCACCCACCTCGATTCGGTAGAGAAGGGCAAGTCGCTGCTCGATCAGGCTGCGCAGAAGAAAGAGGCTGGCGCGTACAAGGAGGCCGATGCGCTGCAAAGCCGGGCACTGAAGCACTACCAGGACGCCCTGGGGGACAACTGCCTGGCGGGCGCAGGCATCTGGATCGGGATAGCGGAGGCGACCGCGGCAACAAGCAGCCCCTGGAATGCGATCGACTACTACTACTTCGCGCTCGCAAGTCAGATCAAATACCTGGGTCCATACCATCCGGACATCGCGGCGACGTATTACAGGACAGGCACCGCCTATTATGCTGTACAGAAGCACGATGGGGCTATCCGGGAACTGGAGAAGGCGCTGGCCATTCGCTCGAAGGCGGGAATGCAGGAAGATGCGGATCAGGCGTTGATCGTCGGCACACTCGGCGTCGCCTATCATTCGAACGGTGAGTATGATCGCGCAATCGCCTGTCACCAGAAGGCATTGGCGATCTGGTCGAGTCTGTTCGGAGAAGGGCATAAAGAAGTCGCGACGAGCTGCAACAACCTGGGTGAGGCGTACCGCGAGAAAGGCGAGTATGACCGCGCTCTCGAGTACTACTCCAGGGCGTTGTCCATCGGGGCGAAGGCTTTCGGGGCTGACCATCCTGATCTCGCGACCTACTACGGCAACATGGGACTCGCCTGGTATTCCAAGGGCGAGTATGAAGTGGCCATCGAGCACCACCAGCGGGCGCTGTCGCTCCGGCTGCAAGCGCTGGGCGGCGACCATCCCGATGTCGCGATCAGCTACAGTGACCTGGGACTCGCCTGGTACTCCAAGGGTGAATTCGAAAGGGCGATCGGGTACCACCTGCAGGCGCTGGCCATCCGGCTGAAAGCGCTCGGTGCCCAGCACCCGGATGTTGCCACAAGCTACGAGAATCTTGGCGTCGCCTATGACAGCAGAGGGGAGCACGAACGGGCTCTCGAGTACTACCAGAAGGCTCTGGCGATCGAGCTAAGGGTCCTTGGGGCAGACCATCCGACTCTCGCTGGAACCTTCAATAACATGGGAAGTGCCTATCATTTCGCGGGTGACTACGGTCAGGCCCTCGCTTCGTACGAGAAGGCGCTGACAATCTGGACGAAGATCCTTGGACCCGAACACCCGGATCTGGCGGTCACCTTCAACAACATGGGCGCCGCGTGCAGATCGAAGGGCGACTACGACAGGGCAATCGGCTACCACCGGAGAGCGCTGGCGATCCAGGAGAAGATGCTCGGCGCGGGGCACCCGGATGTTGCTCTCACGTACAGCAACCTTGGACTGGCTCATCAGGACATGGAGCAGTACGACCGGGCTATCGACGAATACCAGAAATCGTACGCAATTGCGGTTGGAGGTGCCAACCGCGAATTGGCGATCTACGCAGCGAGGAACCTGGGCATCCTTCAGTACATCCTCAAGCAGTACTCCCGCGCGAGAGATTCCTTCCAGGAGGGTATCGCCGTCGTTGAGCGGGCGAGGGGAGAAACAGGTGCTGGGAAGGGGGAGTTCGCCGCCAGAAACCTAGGGCTGTACTACCTCTCGTTGCAGGCCAGCGCCGCGATGAATGACAAGGCCGGGGTGTTCGCCTCAGCAGAGGCCATGAGGGCCCGCGGTTTCCTGGAGCGGCTTTCCCTCTCGACAGCCCTGTCCTTGGAGGGTATCCCCGAGAAGACGCGCATCCGGATGGCAGCGTTGAACGACGAATTGGAGAGCCTTGCGGCACAGAGGGCCGCCGAGATCCAGAGGCGGGAGGCTCGGCAGGACACGCAAAGGCTGATCGCGCTCGCGAACGACATACAGTCCCGGGAGAAGGAGTTCTTTGAGCTCGACCAGTCGCTTCTGGCGAACAGCCGCTACCGCGAACTGCGAAAGCCTTCTCTGGTCAGCCTGCAGGATGCGCAGCAGATGATCGGGGTGGAGGAGGTAATTTGGACTTTCCCCGATTTTCTGGACACCGCCAATTGCCGCTCGTTGATCGAGGGCACCCGATTTCGGGGGGTACCTGGAGTACCACCCCAGCTCTGAAAATGCAGCCACGGCCATCCACGCGCGTCCTTTTTTCCTCTTCCC
>CAYGXO010000007.1:0-1628 GCA_964353885.1 uncultured Spirochaetaceae bacterium
TCAGAAACAGATTCAGGCTGCGGTTGACGTGAATCAGCGACACCACTTTGTAGCAGCGCCGCCACGGATATCGTTTGTCGCTCAGGTCTACTTTCTTGGAATCGACCGGGTGGTTGTGCTCGTCGAACAACAGCTTCACGGAGTCTTCATAGTTTTCATTTTCGGGAACGAAAATGGGCTCTGAGCGAGAATTCGTAAGAAGTGCCATTCTACGCGGCTTTCCTGATTTTGTGAAAAGCGACGTATTCGGTGTTGGTGACTGCCATGCGCTTGGCCTTCAGCAGCAGATAGCGCAGGTTCTTGTAGCCGCGGCCACGGTTGATCAGCATGCGGATGTTGCCGTTGATCGCCTCCACGACGCCGAAGCGCACCTTCGTTCGGCAGTAGTTGAGAATCCCCTCCAGGTGCTTCAGCAGCATCTGGCCGAGATCCTGAAACGAGGGTAACCGCTGCCACCGCAGTTGATCGATCCACTTCTGCAAGTAATTGAGCATCGCCCCCTCGTAGTGGTAGTCCCACAGCCTTTCCAAACTCTCTTTGAGCAGGTATGCTTTGAACAGCCGCCGGTTCAATTGGAACAGCCGGTTCATGTCGCCGCGCTGTTTCGTGGCCAGATTCTTCCACCGGCTCAGCAGCAGCCATTTCTTCCCCTTGACCAGCTCCCGCATCTTCGTCCCCTTGCGAAAAAACTCCGCCCGCCGCACTTCGTCCACGGCGTCGTTGGCGTGCTGGATGACGTGGAACTTGTCGTACACGATCTGGCACTGTGGCGCCCACCTCTCGATGCTCAGCCGAAATGGTTCCCACATGTCCACGCACGCCGCCTCGATCCGCTTGCGTTGCCGGCTCGTCAACTGGCCACGAAAGAACTCGTCCAGCGTCTCCCTCTTCCGTTCCTTCCCAAACCACAGTGGCTCTGCGGTCTCCAGATTGCTCACCACCGTCAGAAACTTGTCCTTCTTCCCCTTGTAGATTTCATCCACCCCCATGTGCCGCAGCGGCGGCTTGCGCCGACTCGCCTCCCACCGCTCCAGATAACGCCGGTCGATCGCCCGCACCGTGCTCTCGGCCAATCCTATCCGCCGCGCCACCTGCCGCGCCGCCGCACTTTCACACGCCTTGCCCACATCTTCTTCGAATCGTTTGCTGTACGGTGCTTTGCTGGGCAACTGCCGGATCTTCTCTACCTTCACCCCGCAGTCCGGGCACCGCACACGGTACACCTCCACCACCACGGAGGCCCGGAACTCCCCCCACGGCAGGTCCCGCACCTCCCGCTCCCTGCAGTCGTAGTGGTCCAGGAACTTCCGCCCGCACCCGGAGCACTCCAGCCACCGGTTGCCCCGTTTGCGACGCACCCACAGCCGCATCGTCTTGCCTTCCTCATGGATCTCATGCCGGTAAACCCTGTAGCCGGGCCAACCCAGGATCTTGGTGAAGTCGTTTTCTCTCAACCTGTTGAGGGTAGCGCGGCGCTTCGTCCCCCCAACAGTCGCGCACCCTTACAGATTCCTGCTCAGAGCCCCCTTTAGTTCATACTCGTACGGATAGAAACTGGAGGGTGCATTCGGATCCAGGCGAAGCCCATCGAGCGTGAAAATGCCATCGTTGGCCACTTGGTCTCCAGC
>CAYGXO010000008.1:0-12412 GCA_964353885.1 uncultured Spirochaetaceae bacterium
TATTGGAGAAAGGTCGTTTGATAGTCGTTGATGGGCCGTCCTACCGGACCCGACATCTCGAGCTTGACAAGGGGTCGGAAGACAATAAGGATGTGGCCAGAGTTTCTGGAAAACAGCGGCCATAATTTCTGGAACCTACACGATTCGCGCGAGATGGTTCCCACCACTTTCTCCAATTCGTTTTCAGGGATACCGTATTTCATGTCCGTTGCGCCCGAGCATCCATCGAGTCGAGGAAGAGACGGAAGGCGGCCCAATATCGTGCATCGATCGCTCGGGCTATTTCCGCGGCCGTTTCGAGATTGTACGTGTGGGAGGACTGGTTTCTGCTCCTGAGCATCTCCATCCAGGCCTCGCCATCCTGGATGAGACCCTGACGCTCCAGATCGCTCAAGTCCCGCTGCCGTGACAGGAGGACCGCTTCGTCAAGGCGCCCAAAGGCCTTCCTGAAGTTCGCGAGCCTCTGTTTCCAGCGGATGTCGGTGTCCATACGAGAAGTATATCGAAAAGTGGCTGTATGCGCTATTGAGCGCGCCCGCGGGGAAGGGGCACAGGCCGAATAGACCGGAATCCTCACGAGCCTGGAACGCGTGGAACCTGCATCCTTCAGTTTGCCGGATGCTGCCAAGGTCGGGGACTTCCGCTCCTTTGCGCAGCTCATGGATGAATTGGGGCACACGCTTCTTCGAGGGCCGCATGTGTCGCGGCACGTCCGTACCGGGCGAGTTGTTCTCGTACCGCCTGGCGGTCGAAATCCCCCAAGCGTGACTTCAGGTTCCGCATCACAAGGTCCGTGTTGTCGGGCAGATGCTTCAGGTTGTTCAGCAGATCGACGAGGAGAAATTCCTTGCTCAATTTGTGAGGGTAAGCGGGAACAAGGCGGAACTTGAACTGCTTCCCGCCCAGCAAGAAGGAGCCCGACCGTTTGTGGTTATAGACCATGTAGTGATTGTAGACCTGGGTCAGGCCAAGGCCGAGCTGGTTGAAGTAGTTGTACGAGGTGAGCAGGAAATCATCGGTCTTGAGGAAGGCACGGGCGATCTCCCGGTCTTCAGGAGGCGTCATACCAAACGGATTCGTGCGGGGACGATAGTAGAGGCCTCCCGCCAGCCTCTGAACTTCGCCGGCGGTCACAAGGGTCTTGAGGTCCCGGTCCACAGCCGTCGAAAAGCCCGCAAGCTCTTTGCGTCGATAGACCTTCCCCGCCAGCATGGCGTTTTTGAGCTTCTCCGTGCTTTTCATGTTTTCTACTCAATCATGGCATAGGTCATTCTTCCAAGAAATGCAAGTATTTTCTATTAATATTCATGCATAAATGCACAGAGGGGGCACAGAGCCCATGAAGGCGGCCATCCGACGTTGCGTACTTTCCGGGCACGGCCTGGTTAAGGAGCTCCGGCACCGCTAAAACGAACACCTGTGGGGCTATATAGCGGAGGCAACAAATCTACTGCCAATCGAGCTTGAGCTTGCAGTCGCTCCGCCCGCCTTGATCACCGCGTAGTGCAGGCTTTCTCCGCTTTTTCGGCCTTCATCCTGAAATAGGCGATTTTTTCTGTGATGGATTTCCCTGCCGTCTCCTGAAAAAACTTGTCACGGATTTTTCGGACCATTTCCATCGACTTGATGTCATTCTTCTTCATGTACAACCTCCCGAGGGGAGAATATCTGAATCGTTTTGTAGCCGCTCTCCAAGTTCACCGCATTGAACCTGCGGATTTTGTCATAATGCACGACGTGCTTGAAGTTCCAACTGACAAGGATATCCACTTGGCCGATGCTTGCGAGGGCAATGTGAAGGGCATCGTTCTCATAATTCGCGGAGAGTATACCCCGGCCAACGTATTCTCCGGCCAATTCGAATGCTTCCGCCGTCAATTCGATCCGTTCGTTCGGAATCTCAAGAAGTTCTTCATACTTTCGTTGAACCTGCTCCGGCGCTTGGCCGACCTCGGCGGATGTCAAAGCTGAGAGGACCGGAATATACCGTCGATCCCGGAAGTCCAGGAAGAGAGCCAAAGACCAGGCTCGAAATTCTTCATCGAAACAACCTCCAACAACGGAGGTATCCACATATATCCGGGGCCGCCGCACACGTCTAACATACCCCGCATTTTATTAAGATGCAACGGTGAGGGGAGAAGGGGCATAACCGCCCGGACACACAATCGTTCGGGCCTTGCAGGTCCCGCGGGTTCCCGCTACGCTGTCGGACGGGACGATACCCCGACATTGAAAAATCTAACGACGGAAGCACTCCAATTCAGACTTCACGATGATCGGGCCGCCATCGTCAGGCGGTACCCGAGCGTGTTCGGAAAGCTTGCATGAGCTACGGCGTCGGCACCCTTGTCAAAGCTCGGGGGCGCGAGTGGGTGGTGCTTCCCGGCTCCACAGAGGAGCTCCTCAAGCTCCGACCGCTGGGCGGGGCGCAGGCCGAAGAGACCGGAATCCTCACAAGCCTTGAACGCGTGGAGCCCGCGTCCTTTGGACTGCCGGATCCCACAAAGGTCGGTGACTTCCGCTCCTGCCGCCTCCTCAGGGACGCCGTGCGCCTGGCCAACCGCTCCGGCACCGGGCCCTTCCGTTCCTTTGCGCGGATCGGCGTGGAGCCGCGGCCGTACCAGCTCGTGCCTCTTCTCATGGCCCTGCGCCTGGACCCGGTCCGCCTCCTTATTGCGGACGACGTGGGCGTGGGAAAGACCATCGAGGCCTGCCTGATACTACGAGAGCTCGTGGATCGCGGGGAGGTGCGCCGGGCCACGGTGCTCTGCCCGCCTCCCCTGGCGGAGCAGTGGCAGCGGGAGCTCACGAGCAAGTTCCACATCGACGCGGAGCTCGTGCTCCCCGGCACGGCCTCCCGTCTCGAACGGCCATGCCCGGTGGGGCAGAGCCTGTTCGAGCGCTACCCCTTCACCGTGGTCTCCCTGGACTTCATCAAGAGCGAGAGGCGGCGCGCGGAGTTCCTCCGGGCGTGCCCGGAGTTTGTGATTGTAGACGAGGCGCACACCTGCTCGACGGGGTGCGAGGGGCGCGGGCCGCGCCACCAGCGGCACGATCTGGTGCGCCAGGTCGCCGCGGGGGATCGGCACCTCATCCTCGTAACGGCCACACCGCACAGCGGGAACGAGGAGGCGTTCCACTCCCTCCTGGGGCTCCTAGACCCGTCGTTCCTGTCCCTGACCGGGGACCTTGCGGAGGAGACGCGGCAGACAGATCGACGCCGCCTGGCGCGCCAGTTCGTGCAGCGACGCCGCGCGGACATCCGACAGTTCATGGAGACGGATACCCCTTTCCCTGAGCGGGAGGAGCGGGAGCGCCCCTACCGTCTCTCTCCGGGCTACCGCGCGCTCTTCGACCGCGCCTTCGCCTATGCCATGGAGACCGTGCAGGATGTGCGGGGCGGGGCCTTTGCCCGTCGGGTGCGGTGGTGGTCCGTCCTGGCGCTCCTCCGTTCCCTCGGCTCGAGCCCCGCGGCCGCCGCGGCCACGCTCCGCACCCGGGCAGCTTCGGCCGCCACCGAAACAGAGGATGAGGCGGACGAGGTGGGGATCCGCTCCGTCATGGACCTGGACACCGTGGACGAGGCGGAGAGCATGGACGTGGCGCCGGGCGGCGACCCCGGGGACGGGGAGACGGAGCGCCCCGAGCGGCGGCGCCTCCTGGACATGGCGCGGGAGGCCGAAAGCCTCGCCGGAGCGGAGGACGCCAAGCTCAAGACCGCGGAGGAGGAGATCCGGGCGCTGCTGAAAGAGGGGTTCCGCCCCGTGGTCTTCTGCCGCTTCATCCCCACGGCCCACTACGTGGCTGAGGAGCTCCGCAAACGCCTTCTCGGGGACGTCGTGGTGGAGGCGGTGACAGGCGAGCTTCCGCCGGAGGAGCGGGAGCGGCGGGTGCTTGCCCTGGGCGAGGCGGAGCGGCACGTCCTTGTGGCCACCGACTGCTTGAGCGAGGGCATCAACCTCCAGGAGCATTTCGACGCGGTGGTGCACTACGACCTCTCCTGGAACCCCACGCGTCACGAGCAGCGCGAGGGGCGGGTGGACCGCTACGGGCAGCCCAGGAAAACGGTGCGCGCCCTGACCCTGTTCTCCATGGACAACCGGATCGACGGCCTGGTGCTGGATGTGCTCCTCCGCAAGCATAAAATCATCCGAAGCGGCCTGGGCATCTCCGTGCCGGTGCCGGTGCGGAGCGAGGAGGTCATGGAGGCCCTGATGCAGGGGCTGATCCTCCGGGGAAAGGGATCGCACGAGCAGCAGTACCTTTTCCCGGAGCTCGAGGCGGAGAAGGTGCGCCTCCACACCCAGTGGGAGACCGTGGCCGAGCGGGAGAAGCGCTCGCGCACGATCTTCGCCCAGGAGTCCATCCGATTCGAGGATGTCGCGCCCGAGATCCAGGAAGCCAGGTCAGCCGTGGGATCCGCCGCGGACCTCAGGGGCTTTGTGCGTGACGCGGTAGAGGCGTGCGGGGGCAGGGTAACCGAGCGCGATGGAAGCCTGTCGATCGACGCCATTAAGGCCGCCCGGGCCCTGCGCGACCAGCTCGGGCAGGACCTCACGATCACGGCGCGCTTCGAGCTTCCGGTGGAGCGCGGGGTCACGCACCTCGTGCGCACCCATCCCCTTGTCTGCACCCTGGCCGCGCACCTCATGGACACGGCCCTCGATCCGCTTGCGGACGGGGTGGCGCGCAGAGCGGGCGCGATCCGCACCCGGGCCGTGACGGGACGGACCACGCTCCTCCTGGTGCGCTACCGCTTCGACCTGGAAACCACGACCGGGACGGAGAGCCGCACCGAGCTCTGCGAGGAGTGCCGGCTCCTCGGCTTCACCGGCGCCCCGGGGCAGGCGATCTGGATGGATGCCGTGGAGGCTGAACGACTGCTCCAGGCGCGGCCGGATGCCAACATCGTCCCGGAGCAGGCGGAGAGCTTCGTCTCCCTGGTGATTCAGGGGATGGCGGCGCTCCTGCCCCGCATAGAGGCGGAGGGTGAGGCGAGGGCGGAGGCCCTGTCCGCGGCGCACCAGCGGGTGCGATCTGCAAGCCGCAGGAAGGGCGTCCGCACCCGGGTCAGGGCGCACACGCCGGCGGATGTCCTCGGGGTCTACGTCATGCTTCCCGTTTCCGGAGGCACGGCATGAGGGGTGCGCGCCACAACGGCTTCCTCGCGGTGCGCGCCGAGGGCGGACTCATCTCGCCCGACATCATCGCGGGTCTTGCCGCATCGCGGAGCGAGCTTCCGGGGCTGCGCGCTGAGGACTACCACCTCGGCGCCGAGCGCCTGGGCGAGGCCATCACGCGCTCGTGGAACCGAATGCGCGGCGAGTGGGCGCGCTTCCAGGACGCGCGGACGAGTACGGGGGTCGCGGAGGCGGCCACGGGGCTCACGCGCGAGCGCCTCCTCCTCCCGCTTTTCCAGGAGCTCGGCTACGGGAGGCTCCAGCCCGCGCGGGGCCTGGAGGTTCAGGGCAAGAGCTACCCCGTGAGCCACCTCTGGGGAAAGGCGCCTATCCACCTTGTGGGCTCCGGCGTGGAGCTGGACAGGCGGTCAAGCGGCGTGGCTGGAGCGGCGCAGGCAAGCCCGCACGGCCTGGTGCAGGAGCTCCTGAACCGCTCCGACGAACACCTGTGGGGATTCGTTTCCAACGGCCGCCTCTTGCGCATCCTCAGGGACAACCGAAGCCTGACCCGGCAGGCCTACGTGGAGATCGACCTGGAGGCGATCTTCCAGGGCGAGCTCTACCCTGACTTCGCGGTGCTCTGGATGCTCTGCCACCAGAGCCGCGTGGAGGCGGAACGGCCCGAGGAGTGCTGGCTCGAGCGCTGGTCGGGCTTGGGGCGGGAGCAGGGCGCGCGCGCCCTGGAGACCCTGCGCAAGGGCGTGCAGGAAGCCATCGAGTGCCTTGGGCGCGGCTTCCTCTCCCACCGCTCCAACGGAAAGCTCCGCGAGCGCCTGCGCAGCGGCGAGCTTTCCACGCAGGAGTTTTATCGGGAAATCCTGCGGCTGGTCTACCGCCTTCTCTTCCTGTTCGTGGCGGAGGATCGGGACGCGCTCCATCCCCGCGACATACCGGCCGACGCGCGGGAGACCTACCGGGACTTCTACTCCACCTACAGACTGCGCCTGCTTGCTGATGAGATCCGGGGCACGGCGCACGCCGACCTCTTCGCTTCTCTCAGGATGGTGATGCGACTCCTGGGCACCTTGGGCGCGCCGGAGCTCGGCCTGCCCGTCCTGGGGAGCTACCTCTGGTCCGAAGAGACGCTGCCGGACCTCATGGGGAGCGACCTGTCCAACGCGGATCTCCTGGAGGCGGTGCGCGCCCTGGGATTCACGCGGCGGGGCAAGGACCTCTGGCGCGTGGACTATCGGAACCTCGGGAGCGAGGAGCTTGGCAGCGTGTACGAGTCCCTTCTGGAGCTGCACCCCGAGGTGGATGCCGAGGCCGGGCACTTCTCTCTCTCCGTGGCCGCCGGGCATGAGCGAAAGACCACAGGCTCGTACTACACCCCCCATGCCCTGGTGCAGAGCCTGCTCGAGACTGCGCTGGACCCGGTACTGGAGGAGGCAGCCAAGGGCCCGAACCCCGAAGCGGCGATCCTCGCGCTTACCGTCTGCGATCCTGCCACGGGCTCCGGCCACTTTCTGATCGCCGCGGCGCACACGATTGCGCGTCGCCTGGCGAGCGTGCGCACCGGCGACGAAGAGCCGGCGCCCGAGGCGATGCACAAGGCGCTCCGCGACGTGATCGGCCGATGCCTGTACGGCGTGGATGTGAACCCCATGGCCGTGGAGCTGTGCAAGGTGAGCCTGTGGATGGAGGCCCTGGAGCCGGGCAAGCCGCTGTCGTTCCTGGATGCCCACATCCAGTGCGGGAACAGCCTCCTGGGCACCACGCCGGATCTCATGGCCAAGGGCATCCCGGAGGAGGCGTTCAGCGCCCTGACCGGGGACGACAAGAGCGTTGCCACGCAGCACCGGAAACGGAACCGCGAGGAGCTTAACGGTCAGCAAAGCCTCAAGGACGAGACCGGGGGCCTCTGGGGCGAGGCGCTCCCGACCATAGAAAGCCTCCAGGCCCTTGGAGTGGATGACTCCACCCTGGAGGGGATCCGGGAGATGGAGTCGCACTACCTCCAGCACCTCCGGTCCGATGTCTACCAGCACGCCCGGCTCGTGGCGGACGCCTGGTGCGCCGCCTTCGTGTGGCCACGCGTAAAGGGGCAGAAGCTCCCGCCCCTGACGCACGGCCTTTGGAATGACATACGCCAGACCCCGGAGAGCGTGCCGTCAGCGGTATTGCAGGAAGTGGACCGGATCGCGAAGTCGTACCAATTCCTGCACTGGCACCTCACGTTTCCGGAGGTCTTTGGGCGCGAGGGCGGTGGATTCGACGTGGTGCTCGGGAACCCGCCGTGGGAGCGGATCAAGCTCCAGGAGGCAGAGTGGTTTGCCGAGCGTAGGCCCGATATCGCCAAAGCGAAGAACGCGTCCGAGCGCAAGCGGATGATTGAGGCGCTTATCAATGATGACCCTACGCTGCACCTGGATTTCCTGGAGGCTCGCCGCGTGGCGGAAGGCGAGAGCGCACTGGTGCGAGAGACGGGCCGCTACCCTCTGTGCGGCAGAGGGGATATCAACACGTACTCTGTGTTCGCGGAGATGGGGCGAAGTCTGATGTCGGCGAAAGGGCGCATGGGTATGATCGTTCCGTCCGGGATCGCGACCGACGATACGACAAAGGCATTCTTCGGGGACTTGGTGGCTACCGGTAGGCTTCAGAGTCTTTATTCGTTCGAGAATGAGGAGAAGGTATTCGCGGGGGTACACAACGAATCTAAGTTTTGTCTTCTAACAATCCACAATGGGGGGACTTGCACAAGACCGGAATTCGCATTCTTCCTCCGTCAGGCATTTCAGATCGCTATCCCCGAACGTCGATATATCCTAACGCCTTACGACTTCGCTCTTATGAACCCGAACACGCGGACTTGCCCGATCTTCCGGACACACCGGGACTCGGACATCACGCGTGCTATTTATCGACGCATGCCGGTGCTTATCAAAGAGGGTCCGCCGGAGGAGAACCCATGGGGGATGTCATTTCTTCGAATGATAGACATGTCCAACGACTCTGGCCTGTTCCGTGGGCGAGAAGACCTGGAGCGGGACGGGTGGACTCTGGAAGGAAACCGGTTCCGCAAGGGGAGGGAGACGTACCTGCCGTTGTACGAAGCAAAGATGATTCACCAGTATGACCACCGCTTCGGCACGTACGAAGGTCAGACGCAGGCACAGGCAAATAAGGGATTCCTACCGCAGATCAACGAAAGCCAGCATGCGAGTCCAGCGCTCTTTCCACTACCCAAATACTGGGTAGCAGAGCCGAAAGTGGAAGCAAGTCTTGAGCGACGCTGGGAGCGGGGATGGCTGATGGGTTGGCGCAACATCACCAACGCCGTGGTGCACCGGACGGTGATCGCATGCATCCTTCCGAGAGTTGCCGTTGGTCACTCAGTCCCTTTGATGCTACCGGTGGCTTCGGCTGCGGCGACGGCCTGTCTGCTTGCGGCGCTGAGCAGCTTCGCCCTCGACTATTGCGCGAGACAAAAGCTCGGAGGAGTGAACCTCACTTATGGCTACCTAAAACAGTTTCCTGTACTTCCGCCCACGAATTACGACGCTCCCTGCCCTTGGGCATCTGGGCAGACCCTCAAGGACTGGATCCTCCCGCGCGTGCTCGAGCTGGTATACACAGCGAACGACCTTGAGCCCTTCGCACGCGATTGTGGTTATTCGGGACCGGCGTTCGTATGGGACGAGGAGCGCCGCTTTCACCTTCGTTGCGAGCTCGACGCGGCGTTCTTTCACCTCTACGGCATCAGGCGCGAGGACATGGAGTACATCATGGAGACGTTTCCAATCGTGAAGCGGCACGACGAGAAGACGTGGGCCGAGTACAGAACCAAGAGGGTGGTAGGTGAGATGTATGACGCCACGAACCGGAAGTGCCCAGGGTGCGGATAGCGAATATATATGTTATCTCCAAGAAAATGAAAGCCAGAGGACTCAAACCCGGTAGCGGAAGCGAGGTAGACAGGATACCGCTATGAAATGCGTCTATTGCAGGGAAGACAAGCCGAGCAGTTGTTTCAATGCGGAACATGTTATCCCACCCGCTTTTGGCGGAGCCGCGAAAGACCTCGGAGATTTCGTATGCGCCGAATGTAACGCTGAATTTAATAAGCAATTTGAGCAGGATTTTCTTCGAGGACCTGGCTTTGAGTCATTTAACAGGGCAATACGTGGACTGAAGGGAAGGAATAAGTATCCGGTTTGGGCTGATGGATCGTATAAGAACTTCAGAATATATGAAGAAGTTGTATTGCGTTTCCCGAGAGTGGGGGTGATTGTTTTCAAGGACAAGGTGTATACGCCTCATCAACTCATAGTGCAGACAGACAAGGAGGAATACTTATACTCCTATAGACTTCCTGAAGAGAAATATGGGTCCAATTATAAGATGTTCAATGGCCTATTGGCCAAAATCACCACTAACCACAATCCAGTGGCGTTCTTCTTTTGGACACAAGATACAGAGCTGACAGTCGCCGAATACAAACAGATAAGCATGGATTTCTACTATTGGCTAGGACAGAAGGGAATAATGGCAGGATCGTACGAATGTGGAACCTATATCTCGGGGTCTATTGAGTTGCGAACCGATATTGAAGCACGAAATCGGATGTTCTGTAAAATGTGCCTAAACTTCTTGTTTTGGCTTGTGGACCATCGAGAAATGTGCTTGCAGGCCAATTTCGACGCCTTGAGGGAGTATATTCGATTCGGCAAGGGGCAAAAGGAATTTGTTCGGGTATGGAATAGCTCATATAACCCATTTTTGGCACACTTGGAGCATAACAAGGCAGATATTTCAATTGGCGTGCTGACATATAAAGGGCGCCTTTTCGGGACAATATACCTGCCAATTTCTGGCACATATTTAGTAGATATGGGATGTGCTCAGGATATCGTTACCCATCGTGATCGGAATGGCATAGCAGGCGTGGATGACGAGGTTGTCTGCTTCATGTTTGCGCGGAATGCAGAGGACTTGTGGTGTTTTCCGGTCCGTCAAAGATGCAAGGACTTGGCCCAAAGGATAATTGAAAATGACGAATTCCTGAAATCCTTCCCAGAGTGCCGAGAAAGCTGACATATATTGGCTTGGAGATAACAAATCGTAACTGTTCAGCCGGATGCGGGCGCAGCGGGTAGGAGCGGGCTTCCTTCGAAGACGGAGGCAATCGCTTCGATGACGTTCATTCCTCGCTTGCGGACGGTGGAGATGTAGCTGCGGACGGTCGCAAAGGCTTGGGCTCCTTCCCAGCTGCGGAATGTCCCTGATATCTTCTGTTGCACTTTCATCATGCGCAGATCGCGCTCTGCAAGATTGTTGTCAAAGGGGACGCGGAAGTCGTGCACGAACCTCAGCACGTGAGCACGGTTCTCCCAGAGACGGTCCACGAGACTGCCCGCCTTGCCTCTTTTCTTTCTGCCCCGACGGGAGGGTTGCGCAATCGCAGGGGGCGGATTGGCCCGCATCCCCATGCGAAGCAAATGCTCGTACCAGCGCTCGATGGACCGTACCGTCGCGGCGTTCAGGTGGTCCCGTCCTTGATCTTTCGCTCGATCCACCAAGCCCATCTTCTACAGTTTGGCCCCCATAGAAAGTGCGTACCTCCCGAATTTGCAGGGAATTTGAGGGTTTCTTGTCGACGCGACCGATTTATGTAGTGCCACCGAAATGATGGGTTGTAAAGAAAATGCTTGCATGAAGGCTCTCTCCGTGGTAGTATCCGTGGAGGGGAGGAGCAGGCAGTGTTCGTCCGCATCAAGAACTCGCACGGATACAAGTACCTCCAGATCGTTGAAAGCAAGCGTGAGGGCAAAAAGGTCAAACAACGTGTCCTGACCACCCTCGGGCAACTTGATGCCCTCAGTGCATCAGGTAAGATCGACGACCTCACTCGATCGGTGGCGAAGTTCTCCTCGATTCGAACGATTATCGATGCCCACCGCGAGGGCACCATCCAAGCGCACCGCACCCTGTCCATCGGTCCCGCCCTTGTCTTCGAGCGATTATGGCAGCAGTTGGGGATCAACGAGGCGATCAAGGGGGAGCTTTCCTCCAGCCGGTGCCGCTTCTCCCTGGAACGGGCGATCTTCCTCACCGTGCTGCACCGCCTCTTGGATCCGGGAAGCGATCGGGCGGCAGAGCGGTGGAAGGAGGATTTCAAGATCAGCGGGACAGAGGATATCGAGCTTCATCACCTGTACCGCGCCATGGGCTGGCTGGGAGAGGGCATCATCCAGCATGGGGCAGATGCGCGAAGTCTGCGATGCCGAAAGGACCTCATCGAAGAGGAGCTTTTCCGCCGTAACCGCGATCTGTTCAGCGAGTTGGATCTGGTGTTCTTCGACACCACCAGCCTGTACTTCGAGGGGCAAGGGGGTGAGAGCCTGGGACAGTACGGGCACAGCAAGGATCACAGGCCCGACCTGAAACAGATGGTGGTGGCAGCCGTACTGGACGGTGCGGGGCGTCCGATCTGCTGCGAGCTGTGGCCAGGGAATCTCACCGATGTCACCTCCCTGATCCCGGTAGTCGAGCGACTGAAGAGCCGCTTCGCCATTGGCTCGGTATGCGTAGTGGCAGATCGAGGGATGATAAGCGCACAGACGATCGAGGGACTTGAAAGTGAAGAGCTTGGCATGTCCTACATCCTGGGAGCGCGCATGCACAAGGACAAGACGGTACGCGATGAGGTGCTTCCTTCGGCTGCGAAGTTCCAGGTAGTCACAGGAGCGAAGAAGAAGCCTGGGGATCCCTCCCCGCTATCGGTTCGCGAGCAGTGGGTGGGGAAGAAGCGCTACATCGTCTGCTACAACGAGGATCAGGGGCGAAAAGATGAGGCGGACAGAAAGGCCATCGTGGAGTCCTTAAAAGAGAAGCTCAAAAGCGGGGACAAGAGCCTGGTGGGCAATAAGGGCTACCGGCGCTACCTGAAGTCCGCGGGAAAGGAGCACTTCACGATTGACGAGGCCAAGCTCGCCGAAGAGGCACTCTTCGACGGGATGTGGGTGCTTCGCACCAACACCTCCTTCCCCGCCGCGGATGTGGCAGTGAAATACAAGCAGCTATGGATGGTGGAATCGATATTCCGTTCGGCCAAGAGCCTCCTGGAGACCCGCCCGATCTACCACAAAGTCGACGACACAATCCGGGGGCATGTGTTCTGCAGCTTCCTCGCCCTTGTCCTACGCAAAGAGCTGGAAACCAGACTTGAGAAGCAAGGGGAGAAGCTGGAATGGGCGGATATCAATAGAGATCTTCGCGCACTTCAG
>CAYGXO010000009.1:0-117933 GCA_964353885.1 uncultured Spirochaetaceae bacterium
CGGCTTCGGCGAGCATCCGCGCCATCTGCGCCGAGCGCTGCGCGAGCGGGATGGAGTCGCCGATCGCCATCCCCACCGCGCCGCCGCCCACCAGCTGGGGCACGGACACCAGCGCCGGCACTCCAGCGGCGACCGCGGCGCCGATCATGGTGCGCGGGTCCGCGCCCAGGCCGGCCACCCGCTCGAAGGGCAGGCCGTGCTGCCGGGCCAGGGCCTCGATCTCGAGGGCCAGCCGCTCGGTGCGCAGCCCCATGGGGTAGCCCATGTTCCCCGCGGCCTTGATGATGACCTCCCCGGGCGCCTCCCGAACTCGGCGGAGCAGGTCCTCGTCCAGGCTCATCTCCTGCCTGACGATGCGCTCGGTCTCGGCGCTCATCAGCGTGAGCTCGAAAAGACCGCCCTTGGGCAGGAGCTCCTCGCGCAGGCCAAGCTTCCTTCCATCCACCCTGTGCACCCTGTCCAGGCTGCCCGCCATCTCGTGCGCCACCACGGCCGAGCTCGTGCTGATCCCCTGAACGATGCCGGCACGGATCAGCTCGGCGATCAGGGTCGTGACCCCTTCGTGGATGTTCGGGCCGCTGCCGGTGACCACCACCACCCCGCCCCCGCCGCGCCGGGCGGCCACCACAGCCTCGACGGTGCGGTCCACGGCCTGCCGGACGGGCTCCTCCAGTCCCTTGTACAGGGACTCGACAAATGCGGCATCCGGCTTCACGGCGCCTACCCCTTGTACCCTGCCAGGCGCGGGATCAGCAGCACGATGTCGGGGAAGGCCCCGATGAGGAACAGGGCCAGGATCATGAACAGGATGTAGCGGATCAGCTCCCGGAATACCGCGCCCAGCGGGGTGTTGGTAACCCGCGAGATGATGAACGCCGCCTCCCCGTAGGGCGGGGTGGAAAGGCCGATCATCAGGTTCAGGACGACCACGACGCCGAAGTGCACGAAGTCGATGCCCGCCGCCTTGATCAGGGGCATGACGATCGGCACGACGATCAGCAGCGAGGCTGAAACGTCGATGAAGCAGCCCAGGATCAGAAACAGGACGTTGATCGACAGCATGGTCAGGGCCGGCGTGCCCGTGAGGCCCAGCCCTATGAACAGCTCCGCCACCTTGGCCGGGATCTGCTCGCGGGCCAGGACATAGCCGAAAAGGAAAGCTCCGCCGATTGTGAAGCTGGTGAAGCCCGCGGCCACCACGCTCTCCACGAGGAGCTTGTACAGCTGCTTCAACCCCAGGCTTCGGTACACCACGAGGCTGAGCAGCAGGGCGTACACGCAGACGATGCCGGCCGCCTCGGTCGGGGTGAAGATACCCGTGTAGATGCCGCCCAGGAGGATCACTGGAGCCAGGAGGGCCAGTGAGGAGTTGAGCAGGATCTTGAGGAACTCGCGCGGGGAATACCATCGGCCCACCGGGTACTTGCGCTTGATGGAGATGATGGCTGTCCACAGCATCAGGCAGGCTGCCAGCACGAAACCCGGCAGCAGCCCTCCCAGGAACAGGTATCCCACGGAGGTGCCCGTGAGCATGGCATAGATCACCATGGGGATGCTGGGCGGGATGATCGGTCCAAGGGTGGCGGAGGCGGCGGAAACGGCGCAGGAGAAGGGTCTGTCGAACCCCGCCTTCTCCATGGCGTACACCTCCATCACGCCGGGGCCTGCCACGTCGGCGATCTCCGATCCGGACATGCCGGCGAAGATCATGGAGTTGACGATGTTCACGTGCGCCAGGCCCCCCCGCGTCTTGCCCACGACAGCGCTCGCAAATTCGAACAGCTTGTCGGTGAGCTTGGAGGTGTTGAACACCTTTGCGGAGAAGATGAACAGGGGCACGGCCAGCAGCACGAAGTTGTTCTCGAACTGGATGACCATGATGTCCACGACGTTCGTGATGTCCACCCTGCCGATGATCAGGTACAGGATCGAGCTCACGATCATGGCGAAGCCGTAGGGGGCGCCCATCAGGAACATGACCACGAAGACGGCGAGCCAAACGGTTATTGCCACGGGAACACCTCCGCGTCCTTGATCTCCCGGCCGGTGAGGCGCAGGATGTTTTTCACGATTGTCGTGAAGTTGTGGATGAGCACCAGGGCGAGAAAGATGGGGAACACCAGCAGGAGGAAGGTCCAGGGCACGCGCAGGGCTGAGGCCTTGATCGGGTACATCTGGATGGTGTAGCGGATTGCGGGGTAGAACAGGACGAGGAGCACGCCATTGGTGAGCAGCTCGAAGGCGATCTCCATCACCCGGCGCACCTTCTCCGGCAGGGCGCGGTAGATCAGGTCGAAGCGAACGTGCTGGTTGTAGCGGGTGGCAAGGGCCCCGCCGAGGTAGATCACCCAGACGAAGCAGTAGATCGACAGCTCGAAAAGCTCCGGGCTGGGGTTGTTCAGCACGTAGCGCATGAACACTTCCAGAAAGATGCTCACGATCAGCGCGGAGAAGATGACCACCGCGAGGTACACCTCGAATATGTCGAAGATGAAGTTCACCAGTTTGCGCATGCGCTATTCCTTTCGGCTCGGCACGAGAAGCCGGAAGGCCTCCCGCATTCGGCGGTAGTCTTCCGCCAGGCGATCCACGTCCATGCCGGCGCAGATCAGCGTGTAGCCTTGGGCCAGGCTGTCGCGCAGGATGTCGGTGGTGAAGGCGATCACCGCGGCGGCCTTTCCTGCCCGCCGGCAGGATGCGGCCACCGACTCAAGCTCCTCCTTCACGACAGCGGCCATGCTGTGCTCGGTCGCCGGCCGCCCCAGCCGCAGTGCCAGGTCGCGCCCCCCCACGTGAAGCGCGTCCACGCCCGGGACACGGGCGATCGCCTCGGCATTGCGGACCCCCTCGGGGGTTTCGATCTGGAGCACCGTGACGATGCGCCGGTTCCACTCTGCGACGTCCTCCTCGATGCGCTCGGGCCTTACCGCGCCGAAGGATCTGCGCCCCTGCGGCGGAAAGTAGCAGCGCTCGACGATCGCGCGGGCCTGCTCGGGGGTGTCCACCATGGGCACGATGATGCCCTCGGCTCCCGTGTCCAGCAGGCGCTCGATGGTGCCCCCGTCATGGGTCCAGGTGCGCACGAGCACCGGCACGCCGATCCCGTGCGCCGCGCGCACCACGTGGATCAGCATCTGCCAGTCCGCATGGGAGTGCTGGGCGTCCAGCCAGATCCAGTCCAGGCCGCGGAGGGCGTACTCCACGATCTCGGGAGAGCCTGAGTACACCCCACCCCCGAGCAGGCATTCGCCGCGGGCCATGCGTTCTTTCAGGTACATGATGAAGAGCGGGCGCCCGGGGACTCCCGGGGCACCCGCCGCTCCTTGCGAGAACCCGGCCTACTCGATCGCACGAATCTTGGCCAGCGTCCCCTTGCCGAACCTGGCATCGAACCTGGGGTCGCTGTAGAACTTGGCCGCACTGTCCATGAAGGCCTTCTTGTCCGGGATCACGACCTCGGTTCCCCACTCCGCCGCGGCTTTGCCCAGCAGGCTGGTTTCCAGCTCGAGGTTTTGCTCATTGATCCAGAACCGGGCCACCCGCATGGCCTGCTTGATGAACACCCGGTATGTCTCGGGCATTTCCTGCCAGAGCTTTTCGTTGATGACCGGGGTCACGTAGCCGATCACGTGGTCGGTGAGCACCACGTATTTCGTCACCTCAAGGAACTTCTCGGCGTAGGAGGTGGGGATCGGGTTGTCCTGGCCGTCGATCGTGCCGGTCTTCAGGCCCATGTAGACCTCTCCGAACCCCAGCGGCGTCGGGTTAGCCCCCAGCGCCCGGCCTACGTCCAGCCAGGCCTCTGTGTTGGGCATGCGCAGCTTGATGCCCTTGAGGTCGGCCGGAGTCTTCACGATGCCTGCCTTCTTGGTCAGGGTAAGCTCGCGTGTTCCGAGGTACCAGACATCCACTACGCGCATGCCCGACTTCTTGGCCAGGGTGTCCCAGTAGGCCTGCCCCACGGGGCCCAGGGTCACGCGGTACATGTGGTCGATGTCCTTGTAGAGGTAGGCCGACTCCAGGGCGCCGATCTCAGGATACGCGGCGAGGTCGGTGAACCAGGAGGGGCTCGCGTCGCATGCCATTTCCAGGGAACCCTTCATGACGCCCAGAAGGGCGGTCTTCTGGTCGCCCAGCTGCCCGGAGTGGTAGATCTGGACGTCGATCTTGCCGGCGCTCAGCGTCTTCAACACGTCCGCGAACTTCTGCATGGCCTGAACCTGCACGTCCGCGGGGCTCGCCACCGTGTTGAACCGCAAGGCGTAGGTCTTGTCCTGCGCGGACAGACCCACCGCGCTCAGCAGCACGAGGCTTATTGCCAGGATGAGCTTGACCCACTTGTTCATAGATACCACCTCCTCGTTTGAATTCATGGCAGCCGACGGCTGCCGGTATCGCACCCAACTCCCGAACTACTCCACCTCCTTTCGTGCAGGCATGGAAGCGGTGGGCTGGTACCCCAGCCGCCGCGAAATCTCTTCCGCGGTCGCCATGACCCGTCGGGCGATCTCCGTGTCCCGGCTCGGGCTCACACGGTGCGCCGGGCCCGAGACGCTGATCGAGGCGAACGCGCGGCCCTCGCGGTCGCGGATCGGCGCGGCCACGCAGCGCACGCCCTCTTCGTGCTCCATGTCATCGATGCTGTACCCCCGGGCTGCGGTCCGGGCCAGCTCGCGGCGCAGGACCGCGGGATCGGTCAGGGTCTTGGACGTGAAGGCCCGCAAGCCCTTGCGCCGCAGGATGCGCTCGCTGTCCCGGGCCGGCAGGTTGGCGAGAATCGCTTTTCCGAGGGCGGTGCAGTACAGCGGCGCCCGGTCCCCGGGCTCGAAGAAGGTCCGCAGTTGCCACGAGGACTCGCAGCCGTCGACGTAGAGGATCTGCTCACCGTCCAGGACCGTGAGCTGCACCGTCTCGTTCAGATCGTCGCGCAGCTTCTCGATCAGGGGGTGGGCGACCTGACGTACGTCCAGATCGCGGCTGGCCGCCCGCGCCAGCTCGACCAGCCGCAGCCCGAGCCGGTAGCGGTTTGAAGAGGCTTCTTTTCGTACCACACCCTCGGCGGCCAGGGTCGACACCAGCTCGTAGACGCTGCTCTTGGGCAGCTTGAGCGTTCGGCTGAGCTCGGTCACGGTTGGGGAGGAGCCTTCGTGGAAGGCTTCGAGGATTCGTATTGCGCGGCGGACGGAACGAACCTGATTCATGGTTGTTCAGGGTTCCAAACCCTGTTCGGATATACGGACTATAGTCCCGGCCTCCCGGAGTTGTCAAGTTTTTTCGCGGCCTCCGTCAGGGCCTCGCAGCCGGCCACCGCCTCGGCCACAAGGAGCAGGCTGCGCTCCGGCTCGGGAAACTCCTCGGTCAGGGTGAGCAGGAAGCCTCCCGCGGCCATTCCCCGCCGGAGAAGATCCCGCAGGGCGCGGATCACCTCGCGGTCGTCGCCCAGGAAGAGGTTCCCCGGAATGTTCAGCCAGATCGCCTTGTCGGGCCAGGCGGCCCGCGCCTCCTCCAGGCTGAGGTCGCCGAGCGGCGGAGGCGTGAAACCCTCGACGAAATCCATGCCGGTCGATCCGATCACTTTTTTCAGGGATCGGAGGCGGCCGTCCATGTGAACGCCATACAGCTTGCCGGTGGGCCGGAGAGTCTCCACGGCCCGCTCATAGTACGGCGCATGATACCGGCTGAACATGTCCGGTCCGACGATATCCCCGGTCAGGTTTTCAGCGCTCCAGAGCGCTTCGGCCGGTGATCGGGAAGCGATCGCCAGGGCCTCTTGATCCTTGGCGGCCATGCGGGCGGCGAGCCTGTCCAACGCCTGTCGGTCATCGGCCAGGGCGTAAGAAACCCCCACGGTCCCCATCCATTCGGTCAACAGGCGCTGCATGGGCGAGCGCATCATCCGGCACAGGACCAGGCCGTCCTCGCCCATGGCTCGTTGCGCTGCCGCAACCGCTTCGTCGTTGGCCCTGTACTCGGTGTCCTCGGTGATGTATTCCAGCGGGCGGAAGTCGGACGCGCTCCTGACGGGGTACTCCTCCGTCCAGAGGCTTCCGTCAGGGCCTTCTCGCACCCTGCCGGAAAGCTCCCCGTGAGGGGTATGCCAGGTTTTTAGAATCAGACGGACGTCGCCCTGCCAGCCCTGTCGCTCCTCGATCGTCACCCGCCCGCTGCCCTCCCGGTAGGGACGCACCCCTTTGTCGATAATCGCCAGTCCCTGGCCGCGGAGCCGACGCTCGAGGCTGCCCCTCGGCAGCAGTTCGTGATGGATCGTCCAGGGAACCCGCCGAGGCGCTCGCCGGTGAAGCGCCGCAAGGATGTCCTGTCGCATCGTCATCCCCTCGCCCTACAGCAGGCGCAGGTTCTCCAGCACGCCGCGCACGAGCGCGGCCTCTTCTCCGGACAGGGTGAGGGCGGGCGTGCGCATGCGACGCGTGCAGCGGCCGAACAGCTCCGCCCCTGCCTTGAGCGCCGGTATGCCCTTGCCTCCGACGACGCGGTGAATGCCATACAGTTCATTGATCTTCGCCTGGTTGGCCAGCACCCCCTCCCCGTCGCCGGCCAGCGCCGCGCGCACCAGGGCCACGTGAAAGCCTGCCCAGACATTGCTCAATCCGGTCACGATGCCGTCGGCGCCCGAGAGCATTGCAGCGCCGTCCAGATAGTCCTCTCCCATGATCCACGAGAAGGGATGCGGGGCTCCCGCAGCCATGCCGCGGCAGAAGGAGATGAAGTCACCGGAAGAGTCCTTGATCCCGGCGATATTCGGCTCCCCGGCGAGCTCCAGCACAGTGTCCAGGGCGATGGGGTTGTGCGTGCACTGCGGGACGTTGTACAGGATGAGCGGAACCGGGGAGCGGCGGGCCACCGCCCGGAAGTGCTCGCGCACCGCCTCCTGGGGCACCGCGTAATAGTAGGGGGCAACGGCGACCACGTAGTCGGGCTCCAGAGGAAGCAGCGCCTCCAGCTCCTCGAGCACCTGGGGCGTGGAGGGCTGGATGCAGGCGGCGCAGAGAAACGCCCGCCCGGCAGCCGCGCTCCTGGCCGTTTTCAGTATCTCCACCTTCTCCCGCGTGCTCAGGTACGCGCCCTCGCCCGTGGTGCCGCTGACGAAAAGCCCGTCGGCGCCGCTGGTGACCAGGTACTCGATCTGCTTTTCCAGGAGCCGGAAATCCACGGCCCCGTCGTCCTTCATGGGCGTCAGTGGAGCGGGGATGACCCCGGCCAGCTTCTTTGCGTTTGACATCCGCGCCTTCCTCACTCGGTGCTCACCATCAGCTTCATGGTGTCCTTCCCTCCGAAAAGGCGGAACACCTCAAGGTAGTCCTTCAGCGCCAGCCGGTGGGAGATCAGCTTGCGGACCCGCACTGCTCCGCTCGCCAGGAGCTCCAGCGCCCGGCCCGTGGCGAACTGATTGTTGTAGGAGCCGAGCACCTTGAGCTCGTTCTCGTTGATGACGAAGGGGTTGACCTGGATGAGGCGGTCCTGCGGGCTCACGCCGAAGAACATGACCGTGCCGCCTTTGCGCGCCAGGGGGAGGCATGCGGCTTGGGCCGCATTGCTGCCCGCGACCTCGAATACCACATCCGCGCCGATGCGCCGGACCTTCTTCAGCTCCTTCTCCACATCCTGGCGGGTGGGATCGATCAGGTGCGTGGCGCCGTGCTCCCTGGCGAGCTCGCGGCGCAGGGCGATCGGCTCGCTCACGATGATCGTCGCCGCCCCGGCGTGCGCCGCGCATTGCGCGATGAGGTTTCCCATCGGGCCTCCGCCGATGACGAGCACGGTGTCGCCCAGCCTCACGCCGGCCAGGTCCACGCCGTGCACGGCGCAGGCCAGCGGTTCGGTGAACGCCGCCTCTTCATCGCTCAAGCCGGGAGGGATCCGGTACACGTTGGTCGCCGGCATGACGCACAGCTCCGCATCCGCCCCGTCACGGTGCACCCCCATTGAACTGGCGAACTCGCACAGGTGCTCGTTGCCGGACTGGCAGTAGGAGCAGGCGTGGCAGACCTTGTTGGGGTCCACGGTGACCCGCTCACCGGCGGCGAGACCGCTCACCGCGGCGCCGGTCTCGACCACCGCGCCCGCGAACTCGTGGCCGATCACCACGGGGCAGCGGGCGGGGTAGTCGCCCTTGTACAGCGAGTTGTCCGTGCCGCAGACGCCGCAGGCGCGGACCCGGATGAGAACTTCGTCGGAGGCGGGCCGCGGGTCGGCCATCGACTCGACCCGCACGTCCCTCGTTCCATGGAGAATAGCTGCAAGCATGCGGCTATTGAGATACGCTTCGCGCCCGCTGTCAAGTTGAAGCGGGCGGCTGTCGGGCCGCTCTCCTTGATCCCTGCCTGCCGGCACGATAGGATGGCCGCAGCCTATGAGCGCCTGCTTGATCGGAAACTTCTGCATCGATCTCATCATCAGGGGCGTGCCGCACATGCCGGCATGGGGCCAGGAGGTGGCGGGCAGCGACTACATGCTGGTGTCCTCGGGGCAGACCACCTACACCGCTTTCGCCCTGCGCGCGCTGGGCGCGCCGGTGTCCGTGATCGGCTGCGTTGGCGAGGATGCCTGGGGGGCACAGATCCGGGGCGACCTCGAGGCGCGCGGGGTCGACACGACCGGCCTCGAGACGGTCGGAGGCGGGCGAACCGCCCTGTCCGTCGCCGCCGTGCGGCCGGACGGCGAGCGTGCCTTCGTGTCCGACTTCGCCTGCCTGAACACGGCCGATGAGTCGGTGATCGAGCGCGGGTGGTCGCTGGTCGAGCGCTCCGAGCTTGTCTGTCTGCTTGGGGTGTTCAGCTGGCCGGGGCTTTCGCTCGCCAGATGCGCGGAACTGTTTCGCCGCGCGCGCCGGGCGGGAAAGGCCACGATGCTCGACACGGGCTGGGACCCGGGCGGCTGGGGTCCGGCAACCCGGGCCGGCCTCGTCGCCCTGTTCGCCGAGACCACGATCTTCATGCCGAACCAGGAGGAGGCTCGTGCCATCACGGGCAGCGACGACCCGGAGGAGGCGGCGCGCCGGCTGGCGGCGCTTGGACCCGAGCTCGTGGTGGTCAAGCTGGGCAGCAGGGGCAGCCTTGCCCTGACCGATCGCCGGGTCTTCCGCCAGGAGGCCGTGCCCGTCGAGGTGGTGGACACGGTCGGGGCCGGTGATGTTTTCAATGCCGGCTTCCTGCACGCCCGACAGAGCGGCGAACCTCTCCAGGGCTGCATGCGGTTCGGCGCAGCCACAGCGGCGCTGTATATCGGTCGCAGGCGCGATCGTTTCCCCTCGTCCGAGGAGGCAAGAGCATGATCGACTTTCATACCCATCCGGTGATGATCAAGGAGCTGGTCCAGGACGATCCGGCGCTCCAGCGCGCGGTGCGGGAGGTCTTTCAGCTCTACTTCCCGGCCCAGCCGCTGGAGGTCTTCCTGGCCGAGATGGACGAGGCCGGCGTGGAGCGCGCCGTGCTGCTGCCCCTGGACTGCACGACCGCGCACGGCTGCCGAATCGTGACAAACGAGCAGGTGGCTGAGCTGGCGGGGAAAAACCCGCGTTTCGTCGGCTTCGCCTCGGTGGACCCGGGCGCAAAGGATGCGCCGCGCCGGCTGGAGAAGGCGATCCGGGGCCTGGGACTAAAAGGACTGAAGCTGGATCCGGCCCTTCAGCGCTTCCACATCGACGACAGGAATCTTGCCTGGCCGCTGTACCAGGCCTGCGCCGAATTGGGCGTGCCCGTGCTGATCCACTGCGGGTTGAGCTGGTCCCTCGTCGGGCAGGCAAAATACGCCCGGCCGCTCGCGCTGGAGGAGGTCGCGCAGGAGTTCCCGCGCCTTCGCCTCGTCATCGCCCACTGCGGCTGGCCCTGGGTCGAGGAGGCGCTCCTGGTGGCGTTGAAATACAGAAACGTGTCCCTGGACACCTCGATCGTGTACAGCGGCACCCCGGGGGACGCCCTGCGGCATGTGCTGGCCGAGCGCATCGGCCTGGACGTGCTGGAGCGAAGCCTGCCCCGCCAGCTCCTGTTCGGCTCGAACTACCCGCGGGCGGACATCCGGCGCACCGTCCGGGGCCTTGCTGCCCTGCCGCTCAGTCCCTCCCTGCGGGAGCGCATCACCCGGAAGAACGCCGAGGAGCTGTTATGAAGAGCATCCTGAAGCGGTTCACGATCGTGACCCATCACGAGACCGAGCTCATCGACATCACCCCCCAGGTGATTGCGGAAGTGGAGGCGGCGGGCGTGCGCGACGGCACTGCGTTTGTCTTGTCGCTGCACACCACGACCGGGCTCACTGTGAACGAGGGGCTTCCCGACCTGGAGCAGGATATCGCCGATTGCCTGCAGGGCCTGGTGCCCGAGGGCCGCGCCTACCGGCATGCCCGGTTCCTGCACGAGGATGGGCAGATGGCCATCAATGCCCCTTCGCACCTGCGCGGGGCCCTGCTTGGTTTCGAGGTTTTCTTTCCGATCGAGAGCGGCCGCCTTGTCAGGGGCGCCCGGCAGACAATCTACTTCGTCGAGCTGGACGGCCCCCAGGAGCGCACCTGGGTGCTCCAGATCATGGGAGAATAGCCGAGCCGGAGACCGCGGCTCAGAAGTAGGTTTCGCCGGGGAGGTACGGCCTGATGTGCATCTCCCCGTAGGCGTCCATGTCGCGGCCGTGCAGGGTGCAGTACGAGATCAGGAACAGCTGGCTCACCGTGTGCAGGGCGAAGGGCGCGAGCACGGGGTGGGCGTCGAAGTAGTCCTTGCTGTCGAACACGGCAAGCCGCGCGCCCCGTGACCTGCAGTAGGCCTGCGTGGCGAGGGAGTACTCGCGCGAGGGGTCGGTGCCGACGAACTGCACCATGGCGGGTGAGCTGGGCAGCACCTCGAGCGGCCCGTGACGCCACTCCGAGCTGCGCAGGCAGGCGGCGTGGATCTTTGCGTACTCCATGAGGTTGGTGTAGCCCCACTGGTAGGCCAGCGCCCACACCGCGCCATCGCCCAGCACGTAGAAGAAGCTGTCGTCCTTCAGCCGCTCGATGGCTTCTGCCGCAACCTCCTCGCTCCTGGCAAGGCACTTTCGGAACTTCCCCGGCAGCAGCTCCAGCTCCTTCTTCATGCGTGAGCCCTCGGCGCGCTCCCCCCTCAGCTCCGCGTATTCGGCCAGCAGCCACAGAAGGTTCGCCATGGCCGAGGTGTATAGGCACACCGACTCGTAGGTGATGAGGTGGTCGGCGTGCTCCAGGAGCTTCCCTTTGCGGGTTCGGCAAAGACCGATCGTTGGGTAGCCGCGCTCCTTGCAGGCCCGGGCCGCGTTCACAGTGTCGGCTGTGTTCCCCGAGTAGGAGGCGAGGATCGCCACTGTGCGCGCCTTCGCGTGCCCGCGGGGCTCGTCGACAAGGAACTCCGGGCCGTATCGGTGGGTCACGCCCAGGGAGGTGCAGGTCTGGAGGAAGTAGAAGCCGGTGTAGAGGGTGACCCAGGAGGCGCCGCTGCCCAGCAGCAGGATGCGGTCGGGAGCGTAGTCCTTCAGGACCCGGGCCAGGCGCGCGAGCTCCTCGCGGTTGCGGCCGAGGCTCTTCTCGATTTCATCCGCCGCGATGAGGTAGGAGCAGATCTCGGAGTGCTGGTTCTTCTTCAATAGTACCGGATCGAGCTTCACCATGGGACGCCTCCCGTAATTGGATTCGCGCCAAAGTACGCGTTTTTCGCTCCGCCGTCAAGGAGAGCAACCCGGCTTGGCGCAACTTCGCGTTCGAGATACAGTCGCGCGATGAAACGCCTCGTTCACCGCTCGATCCCGTGGTTTTCCGCGCTTCTGATTCTCGTCCTGGCAGGCTGCGCCTCTTCGGGCGTCGTCAAGGTTCGTCTTCCTGAACAGGGGCGCTTCACGGTCGCTGTCGCCGAGATCGCTCAGGAATCCAATTCCTTCTCCCCTGTACCTACAACCCTGCTGGACTTTGAGGCGGCGGGTATCCTCTACGGCCGCGAGGTCATCGAAAAAGGAGCGACCAAAGACACGGCCATCGGCGGATTCCTCCAGGCAATCGAGGACCACGGTGATGGCCAAATCGCGGTGCTTCCCATCCTGCGGGCCCGTGCAACCTCCGGTGGGCCGGTGGAGCGGAGAGTCTACGAGCGGTTCAAGAGGGAGCTGCTCGATGGGCTGAGGTCCGCACCGCGGCTCGACGGCGTCTATCTGACCCTCCACGGCGCCATGGGCGTCGAGGGCATGCGCGATCCCGAGGGGGACCTTCTCGCGGCCGTCCGCTCCGAACTGGGTTCCTCAATTCCCATCGGGATATCGCACGACCTGCACGCCAACATTACGCGGACCCGCGGCGAGCTGGCAACCTTCATCGTCGGCTACAAGACCAATCCCCATCGCGACTTCTTCCGCACGGGCTACGACTCAGGGAAGATCCTCGCCGCGACGGTCCTCGGGAAGGTCCACCCGGTCATGGCAGTGCGGAAGATGCGCCTACTCAAGGGCGGCGGGATGAACATCGACTTCCTCGCGCCGATGAACAAGGTCTTTCGTTTCATGTCGAAGGCCGAGAAGAGAAAGGGCGTGCTTTCGGTCTCCACCTTTCCCGTCCACCTCTGGCTCGACGACGAGGAGCTGGGCTGGACCACTGTCGCGGTCACGGACGCCGATGCCGAGCTCGCGGCCAAGACCGCTGATGACATCGCCGACGTCGCGTGGTCTATCCGGGCGGTGCCTCACCCGAAATCCTCCACAGCCTCCGCCGCGGTCGCCGTGGCGAAGAAGCGATGGCTCGCCAGGAAGACAGGCGCGCTCGTGATCTGCGACGTTGCCGACGCCGTGGGAGCCGGCGCCCCGGGGGAGAACACATGGATAGTGAAAGCGCTTCTCGAGGGAGCGCCCGAGCTGGTCTCGTACGTGCCCATCCGCGATGCCGAGGCGGTTCAGGCTGTCTGGGGCAAGACGAAGGGGGAACCCGTCACCGTGACCGTGGGAGGGAGGCTCGAGACGAGGTACAACCGTCCCCTCGAGTTCACAGGTCAGGTTGTGAGCTCGAGCGAAGGAGATCTGGGAAAGACCGTGGTGCTGCGCCACCGGGGCGTGCACCTCATCGTGAGCGAGCTTGCCCCGGCGGCAACGAAGCCGAGCTTCTTCACGGATCTCGGTCTCGGCGTCTGGAAGGCCGACGTCCTTGTGGTGAAGAACCTTTTTCCGTTCCGCTACAACTTCCTCGCCGTCAACCGCGGGACCCTCGACGTTGAAACCCCCGGTACGAGCGGCGTCGATGTCTTCGAGCTGGGGTATCGGAAAATCCCGCGGCCCATCTACCCGCTGGACCCGGTGGAGAGCTGGCGTTGAAGAAACGCTATGGATAAAGTATACTTTGGATATGCATGATATAAACAACCACTTCTTTCGATACATGCAGTCCACACTCTCCAGAACCCTGGACAATGCTCAATCGGCGCTGCTCCTCGGGCCACGCCAAGTTGGAAAAACCTGGCTGATCCAAAAAGTACTCGAGGGTCGCGAAAACGTAATCTTTATTCCGCTCCAGCTCCCTTCGGTACGACAGGACTACGAGCGGGATCCAGCACTCCTTCTGCGCCAGGTCCGGGCGCGGCCCGATCCTGTCACCGTTTTTGTTGACGAAGCTCAAAAGGTCCCGACCCTCTTCGACACCGCGCAGTACTTGATCGACGAGAGAAAGGCGAGCTTCATCTTTTCGGGTTCGTCCGCGAGGAAGCTTCGCAGGAGGGGCGTCAACCTCCTTCCGGGTCGCGTGCTGTCGCTCAGACTCGATCCGCTCATGTGGAGAGAAACCGGCTTGTCGATTGGGGGGATGATTCCCCAGTTGCGCCTGGAGACTATCACGCATTCCGGCACGTACGGCTTCGACGAGGGCCTGGTCTATGGGGCGCTGCCCGGCATCGCATCGGAACCACGCACCGAGGACCGCGCCCAGTTGCTCCGTTCATACGCCCAGATCTACATCGAGGAGGAAATCAGAGCGGAAGCCCTGGCACGGAACGTGGGGTCGTTTTCCCGGTTTCTGGAGCTGGCTGCCTCTGAATCGGGCAGTGCGCCGAACTACAACAAGCTATCGACCGAGAGCGGCGTGAGCGCGCCAACGATAAAAACCTACTTCTCAGTGCTCGAGGACACGCTCGTCATCGAACGGGTCGAGCCGTACCTGAAGAACGCCAGGAAGCGGATCCTCCAGACCCCGCGCTACTTCTTTTTCGATCTGGGAGTCCGCAACGCCCTGGCCCGTCTTCCGCTGACCGCCGACCTTGTCAGGGCACAGAAAGGGATCCTGTTCGAGCACGCGGTGGTGCTCGAGCTCATCCGCCGCTGTCGGGCGCTTCGCAAGGACTATCGCGTCTGCTTCTGGCGCACCTCCAATGGATTGGAGGTCGACTGCGTCGTGGACTGCGGGACGACTGTACTCCCCATTGAAATCAAGAGCGCCCGGCGCGTCGCGCTCTCCGAGCTGCGGGGGTTGAGGACGTTCCTCGAGGACTACTCCGACCTCGCCCCCCACGGGTATGTCGTCACCATGGGGGACCAGCCGGAAGCTCTTGCAGAAAACATCACGGCGCTGCCGTGGCGCATGATCTGAACGACGGCGGCACGACCGAACAGCGCCTCTACCGCACCTCTTCCCAGCCTCTGGATTTTTCGGAGCGGAACAGGGCGTCCTCGACCTTCATATTGTCGATGGCATCCTGCGCCGGGGTCGGCACCGGACCTCCGGCGCGCAGAGCGCGCGAGAACGCCTCGAACAGAAGGCCGTACTGGTCGACGGCGGGGAATCGCACCGTGCGCGCGCCGATGCCCGTGGTCACGACGAGCTCGGCGGGAACGTCCGCCGGCGTGTTGAACGGGAGGGGCATGACGAGAGTGCCGGCAGAGCCCAACACCTCTACGCGCTGGAAGCCAAAGGACTGCGTGCCGGCGCTGAAGAGCGCGCGGCCGTGTCCGAAGTCGAGGATTCCCGAGATCAGGGCATCGGTGCCGAAGTCGGGATCCCGGCGGATGAAGCTCACGACCCGGCGCGGCTCGCTGCCCATGATGAAGCGCGAGCAGGAGATGGCGTAGCAGCCGATGTCTTGGATCGCCCCGCCGCCGGCATCGAGCTTGTTTCTGATATTGTTCGGGTCCCTGTTGCTGTAGGCGAAGGTGGTGTGGATGGAGTGCACCTCGCCGATCTCGCCGATCCTCACGAGCTCCCGGGCCCGCTGCCACTGCGGGTGGAACCTGTACATGAAGGCTTCCATGACCAGGATGCCCTTCTCCTCGGCATGCCGGATCGCCCGCTCCGCCTCTGCCGCATTCATGGCAAAGGGCTTCTCGCACAGGACGTGCTTTCCCGCATCCGCGGCCTTCATCACCCATTCGGCGTGCAGGTTGTTGGGCAGCGTGATGTAGACCGCCTCGATCTCCCTGTCGGCGAGAAGCTCCTCGTAGGAGCCGTATGCTTTCTGGATGCCCATGGCCCGAGCGGCCCGTTCTGCCTTCTCCTTCGATCGGGAGGCGATCGCGCGCACGTCGACCGCCTCCAAGTTCGCAAGAGGCGACTGCACCCGAAGAGTGAAGTGTCGGGACACCGACAGCACTCCCCAGACGACAGGCTTCATGCGTTTGGCGCTTTCCTGATGGTCTGCTCGCGGTTGGGCCCCACGGAGATCCACGTGATCGGGGTCCGGATCCTCTCTTCGATGAAATGGACGTACCGTCTCGCGTCCTGGGGCAGCGCGTCGAACGAGCGAACCGCCGTGATGTCGGTCTTCCACCCAGGAAGCTCCTTGTAGACGGGCGTCGCCCCGTCGAGCAGGCGCGTGACAGGGAACCTGTCTGTCGTCGCGCCGCCGATGGAGTACCCGGTGCACACGGGGATCGAATCGCGGTAGCTCAGCACATCGAGGTTGGTGATCGCGACGTCCGTCGCGCCCTGGACCTGGCAGCCGTAGCAGGTGGCGACGCAGTCGAACCAGCCCACCCGTCGAGGCCTGCCAGTGGTCGCCCCGTACTCTCCGGCCGAGCCTCCGCGCTTGCGCAGCGCCTCTCCCTCCTCGCCGAACATCTCCGTGACAAAGGGGCCCGCGCCGACGCAGCTCGAGTATGCCTTTGTCACGGCGACGACGGTGGTGATGGACCAGGGCGGGACACCCGCGCCCACCGAGCCGAAGCCCGCCAACGGAGAGGAGGATGTCGGGTAGGGATAGATGCCGTGGTCGGGATCGCGCAGCGTGCCCAGCTGGCCCTCAAGCAGGATGGTCTTGCCCTCCCTGACCGCGTCGAGGAGAAGCGTCGTCGTGTCGGTCACATAGGGGGCGATCTTCTCCCGCCAACTCTCCACCTCGGCGGCGATGGCGTCGACGCTGATCGGCGGCCTGCCGTACAGCTTCTCGACGAGCACGTTCTTCTGCGCGAGCGATTTCACGAGGCGCGCGCGCATGCGGGGGATGTCGAAGATCTCGTTCAGTTGGAGACCGATCTTGAGGTACTTGTCAGCGTAGAACGGGGCAATGCCCTTCTTGGTGGAGCCGAACTGCTCGTGGGCGAGGCGCGCCTCCTCCATCTCGTCGAAGAGGATGTGGTACGGAAGGACAACCTGGACCCTGTCGGAGACCTTCACGATGGGCGCTCGCACGCCCTTGCCCGCGAGGGACTCCACCTCAGCGAGGAAGGCGGGGACGTTCAGCGCCACGCCGGGCCCGATGATGTTGACCACCTTGGGGTAGAACACCCCGGAGGGCAGCAGGTGGAGGGCGAACTTGCCGAACTCGTTGATGATCGTGTGGCCCGCGTTGTTTCCGCCCTGATAGCGCACGACGAAATCCGCCTCGCGCGCGAGGTAGTCGGTGATCTTGCCCTTGCCCTCGTCGCCCCAGTTGGCGCCGACGACTGCCGTGACTGGCATTGTGACCCTCCTGCGCGGCTTCACACGCGCTGGAGTATCGTACACAATCGCGCGATGCGTGCAAAGAGACGCGCGGCGGCGATCGTCCTCGCGGCGCTGCTCGCCGCTGCCGCGGCGTGCGGGGCGCAGGGCATCGCGCTCACCGTGAAGGTCTTTCCGCAGAACGCCGAGCTTGCCGTCGATGGGGCGCTCGTCGGCTCGCAGGCCCGGCTCGGGTCGCCCCCCAGGGTGCTGTCACTCGCAGCCGGCGACCACGCAATCCGCTTGACGGCCGCCGGCTACCAGCCCCGGGAGCTCACAGTCGCCCTGCGCTCCCCGCTCACACTCGAGGTGAAGCTGGAGCGGGAAGGCTCTCGCCTGGTGAAGCGCTTCGATGTGCCGACGGGCCGTCAGCCCAAGAGCGTGGCATTCACTCCCGATGGCATGTTCATCCTTTGCGCTCTTCTCGAGGGGGAGGGTGTGGAAGCGATCCCGGCGGACGGTACAGCCGGTCGCCTCACTCTTGCGCCTCCCGCGCCCTGGGCCACGAAAAAGGGCTTCGTCGAGATGGCATTTCTGGCCGACCGGCGGCTCCTGGCCGAAGGTCCTCCTCGTCTCACCGGACGAAAAGACGGCCTATGTTTCCAACTGGGAGTCGAGGGACGTTTCGGTGATCGACACTGCCGCTCCGGTGGCGACCGCGCCCTCTTCGTGTCCTCCCGTGGACCGAACAATCCCGCGGACTACACGAAGAAGGGGCCCGCTTTCGGCACGATCTCCTGCATCGACACGGAGACGCGTGCGGTCGTCGATTGGACCTGGGGCAGGAACCAGCCCACTGGGCTCGCGGTCTCCCCCGATGGGAGAAGGATCGCGTTCACGAACTTCCTCGACAACGAGATCGAGGTGTACGACTTTGCACGTGACGAAAGTGTTCAGCCACGCGATGTACGACCGCGTGTCCATCGCTGTCGACTCCGGGGAGGGAGCCGCGCTTCCCGACGCGCAGCAGAACACCACCCCATCGCGGATTGGTGCTTTCCGAAACGCAGAAGCACTCGAAGAGCGCCCCCGCCATCGAACCCTTACGCAGATGCTCTTTCGTCCGGATACCCGTGATGCATGCGACGAGCCTAGGGTCGGTGAAGTACAATCTTGGGGTCTTGGTGATCCTCTTGCCGAGGTTTCGATAGTACAGAGGCAGGGGGAAGAGCAGCTGACTGCAGCGGGTCGCGAGCATCCTCAACAAGCCATGGATGTCTCTCGGGCTGCCGATGTCATGAAGCGAGCGCACGTCCCGCTCGAGGACTGGATCTCGTCGGGGATCAGGGGTTCGCCGTGGCGATCGAGGAACGATTCGGGGGCCTTCTGCTTCCTGCCTACGGCAGGAGATCGATGATCTGCAAACCTTCCGTGCCGTCGGCCACGTAGGCGCAATTGCCCGAGATCGCCACCCCATTGGCACCGGCGGGCAGGCTCACATCCTTGAAGTTATATGCGGACTCCGCCGTGGATACATCGACGATGTGCAGAACTCCAGCGTCGGCCACGTAGGCATAACTTCCGGAAACCTCCACACCCACGACATAGGAGTACGGCGGATTGACCGTCTTGACGATGGCGGCAGACGCCGGAGTGGAGATGTTAATGATGTGAAGACCGGCGGTTCTCCCCGCCACGTAGGCGTAGGGACCCGATATCGCCACGCCTTGGGCGCCGGCGGGGGTGGCAACAGTCCTGACGATGGAAGCGGATCCGGGAGTGGAGACATCCATAATGAGCAGGCCGGAACCGATATCGGCCACGTAGGCGTAGCCGCCCGAAACTGCGACCCCGTAGGCACTGCCGGGAGTGGCGACGGTTTTCACGAGAAAAGCGGCACCGGGCGTGGAGATGTCGATGATCTGCAGGCCGGAACCCAGGTCGGCGACGTAGGCGTAGCCGCCGGAAACCGCAACCCCGACGGCACTTCCCGGGGTGTCCACTGTCCGGACGACTGTAGCGGAGCTGGGGATGGAGATGTCGACGATCTGGAGGCCGGAGCTCCAGTTCGCTACGAAAGCATAGCCGCCGGAAACCGCCACACCGGGTACGCTTCCTACCATCGGCACGTTCATTGCGACAGCCGCCGATTCGGGTGGGGAGATGTCGACGATCTGCAGGCCCGCCGTGTCGTCGGCTACGTATGCGTATTCTCCGGACACCGCCACTCCGAAGTAGTCACACATGGGTGTGCTCGCCGGAGTGAGGAGAGCGGCGGAAAAGGGGGTGAGGATATCGATGACCTGCATGCCCGCCATGCCATCGGCCACGTATGCATAGCGGCCGGACACCGCCACTTTGAACGCCCTCGAGGGGGTGTCTATGGCCTTGATGATTGAGGCGGTGCCTATATTAGAGACGTCGACGATCTGCAGGCCATAATCATCGTCCGCCACGTAGACGCAGCTTCCGGACACCGCTACTCCTGTCGCGGTCCCCAGCGTGTCCACGGTTTTCTCAATGAAAGCGGAGCCGGGGGTTGAAACATTGATGATCTGCAGGCCGCCGCTGTTGTCGCCAACGTAGGCGTAGTCGCCGGATACCGCAACCCCGTTCGCGCTGACGGGTGTGTCCACTGTTCTGACGGGGGAAGGGGAGCTGGGGGTTGAAACATCGATGATTTGCAGGCCTGCTCCTTGTGCGGCCACGTACACGCAGGTGCCGGAAGCCGCCACTGCGACTGCGTTCCCGACAGTGCTAAAGGATCCTACGATGTCGGCGGCGCTGGGAGTGGAAACATCGATGATCTTCAAGCCGGCTCCCTGTGCGGCCACGTAGGCGTATGTGCCGGATTCAGAAAGGGCCACTGCCGAGGCGCTCCCGTGAGTGTCCACGGTCTTGACGATGGCCGCGGAGGCCGGGGTGGAGATAGCGACAATGTGCAGGCCGGCATTTCCGTCGGCCACATAGGCGTAGTTGCCGGAAACCGCCACTCCAGCCGCGCTCATGGTCCCCGGAGTATCCACGGTCCTGACAATGGAAGGGGACCCGGGGACGGATACGTCGATTATCAGAAGGCCGGCGTATTGATCCGTCACGTAGGCATAGTTGCCTGAAACAGCCACGCCGTTTGCCCATCCCGAGGGTACGGTTCCGACAATTCTCTGTCCGAGGAAGGGAGATGCGACGCCGTGATTGGGCGCGCTGAACAGCGAGCCGGCCAGGGCGGGCTTTACTTGATAGAAGTATCCGCTTTCGGCCTGTGCCTGCTCGTCCATGAATTGACTGCCTCTCAATGTGCCGCTGATCGAGATATAGGGGCCGTCCCTCGAGACGCTTCTCCATACCTCGAACTCGTCCGTGCCTGGAATAACCGGCCACGCGACGAGCAGCCGCTTCGAATTCGAAAAAATCTGGGGGGCCAGGGTCTGCTGAGACAAGGGGATGGCCCGCGCGAATCCGGACCAGTTGTCCGGACCCGCGGAAGAATGCGCCTGCAGGAGGAACACATGCATGGACCCATTGGCAAGGTTCGGCAGAGTGTAGGGAGACGTCACGCCATCCACCCGCATGCCGTAGCTTTCCGAGGGTTGGCTGCCGTTGGTTGTGTAGTAGAGGCTGTAGCTCGCGGCGAGGGGAACCGGGTTCCAAGAGAGGGTCACTTGACGATTCCCCGGCGTGGCCGCGAATGAGGGGATGTCGTCGCCGCTTTTTTTCTGAAGAGTTACGTTCGCCTGCCCCGTGTTCCCGTTCCAGTCCGTGGCAGTCACCCGCAGCACGAAGGTTGGGCCAAGGCTCACGGTGGAGAATTGAAAGGTGAAGGTTCCATCCGCGGCGAAAGAGATATCGCCGGACACGGACGCGGAGAGGACCTCATACCGCGCGGATACGATCTCGCCCGCGTTCCCGGCAGCCGTGGAAGCATCTTGCACCGTTCCCGTCACGATCACCGTCGCAGCGCAGAAGCTTCCGTCCGCGGGAGAAACGACGGTGACGACCGGCCCCATCGTGTCCTTTACCTGCAGCCGCACCAGTTCGGTTATGGGGCTCGGGCAGGAGAGAAGGGAAATGACGGACAGCACGGGAAGGATACGCCACGCGCTCCCTACCAACCGAAACGTCTTTGTACCTGCCGACATTGTCTCACTCCTCCAGAAAGACGACGTCTTTCCCGGGATCGCGATTTTCCGCCGCCCTGCCCTCCGACGTCGTCCGCTCAGCCAGGTATGAGTACTCCTTCGCGCTCTCCGCATCCATTGCAGCAGCCATAGCATAGAAGTCCTTGGCCTCCGCGAGCTTTTCCATCTGGTAGTACGCACGGGAGATGTTGATGAGGAGCCTGACCGCGGTAGAACCGCCGGTCTGTTCTTTTTTCCCGAGCCGATCGAAAGCCGCCCGATACGCATCCAGGGCCTGTTGATACTGCTTGCGCAGGAACAACAGGTTGCCGAGATTGTTTTGCGCGCTCACGTAGGCGGGATCGATGCTCAAGGCTTTGCTGAAGGCCTGCTCGGCGGACGAATACTGGAGGAACTGGGCATACGCGACGCCCAGCTTGTTGTAGTCCTCTTTTTTGCCGCTTTGCTGCGCCGCCTGGCTCAAATCCCGCACCGTCCGTTCCACCAGCCTGTCCCGGTCCCGCCGGAATCCGGCCAGAATCGCATCCTTGCTCCCGTATTGAAGCCCCATGTCCGACTCCTTCAATCCAACGGGCCGGTACAGCTCCTGGGCTTTGCGTGTCGGGAAAAACCCCCGCGTGTCGGGCGATGCATCGAGGGCGGACCATTGCTCCACGCCTTTCCTCCACGCTTCGAGGAAATCCGTTTTGCCGATGAGCGTGATCTCCACGGGGACCCACAGCTCCCCCTCAAGGGTGATGGTCATGCCCCGCTCGGGGTGGATCTTGCGGTAATCCTGGCTCGGGATCCGGGTACTGAAAGCCGCGTAAATATGCCCCGGTACGGTGATGAACGCTGTCTGCACTCCCGCAGTTTCCAACAGGCTCGCATACAGCACGGTGAGGTCGTCACAGTCCCCCGTGATTCGCTTCAGTGTATCCCGCGGCAGGCTGATGGAGTCCACCACCATTGGGTTCTCCTGCACCTGCGTGAAGGGCAGCGCGGGATCCGCCTGGTACAAGGTGCCCATCACGCCGAGAGCCTCAAAGACCTGCATGCCGAGCTGCACCTCGCCGCTGTAGCCGGGCAGCGTCTCCTCCTTGCAGACCTGGCGGATGAAGCTCGTGTAGTTCTTCAGCGCGCTGTCAGAAGGGGTGATGAATGCCGCCACTTTTCGATCGTCGTCCCAGGTGATGGCCGTTTTATCGTGAAGGTCATAGGACACGGGCTGCCGCTGTTCCGCGGTCCGATCCCGGCTCTTGTAGCTCACGATCACCTCGGCTGTGAGCGGCGTGATCCCCTCCGTTGTGAAGACCTCTTTGTTGAAGGAAGCGAACAGCTCGATCTCCCTGCTCTCTCCCGCTTTCAGCTCGGAGATGGCGGCAGCGGGGGTGGGAGAGTCCATATAGTCCTTCTGAAAGAAGGACACCTGCACGTCCGTGAGGGAGTGTTTTTCGGTGTTGGTGATCTTCGCCTTCCCGGCGGGGTGCTTGACGTAGTAGCTCTGCATTGCCGCGAAGAGAGGAGGGACTTTCACCTCGTCGAAGCGGATGCTTCTGATCGCAGCCGTGGGCGCATCGGGGTCCGTGCCGAAGCGATAATGAAGCGCAAACCCGATGCTGAAGATCAGGCCGTTCGGCTTTTCCTCGGGTGCGCGGGCAAGGACGGCCGCCATCTCGGTGTCGAAAAGCAGATAGCGCAGTCTCGGGTTGATACCGATGCTGAGGTTGTACGAGGGATCCAGGGCGAGCGTTGCCCCCGCCTCGAAGAGGAAGTTCAGGGCCCCCACCGGTCCGATCTCGGGAACCAGGTTGGGAAACACGGAGTAGGCGACGCCGCCAAGGATCTCGGCGCCTATTTCAAAACCCTTGGAGAACCGATTGGCGTAGCTAGCGCCCGTCTCCGCGTACCAGTAGCTGTGGTCCCACTGGAGTGCATCCACGAGGCTCTGACTGTCGAACTGCATCAGGCCGCCCTTGAGAGTGGGTTGAAGGATCGGCAGCGCCGGGATGGGCCAGCGTACGTTCACCGACAGGTCGAAGGCGGTGTAGGGGGCGCCCTCGAATTGTGAAAAGGGGGAAAGACTCTGGTACTCCACCCCGATAGAGAGGGGAAATCTGTAATAGGCGTTGTAGTCGACCTGAGACTGCTGGGCGTCGGCAAAGGCGGAGGTAAGTATAAAGCCGATCAGGAATATGGCTGCCTTCGGGGCGAGACTCGGGAGGGACGACCGCGGCATAGTCCTGCCTCCTCCAAGGTCTGATTGAAAAGAAATGTACCTTTTGAATCATGGGAAATCCGGGTTCAGGGCGGAAATTCCATCGCCGGACTTCGAGAAGACTGTATACTATGGCCCGGGAAAGTCAAGAAAAACCGGATTCTCAATAGACAAGTTTCGACAGCCCGCACGCGGCTTGATATACGCCCCTCGTCGAAAATGCGACGTTCATTTTCAGGATAGAGGGCCGAACACGAACTGGTTGCGCAGACGCGCCTCCGAATGGCGGGGCGTCTTATGCGCAGCGGGAGACGCGTGCGGTCGTCGATTGGACCTGGGGCAGGAACCAGCCCACTGGGCTCGCGGTCTCCCCCGATGGGAGAAGGATCGCGTTCACGAACTTCCTCGACAACGAGATCGAGGTGTACGACTTTACGCCGGATGGGATACAATAGGCCGTCACAGGGGGAAGGTATGAGGAAGATGCCGCTCCGCGTCTCGTCCCGCGTTCTGGTCGCCCTGCTCGCCGTCTCGGCGGTGGGGCTGCTCTCCTCGTGCGAGCTTCGGCGCTGGCTTGGGCGTGAGCCGAGACGGCCGGACCCCGAGGTCGTCCAGGCCGTCCCTTCCGGCCTGCTCTCCCGGCACGCGGCGCTCCGCGTGAGCTTTACGCGCGCCCGGGCCGACCATGAGATTGGCGAGCCGGTCATGCCGCAGCCATTTTCCTTTGCTCCCGCACTCGCAGGCGCGGCGCGCTGGATCGACGAGCGGACCCTCGAGTTTGTGCCGGCCCGGCCGATGCCCGCCGGCTCGCGTTTCAGGGCGACGGTGAGCCTCCCGAAGATCGAGGGATTCGACTTCTCCTTCACGGTCATGCGGCCGAGCTTCGATGTCGCCTTCGCGGGGCTGGAGGTGGCGGATGACGATTCCGGCAGCTATCGCCTGGACGGGACCGTGCAGACGGCCGACAGGGAGGAGCCTGCCCGCATCGAGAAGATCCTCCGCGCGAGTCTTGCGGGAAGGCTCCTTGCGGTCAAGTGGAGGCACGGGAGCGACCCGCTCCTGCATGCGTTCAGCATCGCGGGCATCGAGCGGGCCCCGGCGCCCGGCGTGCTCACCGTCGCGTGGTCAGGCCGGCCGATCGGTGGACCCTCGGAGGGACGCAAGGACTTCGGTGTTCCCTCGCGCCGGTCCTTCGAGGTGCTCGAGGTGCGGGCAGGGGATGGTGAGCCGCGCTGCATCGAGATCGGCTTCTCCGACAGGCTGGACGACGGTCAGGACCTCGCGGACCTTGTCCGCGTGACCGGCCGCACGGACATCCGCCAGACCCTGAACGGGAACAGGCTTCGGCTGTTTTCCCTCTCTCCCTGGAAACCCTCCGAGACGGTGACCGTCGACCCGGATGTCCGCCGCGCCGATGGCGCCGGCCTCGTGACCCGTGTGGCCAAGACCGTGGCGTTCAAGGACCAGCTCCCGCAGGTGAGGTTCACCGGCACCGGCGTCATCGTGCCCACGACACAGGGCCTCACGGTTCCCATCGAAACGATGAACCTGCGGGCGGTGATCGTCGAAGCTTTCCAGGTCTTTGGCGACAACATGACCCAATTCCTCCAGGTGAACTCACTCGATCAGTCTGAAGAGCTGTACCGTGTCGGTGCGGTAGTGTGGCGGAAGGTCGTCCCGCTCGCCTTCTCCAATGATCAGAAGAACTCCTGGATCCGCCACGGCCTGGATCTGACCCCTCTGCTGAAGGATCATCCGGACGGCATGTTCCAGCTCCGCGTCTCCTTCCGCCAGCCCCACGTGGTCTGGAACTGCGCGGCGCGCACCGGGGAGGAAACGACCTACGACAGCTCCGTCCCTCTCGTGCAGGACGACCCGCGCGAGCAGGAGTCGAGCTACTGGGATTCCTACGAGTCCTATGAGTCTGACGAGGACGGGGAGGACGGAGAAGGCGGCGGCCAGTACGGCGGAAGGAACGATCCCTGCAATCCCGCCTACTACGCGCCGTACTACGGCAGCGGCAGGAACGTCCTCGCGATCAGGAACGTGCTCGTCTCGAACATCGGGCTCATTGCGAAGGCCGAGCCGGGGGGAGAGCTCACGGTGTTCTGCACGGACATCCGAACGGCCCAGCCCCTTGCGGGAGTGAAGATCTCCCTGCAATCCTTTCAGAGACAGCAGATCGGCACGGGGCAGACCGACAAGAACGGGATGGCGAGCTTCCGCGGGATCGACAGCCCGTCGTTCGTTGTTGCGGAGCGCTCGGGGCAGTTCGGCTGGCTGAAGGTGGACCGTCAGTCCGCCCTCGTCACCAGCCACTTCGACACCGGCGGCGAGATCGTGAAGGGAGGCGTCAGGGGATTCCTGTACGGCGAGCGCGGGGTCTGGCGTCCCGGCGATCAAATTTTCCTCACCTTCATCCTCTCCGATCCGGGCAAGACCATCCCGGCCGCCCACCCCGTCACCCTCGAGCTGCGCGATCCCCGCGGCCAGGTGGTGAGCAGGCAGACGAAGAATGCTTCCGTGGACGGCTTCTACGCATTTGCGGCCTCTACGGACCCCGAGGCTCCCACGGGCAGCTGGGAAGCGCGGGTGAGAGTGGGCGACAGGATCTTCTCCCGGGACATCAGGATCGAGAGCATCATGCCCAACAGGCTGAAGATCGCCTTCGATGTTCCGGCAAAGCCCGGGGCCCTGTCTGCCGGAGCTTTCCAGGGCGCCATCCAGGCCAACTGGCTGCACGGCGCTCCTGCCGCGAACCTGAAGGCGAGCATCCTCCTGCGCCTTACTCCCACGACAACGACCTTCCCGAAGTACGGGGACTACGTGTTCGACGACCCGACGCGCGGTTTCTCGGTCGAGGACCAGAACCTCTTCGACGGCGCGTTGGACAGCCAGGGCAGGGGCGTGGTCTCCAGCAGCATCGAGGTCGAGAGCCTCGCGCCCGGCAAACTCTCCGCCTCGTTCTCCGTGCGCGTGTTCGAGGAAAGCGGCGCGTTCAGCGCGGAGCAGTTCAGCCGTGAGCTCAGCCCCTACAAGCAGTACGTGGGCATCCGGGTGCCCAAGGGCGACGCGGCGCGGGGCATGCTCCTGGTGGACACGGATCACGCCGTGCGCCTCGCGGCGGTGGACGCCGCGGGCAATCCCGTGAGGTCGGGAAGCGTGCAGGCCGAGCTGTACAAGCTGGAGTGGCGGTGGTGGTGGGAGAAGGGGGACGAGAACCTCGCGGATTTCGCCTCCAGCAGCGCATTCAAGCCGCTGAAGAGCGACAGGGTCTCCATCGCCAGCGGCGAAGGGGAGTGGAAGTTCCAGATCAAGTACCCCGACTGGGGCCGCTACCTTGTGCGAGTGCGCGACCTCTCATCGGGCCACAGCACCGGGAAGATCGTGTACATCGACTGGCCGGGGTGGGCCGGCAGGGCGGCGGAGGGGAAGATCGGGGCAACGATGCTCACCCTCGCAACGGACAAGACCGCCTACTCGGTGGGCGAGACCGTGACTCTCACCTTCCCGTCCAACCCTCAGGGCAGGGCGCTGGTGAGCCTCGAGCAGAGCGGCACAATCATCCGCAGGGAGTGGATCACTCCGGCCGAGGGCGCGACCCGGTTCCAGCTCGCGGCGACAGCGGACATGGCGCCGAACATCTACGCGCACGTCACCTTCCTCCAGCCCCACCAGCAGACGGCGAACGACCTGCCGATACGCCTGTACGGCGTTGTGCCCATCTTTGTGGAAGACCCGGCAACGCACCTGAAACCCGTGGTCCAGTCCTCCGACGTGTTCAAGCCGGGCGAGACTGTGGACATCACGGTGAAGGAAGCGACGGGCCGCGAGATGACCTATACGCTCGCCATGGTCGACGAGGGCCTGCTGCGGATCAACCGCTACTCCGTCCCCGACCCGTGGACGGCGTTCTACAGGCGCGAAGCCTCGCAGGTCTCCACCTGGGACCTGTACGACTACGTTGCGGGGGCGTACGCCGGGAAGCTGGAGAGGCTGCTCGCGGTGGGAGGAGGAGAGGACGAGTTCGGGGGCGGCGAGCGCAAGGTGAGCAGGTTCCCGCCCATCGTGAGGTTCTTCGGGCCCGTCGCCCTGAAAAAGGGCGGGTCGAACACGCACACGGTGGAGATCCCCCAGTACGTCGGCGCCGTGCGCCTGATGGTCGTGGCCGGCCACGACTCCGCCTACGGCGCGGCCGAGAAGGAGGTCGTGGTCAAGAGCGACCTCATGGTCCTCTCCACCCTGCCGCGCGTGCTCAGCATAGGGGAAACCGTCGAGTTCCCGGTGACGCTTTTCAACACGCGCGACGACCTGAAGGCGGTGACCCTTGCCATCTCGGTGAGCGGCCCCGTGACGGTCGCGGGGAGCGCGTCCCAGACCGTCCGGTTCGCCAAGGCGGAAGAGAAGATCGCGAGGTTCTCGCTGAACGTGGGAGGCTCGCCGGGCGTGGCGAAGGTCCGGGTCAGCGCCGAGAGCGGCAGCGTGAAGGCTGCGCAGGAGACGGAGATCGGCGTGCGCATACCGGCCACTCGGCAGACCCGCGTGATCTCGGCGACCGTGCAGCCGGGCAAGGCCTGGCAGGAGGATATCTCGCTGATCGGCGCCGCGGGGACGAATACAATCCAGGTTGAGGTCTCCCGCGTGCCTCCCCTCGACCTGGGGAGAAACCTCACCTATCTCGTGACGTATCCCCACGGCTGCGTGGAGCAGACGACGAGCGCCGCGTTCCCCCAGCTCTTCCTCGACGGCCTGATGAGGCTGGAGCCGAAGAAAGCGGACGAGGTACAGAGAAACATCGAGGCTGCGATTGCGCGCCTTGCGGGCTTCCAGGCCCCCTCGGGAGGGTTCGCGTTCTGGCCGGGCTCCGCGGAGGCGGATGAGTGGGCGACGAGCTACGCGGGGCATTTCCTGCTCGAAGCCCAGCGGCGAGGCTTTATTCCGCGTCCCGAGATCGTGCCCGCGTGGGTGGAGTACCAGAAGCGGACAGCGGGGGAGTGGGAGCCCGGCGAATACCACGCGGACATCCAACAGGCCTACCGCCTGTACACGCTCGCGCTCGCGGGCGAGGCGGAGCTGGGCGCCATGAACCGCCTGCGGGAGCTGCGCGACCTCTCGACAGCGGCGAAGTGGCGCCTTGCGGCCGCGTACTTCGTGGCAGGACAGAAGGATGAGGCGAGGAGGCTCGTGAACGGCCTCGGGGTCGTCGTTGAGAAGTACCGCGAGCTCTCCGAGACCTACGGATCAGACCTGCGCGACAGGGCCGCCATCCTCGAGTGCTTGGTCGTGATGGGCATGGTGGACCAGGCGGAGGATCTGGCGAACGAGGTCTCCCGGCAGCTCGCTTCGAGCGAGCCGTACGGCACCCAGAGCACGGCCTTCGCCCTGCTCGCCCTGTCGGAGTTCGCCATCGGGACTTCTGGCGCGGCGGCCCCGCTCAAGATGGCCGCTCCGCTCAAGATGGCCTACTCGTGGGCGGGAGGCGCGATGAAGGAGGTCACCTCGACGAGCCCGATCCTGCTTGAGGAAATCCCCCCAGGCTCCGCCCTCAGGGGAAGGCTCGCGATCACCAACACGGGGAGCGCGGCAATCTATCCACGGGTGATCCTCCAGGGCATTCCGCCTTTGGGAACGGAAAAGGAGGCGAAGAACTGGCTCGATCTTAGGGTCTCCTACGCCACACCGGAGGGAGGGTCCATCGAGCCGGACCAGGTTCAGCCCGGCTCGGACCTGATCGTCACGCTGCAGGTGACCAACCTCAACAGATTCGTCGACTACGAGTCCCTCGCGCTGAGCTACCTGCTGCCGGGAAGTTGGGAGGTGGCGAACGCCCGCGTGCTGGGCACCGAGGAGACGGGGAAGAAGATCTACGACTACCAGGACATTCGCGACGACAGGATCCTCACGTACTTCGCGCTGGGTCGGGGCGCGACCCAGGCATTCCAGTTCCGGGTGACATCCGCGTACTCCGGCCGGTTCTACCTGCCCTCCATGTCTGTGGAGGCGATGTACGACTCGACGATCCGCGCGGTGGTGCCCGGCAAGTGGCTCGGAGGCAGGTGAGAAGAGAACCGGCGGGGCGGGGCATCCTGCCCCGCCCGCTCCTCCTGCTGGCGCTGCTCGGCTTCCTTCCCACGCTCGCCGCCGCGGCGCTGTTCTGGTTCTCTCTCCCCTCTCCCCTTTTCTCGCCCGAGTATTCCACGATCCTGCTCGACCGCGAAGGGCGGCTGCTCAGCGCGTCGATCGCGGCGGACGGCCAGTGGCGGTTTCCCGGGGACGGGGAGATCCCCGAAAGGTTTATGCACGCGCTGTTGGCCCGGGAGGACAAGCGGTTCTTTCAGCACCCCGGCGTGGACCCGATTGCCCTCGCCCGGGCCCTTGCGGCGAACGCGAGGGCGGGCGAGGTGGTGAGCGGCGGCAGCACGATCACCATGCAGGTGATTCGGCTGTCCCGTTCAGGAAGGCCGCGAACAGTTGGTGAGAAGCTGGTGGAGGCGCTCCTCGCGCTGCGCCTGGAAATGACGACGGGGAAGGCCGGGATCCTGCGCCTATTCGCCTCCAACGCGCCGTTCGGCGGGAACGTGGTGGGTTTCGAGGCTGCCTCGTGGCGGTACTTCGGCCGAGAGCCGCGCACCCTTTCCTGGGCCGAGTGCGCGCTGCTCGCCGTGCTGCCCAACAGTCCGGGGCTCATTCACCCCGGCAGGAACAGAGAAGAGCTTCTCGCCCGGCGCGACAGGCTGCTCGCCGTGCTCCACCGGGAAAGCGTCATCGACGAGGACACGCTGCGGCTCTCCCTTGGCGAGCCGCTTCCACCCGCGCCGTTCCCTCTCCCCCGTGATGCGCCTCATCTCCTGGTGAGCCTGCGGGAGAGATCGGATGCAGGGACGACGTCGAGGGCGAAATCGGGACCTCGGATCGCCACGACTCTCGACAGGGGGCTGCAGATTCGCGTGAACGACATCCTCATGCGCCGCTCGGAGCTTTGGAGGCAGAGCGGGATCGCGAATGCGGCTGTCCTGGTCCTGGACGTGGAAACGGGCGATGCGCTCGCATACGCGGGCAACGTGCAAGGTGAGGGTCCCGGCAGCGCGGTGGACATCATCAGGTCGGTCCGCAGCACGGGCAGTCTCCTGAAACCTTTCCTCTACGCCTCGATGCTCGACTCCGGCGAGCTTCTTCCCGAGCAGCTTGTCGCGGATATCCCGACCCGCATCGGCGGCTTCCAGCCCGAGAACAGCGCGAAGACATACGGGGGAGCTGTGCCGGCGAACATCGCCCTCGCGCATTCGCTGAACGTGCCCGCTGTTCGATTGCTTCGGTTGTTTGGCTTGGACAGGTTCGCCGAGGCGCTGAGAGGCCTCGGGCTCACGTCGCTCAACAGGACCGCCGCGAGCTACGGACTCACCCTTGTTTTGGGAGGTGCCGAGGGGTCGCTCTGGGACCTCACGCACATGTACGCGGGTCTCGCCCGCAGGGCGCGAGGGCTGCCGGGCTTCGCCATCGGACCGGGCGCGTGCTGGCTTACTCTGTCGGCGCTGCTGGAGGTGGAGAGGCCCGGCGAGGAAGGCGCTTGGCGGGACTACCTGGGCTCGAAGCGGATCGCCTGGAAGACCGGCACGAGCTACGGTTTCCGCGATGCCTGGGCAATCGGCGTCACTCCACGCTGCGCAGTCGGGGTGTGGGTGGGCAATGCGAGCGGCGAGGGAAGGCAGGATATCAAGGGGTCGACAGCCGCAGCGCCCGTTCTATTCGACGTCTTCGGCATCCTGGGCGATTCGGGCTGGTTCCGCGCCCCCGAGGCCGACCTTATCCGGCTCACCACGTGCGCGAAGAGCGGCCTGAAAGCTGGGCGCTTCTGCGAGCGGACAAAGCAGATCCTCGCTCCGCCCGCTGCGAGCCAGGCGGAGACCTGCGGGTACTGCAGGCTCGTTCATCTGGAAGCGAGCGGCCGCTACAGAGCGACCACACGCACGCAGCCCATGGGCTCGCTCAAGGCTGTCTCGTGGTTCGTGCTGCCGCCGGCCATGGAGTGGTACTATGCGCGCAGCCACTCCGACTACCGCCCGCTGCCGCCGTTCAGGCCAGGGAGCGGCGAGCGCGAGTCCGACCGGTCGACTGCGAACCTCAGCCTCATCTTCCCCGAGCAGGGTGGGAAGATCTATGTTCCCATCGAGCTCGACGGCAGGCAGGGGAGGACCGTGTTTCACGCGGCACACAGGAACCCGCGCGCGACGATCTTCTGGCACATGGACGGGGAGTACCTCGGCGAAACCACGGAGCTGCACGACAGGGAGGCACGGCCAGGCCCCGGCTCCCACACCCTGACCCTCGTGGACGAGACCGGCGAGGAGCTGGTGCGGACCTTCACGTGCCTGTCGGAAAAGTAGGCCGTCGCCCATCGCTGTCGCGCGTTCAGGGAAGCGCGCGCAGCCAGCGATCCGCCGAGATCACCCAAAGGATTCCGGCATTGGGGATGACGAAGTCGACCTCATCCTTCTCCCTGTCCCGCAGGTACCGAACCGCGACATGTCCTTCTCCGCGCGCGTTCCAGGTCGCGGCAGCTTTGCAGAGGTGCAGCGCGACCATGTTCTCGAGCCGCAACGATTCCTGGAGTACCTCGGACCAGTCGAACAGGTACACTTTGGACGCCTTGCGAAGGGCGCGGGTGAGGGATGTGCTATAGGGGAGGAGCGGGAATGAGTAGTAGAACTGGTGCAGGATGGCAACCCAGTCCCTGACAGTTTCGAAGGCGACGCCGAGATCCTCACGCATGGAGGAAAGAGAAAGCGGGCTCCCGACCTTTTCAGGCAGAAGGTGCGTGAGCATCTCGACGAGCGAAAGCTGCCGGATGCTCGTTGCATCCCGAATATCCTCACGGACGAGAAGCTTCGTGTGCTCAGCGGTCCAGCTGTTCAGAAATTGCCGCTCCAACCGGGCGAATGGTTCAGGAAAGCCGTTGAGATCGAGCAATTGGGCGAATGCATCCCGAGCGCGGGCGTTGACGGAATGCGGTTCCTGGAGTGCCTGGGTGAATCCCTCGAACGACCCTTCGCTGGAGGTGAGCTCGCCCACGGTGAGCGGGAACATCGTGATGCCGAGGTAGCGACCCATGAGGCTGGCACCGCCCTTGCTGTACAGATCGAGCCTGACACCTACTGGCTGCAGGCGGGAGGCGTCGATCCCGTGGAGTGGATCCGCCGCTGCGCGCGCCGCGCCGGCTGCCGCTGGTACATCGTCGAGCAGGACGATCACTTCCGGACCGGCGATCCCCTCGCCTCCCTGCGGGAGAGCTGGAGATTCCTGTCCCGCTGATCCGCCTTCTCAGCGCGGCCGGCGAGTGATGCCGAAGAACACGTCGAAGGGCATGGCGACGATCCGAGGCGAGAGGGCAACAACCTGCGATCCGCTGTAGAGAATCACCGCCATTCGCAGTCGGCCTTTCAGGTCCTCCGCGCAGGCGTGCAGGTTGGCGACGTCGCGATCGACGATTCGCGCGCCCCACTTGACCTCGATGCCGATGAGATCGATACCCCGCTCGACCAGGAAATCCACCTCCTCCCCATTGCCCGTCCTCCAGAAATACAGCCGCAGCCTGCGATCCAGAAGGGGCAGGAGCTTGAGCAGCTCGGCTGCAACCCATGTTTCCACAAGGGCACCCGCGCCGGCTTGCCGCTCGAGAGTCGGCCAGTCGTCCGCGGCGCGAATGGAGCATGCAAGCCCGGTATCGAGGGAGTAGAGCTTGGGAGTCTTCACCAGGCGTTTCGAGATATTCGCATGATAGGGGGGGAGCAGGTGAACCTGGTAGGTGACCTCCAGAAGGTTCAGGTACCGTCGGAGAGTGGTATATGGCAGTCCAATCTCCCGCGACAGATCTGACATGTTGAGCAAACCTCCGGTGCGGAAGGAGGCGAGCGTGATGAGCCGGTTGAAATCGGGGATCTGCTCAATCGACTTGATCTGAAGGAGGTCCCGCTCGACGTACGTTCGCAGGTATGAATCGAACCACTCGGCGCGGTTGGTTCCCCCTTTCATGAGCGCCGCGGGAGGGTAGCCTCCCGAGAGGATCCTCTTCTCGACCAGTGCACGGCATTCCGCCTTCCCTTCCGACGGCAGGGAGCGAATGAGCTCACGAGAGCTTGCGGCGGAGAAAAGGGAGGGGATCACGGAAGGCAGGGGCGCTCCTTCGATCTCGGGCCAGCTGAAGGGATACAGGGTCTTCAGGGCAATACGTCCGGCAAGGGAGTCAGAGACGGAAGAAAGCGTCATGATATTCGCGGAACCGGTCAACAGCCATGAGCCGGGGCTGCGATTGCGGTCGATGGCGCGCTTGATGGACAGCAGGACGTCGGGCGCACGCTGGACCTCATCCAGGATGATCGGCGCGGGAAGAGCATCGACGAAACCGTCTGGGTCCCTGAGTGCGGCGTCCAGGTTCGCCCGGTCATCGAGGGTGACGTATCGCGCATTCCAAGAAGGGGATATGAGCTGCTGCGCGAGGGTCGATTTTCCGACCTGTCGCGCCCCGGTCAGCAGGATGGCGGGAAAGCGCCTCAGGGTCCTGAGGATTTCGTCGTGGAGATACCTCTTGAGCATGGCTAAAATTTAACCATCCGGTGGCGAATTTGTCAATCCGCTATCCTGCGAATCGCGGCAGCGCTGATCCCGGGGCTTCGATTTCGCTCACGCCGAGGTAAAGGCAGGCGTCGAGGCGTCCCGTCGAGGCCGGCTTTTCAAGCCGAGCCGTCAGAACGACGGCTCGAACTCCTGGACCAGGTCGCTTGTGTAATCGCTGACGACTACCTGTCCGGATGAGTTTACCGCGACAGCCACGGGCCAGCTAAAAGTTCCGTTTCCGACACCCACGCCGCCGAACTTCGCAAGGAAAGTCCCGGACGGATCGAATTTCTCGATCCTGCGGTTTCCGAGGTCACACACGTAGACGTTGCCGATCGCGTCGACGGCTATTCCGATGGGGTTTATGAACTGGCCGTCCCCAGTTCCCTGATACTCCCATTTCGCAAGAAAAACTCCTTGCGAGTCGAATTTCTGGATTCGGTTGAGCCCCATGTCCGACACGTACACATTGCCTTCTGCATCGACAGCGATGCCATAGATCATGTCGAACTGCCCATCAGACGGGGGAGTGCCGGCCTTGCCGCCCCACTCTCGTAGATAGTTGCCAGAGGAATTAAGGACCTGCACACGGTAGTTGCCGGTGTCTGCGACAAAAATGTTTCCAGAGGCATCGACCGCGAGCGCGGTCGGACTCTGGAATTGTTTCTGCCCGCTCCCGGGTCCGCCCCACGTCGTCTGGTAATTCAGGGACGAATCGAACTTTTGTATGCGACCTGACATTTCAAGAACGTAGACATTGTCGGATGCATCTATCGCGAGCCCCATGGGCCCCTGGAATGGGGTCGATGTGCCTTGAGATGATATCTTTGCGGAAAAGTTCCCCGAGGAGTCGAATTTCTGTGCTTGACCATTGAAGAGATCGTTCACGTAGATGTTGCCACTTGAGTCGAAAGCAGCGCCCCAGGGGACCGTGAACATGCCATCCGTCGGTGTGGAATCCAGAGCCCATGAAGCTACCCACACCGGCGGAGTCGAAGTATCGAATTTCTGGATCCTGCCCCACACGCCCGGTTCGTCAGAGACATAGACAAATCCGGACGTGTCGACAGCCACACTGCCAGGAGACTCGAACTCGCCGTTGGCCGGCCCATACGCTCCCCAGACCGTCTGGTAGGAGCCATTGGTGGAGAATTTGACAATCCGGTAGTTTCCGCGATCGACAACGTAGACAGACTGCGGGCTGCCCGCGCTCACCGAGATGCCCATCGGATTGCTGAGCTGTGATCCGGCGGGAGGGTAGAGGTCTCCGGCCAGTCTTCCCCATTCGGCAGTCGGGCTAAGAGAAGAGTCGAACTTCAGCACGCGGTGGTTGCCTTTATCTACAACATAGACATTGTTGCTGCCGTCAACCGCGATCCCCTGTGGACTGCTGAGGAAGGCTCCCGAGGTGGGGGGGTAGTCCTGAAGCCCGCCCCAGCTCGTCTGATATGCGCCCGAAGAGGTAAACTTCACCACGCGGTTGTTGCCGGAATCCACAACATAGACATTGCTGTTGCTGTCGACCGCGATCCCTGAAGGCGAGCCAAAGGAAGTACTCAGCGCCAAGCCTCCGTAGGTAGTGCTCCCTCCCCATTCGAGGACAAGGTTGCCAGACGAGTCGTACTTCTGGATCTGGTTGGCTTCGCGGGTTGTCACATACATGTTCCCTGCAGCGTCGAACGCCATATCAAAAAGGCTCGCATCAACGCCCTGGGAGGTGACAAGGCCGATGGTCTGTTGAATTGCACCTGCTGCGGTGAACTTACGAACACGGAAGCTCGAATCCGCGACATACACAAATCCAGATGTGTCGGTCTTCACGAGAGGGTTGAAGAAAGCAAACTCCGGCGTTGCATTCCCCCATTGCCTCACGAACGTGTAACTGGTGGCGGTGAACGGAAACTTTGCGATCTCTTCCTTAATGCGTACTAGGAGCTGGCTCGGGCAGCCAGCCAATCCGACCAGAACGGCGGCGAGCCCGCCGACCGCGACGAGTCTCTTTATTCCGACCATATCACTGTCCCCCTCACACCGGTCACGTCCGCGGCGCGGGTCGCCTCCTCGCCTCTGAGGTCGAGGTAGGCGAACTGCTGCGCCAGCTGAGGATTCACGACTTGCAGATCCGCATATGCCTTCTTCGCGCTGGAGTAGTTCTCCATCGCGTGGTTCGCGCGCGCGATGCACAGGAGCACCGTAGCGTTCTTGGGCGCCTTCTTGGCGGCGCGGTTGTAGTACTCCAGCGCCTTCTCATTGTTGTCCTGCATGAAATGGATGTTGCCGAGGTTGATGAGCGAGGGCAGGTATTCGTCCTTTGCAAGAACCTGCTCGAACTCCTTCTGCGCCTGGCCGTAGAGCCCGAACCGCGAGTGCAGGACCGCGAGGCTATTGAGCGACTTGGACTTATTCGCCTGCGTCGTGGCCTTGGTCACCGCGGCCTGCAGGGCAAGCTCCTGCTGTCCCATCTCCCCCTTGACGAAGGCGTCGAGATCGGCTGCGAACGCCTTGACCAGCGTACCCTCGGCAGGAAGTTTTACCTCCGAAATGCCGGCGGCGAATCCCACAGGCTCATAGACCTTCCACGCCTCACGCACAGGGTAGAGCACTGCCTGGTTCTTTGCCAGGTTCTCGCGCCACTCCTTGGCGCCGAGCTGCCACGCCTTCACAAACCCGCCGTCGCGGAGCGTGATCTCGATGGGAACCCACACCTTGTTGTCCCTGATGATGAGGTCGTCCTTGTGGGTGAAGGAGGCCCGGGCATCATCAGGGCTGATCGAGAGCGCAACCGCCATGTAGATGTGGCCGGGGATGGTGATGAACGCGGTCTCCAGGCCGAGCGCCTCGTACATGGAGGCGTAGAGCGCCGAGAAGTCGCTGCACTTCCCGCTGCGGTAGTCGAGGGTCTGCTGGGGGAACTGGATGTAGTCCACGGTCTTGTTGTCAGAGTTCAGCGTGGCGACCGGGTCCGTGGAGTAGGTGAGCCCATACAGGGTAAGGGCATTGTGAAGAGCAGCGGCCAGGCGGATGTTCGGCTCCACTGAGGTGTTGCCCTTGCCGTTGACCATCGAGGCCACGTTCTTGGCGAACTTCACCGTCGTGGGATCGTTCGGCGTGACGAAAGCCGCGGCCTTGCGGTCGTCATCCCAGGTGAGGGAGTTGCGCTTGAGGATCCGGATGGTCTGCACCGAATCCTTGGTGACCTCTTTGCCATTCAGGGTGTATTTCACGGTGAGGTTGGCGGCGACCTTTGTGTCCTCCGTGTTCGCGAGCACCTCCTTCTTCAAGAGCGCGAACAGATCGACGGTGGCATCCTGTCCGGACTCGATCTTGGCCGGACCAGCGACCTCCTTCGGGTCGTTCATGTACTCCTTGATCCACACGCTCACCTTCACGTTCTGCACGGGAGTCTTCTCCCAGTTGTGCAGCACCGCGTTCCCGATCGGGTGATCGTCGTAATACTTATGGAAGACGGGGTAGATGTCCTGGATGTTCAGCTGGCTCAGCTCGAGGCCAGCCCCCATCTTGGTGACATTCTGCAAAGGCTGCGGCTTCTCCCGCAAGGGCTTGACCGGCGCAGGCTTGAACTTCTGGACAGTGACCGGGGTCCCCAGGCCGACGGAGACCCCGAGCGTGGCTCCAACCCCCATGTACAGGCCGATCTCGTACAGAAACGTGCCGCCGAGGCTGATCATCAGTCCCGGGGGGAAGGATGCGTAGAGATCGAGCCCTGTCTTGAGGAACGGGTTCCAGTATCCCTCGGAGGTTGAGTTGAAGAAGCCGTACGTGGCGCCGCCGTCGGCGTAAAGCTTGATGCCGAGGTTGGGGATGAAATTGTAGGAGAATCCGAGACCGGCCCCGGCCGAGGTGAATGACGTGGACTGCCTGGCCTGGATCGGGTAGTAACCGTACTCAATCACGGCACGGGCCAAGGCGAGCGGGAGGAAAGGCAGCCGATATTCGCCGATAATGGCCCCTCCGCCGCCGAGGGTGAAGTAAGATGCGCTCTCACCGAGGGGAATGGTGAGCACGGGCTTTGCCTGAATCCAGAAGGGCGAAAACTTGAGCTGCGTCTCGCCTGGCGCTCTGGTGGCCGTGCTCGTTGATGGATTGATCCGGGCCGGATCCGGTTGCGCCTGCGCGCCCGCGGAAATCGCCAGAGCCCCCGCGACCAGGACACAAAGTACAACTCGATACTTCATGATCCGTCGACCTCCTGCGCCATTCATTCAATAGTATACACCCGAGTGTACACCCAATGTCAGCCAATCTACTAATATAGTATCGATCTGAGAATAGCCTGCCGCTGCCTGGAACATGTGCGAGGTCACCTCAGCCCGGCCGAGAATGCCGCGCCTTCCAGTAGTCGATGCAGGGTCCCGCGCCACGAACAGGTCCGCGTCCTGCGTGGTGCTGTCAAAGGAGCGGTATCATGATTCGGCTCTGCTGTGGCCCGGTTCACTGGCTGCGACCGCGCGGTCTGCCCAATGATTGCCGCCGCTTCCGGCAACCGCTATACTGCGAACCAGCCATGGGTAGAAACATCGAAATTGTTCTGGTCGAAGCTCGCAGCCCCGCGGAGCGGGAGTTCATCGACTTCCCGAAGCGTCTGTACCGCGGCTGTCCGCAGTGGGTGCCCTGGTTCGACCTCGATATGCGGGCGCTCCTGAGTCGGCGCCACCCCTTCTTCGGTCAGGCGAACGGCGAGTTCTTTCTTGTGCGCGAGGGAGGGCGGACCCTGGCACGCGCCTGCGTGGTGAAGAACCCGGCCTACATCGCCCAGCACAAAACCCGCTGCGCCCACTTCTACTTCTTCGATGCAGAGGACGACGCACAGGCCGCGGATGCCCTCATGACTCGCCTGCTCGAGTGGACCCGAGGCCAGGGCCTCGAGATGCTGCGCGGGCCCATGCTGCTGGGAGGCGCGTCGGGCAGCGGCGTGTTGATCGAGGGCTTCGATCGCCGGGCAGCCATGACCATGATGCCGTACAACCATGCCTACTACTCCCGCCTGCTCGAAGGGCTGGGATTCCGAAAGCACGTCGACCTTCTCTCGATGGATTTGCCCCCGGCCAGTTTTCGCCTGCCCGAGCGGGTGAGCGCCATCGCCGGCAAGGTGCTCGAGCGCGGGCGGTTTCAGGTGCTGAGGTTCCGCAACAAGCGCGAGCTTTCGCGTGTTGCCGACAAAGTTGCGGATCTTTACAACGCGACCCTAGCCGATCACCTTGAGGACTATCCGCTCAGCCCCGAGGAGCTCCAGCAGGTGAAGAAGGACCTCCTAGTGATCGCCGACCCACGGTTGGCCAAAATCCTCGCCTATGACGGGCAGATCGTCGGGTATCTGTTTGCCTTCCCCGACCTGTCCGCCGTGCTTCAGAAGAATCAGGGCCGGTTGGGACCCATGGAGCTGCTGCGCCTGCTTCGGGCGATGAAGGCGAGCGACGGTCTCCTCATCAATGGGATGGGCATTCTTTCACAGTATCAGCGCCTGGGAGGAAATGCCCTGCTCTACAGCGAGCTGACAAAGACCGTCGCGGAGCGCGCGTACCGCACCGCGGAGCTGGTGCAGGTCTCCGAGCGCACCGAGCTGATGCTGCGCGACATCCAGACCCTCGGCGCACGGGTGTGCAAGGTACACCGGATCTACGAGCGGAGCTGCTGAGCCGTCGACCCTGTGGACTGCGCAACTTGTAAAAAAGAAAAAGCCCGCGGTTCTGAGGGGCCGCGGGCTTCTATCATTCCAGTGTCGTTTTTCAACGCGTCATGAACGACCAGTACTGTTTTTCATCCACTGGGCTGCGCATATATATATCTGGAGCTAAAATATACCAGCGATATTCAACTCCCGGGTCCAATTCAATATTCATTGACGGGTCGATTCCCTTCGGTTGCTCTATTCGGAATGGCGACCCTTTTACTGGAGTGAACACCCCTACTTTAAGATCCCACCAATCTAAGTATAGATCATAGTATCGTGGATACTGCAGAGGGTCTTTGGGGTTGGTCATTGTCCACCACTTAAGAGTCGCTTTAGTAGGGAAGTCTTTCATTCGGTGGACTGGCAGTATGGAGGTAACATCCACTGTCGATGCGGCGGGGGTGGACAGGTTCCCCGCATAGTCCATCTCCCACACCGTCATCGTGTAATTTCCTGGAGGAGTGCCTCGCGAGTAATCAGGCCATTCAACTTTTGGACTGTAAGCTTTCGAAGTAGTGTTGCTGCGGCTATAGAACACCTCCTTTGTGTCATTGTTTAGTAATTCAAATTTAAAGATTTGCGTCGGTTCGGTCGATTGGTGATCCCATCCCCATCTCGGTACAGGGCTGCAGACGGGAGATATAGGAACGAGCGAGAAAATCGGCGCGGCGTTCGGCGGCGTCCTGTCCATTCGAAGGATTAGGGTATCAATCGCGGGATTGTCCGCATTATCCCGAACCTCGAGCTGGATCGTGTAATCGGCTTCCGATGCCACCACATTAATGCCGATTGTCGGACTAGATGTGTCTGGGGCGGTAAGCGTGATGGATGGGCTTACACAGGTCCACAGATAGCTCTTGATGCCATTTGCGTCCGATGCTGTTGGAGCAGGCGTGAAAGAGAATGTTGTGTTCGTGTAGCGCTGCGGGCCCGCGTCAACGGACGGGGGAGTCTGATCAAGTCCGATGGTATCGCTCTTTATCGATGACTGAGCACCCGAGGAATTGCTATAGAACTGCACATAGACCGTCTTGGTGCCATCTCCGGCAGGAATGGCGAAGGATGAGTAAGTTGCTCCAGGAACAGCGATCCATACCTCATTGAGGAGCTCAGCCTCGCTGTTGCCGAATCGAACCTTATCGGCGACCTCGTTGTACCAGAGGTTGAGCGTCACGTTCGTTTTGTTCGTCAGAGCAGCATCATTCTCGATCTTGAGGTAACCACGGGGGAAGAGCCCAGTCTGGAATGACCAGACAACCGCTTCTTGTAGATCGCTGCCGTCGGTGCCCTTGAATGCTTTGCTGATCGTAAGTGTGTAGTCGGTCTGGTTCTCGAGGTAAGGGTATGGCTCGAGGCTCAAGGTAAAGGTAGCGGGATTGTATGAAATATTCCATACGAACCCTGGCGCTATTGGTGCTGGCGAAAGCGTGAAGCTCGACGAAGCCAGCACACTAGTGTCCGCGATGATGTCTCTGTCGAAAACGATCGTGATGCGCTTGCCCGGATCGACGTTCGTCGCATTCTGCTGTGGGTCTACGGATTTGACTACCAGGAATTTGTGGTTGGCTGCTTTCACCTCGTCGGTCAGGAGTTGGACGATGTTCGTGTCGGAGCATGTCCCGAGAAGGAGAGTGGCGAGCGCGACCGCCGCGAGGAGCGCCGCTCGCATGCCGTAGTTCATTCTTCGATCCACGTGTCAACCTCCTTGTCCGAAGCCGCCGCGCGGCTGGTCGCGTCGACTTTTCCCGAGCCAAGTGCGGCGAGCTTGTCCGCGGCTTCAGGGTCGGCCTGCTTGAGCTGCGCGAGAGCTGTGTCGACCGACTCCCTGTCGCCCAGCTCGTAGCTGGCGAGCGTGATGCCCTGAAGGGCGGCCGGCATTCCCGGCTTCTTCTCGAGGGCCTTGCTGTAGTAGCTCACTGCATCGGCGAAGCTCCCATTGAGGTAGGAGACGTTGCCGATGTTGATGAAGACCGCCGACGAGGCGTCGTCGCCCGATATCTTGAGCGCTGCTTCGAACTGGCTCTTCGCCTCTTTCAGCATTCCATAGCGCGCGTACAGGATCCCGAGCCTGTTCATGAGCCGGGTGTTTGTCTTGTTTTCCTTGAGCTTGAGATTGGAGAGCAGTTTCGCGGCTCGGGGCTGGAAGTCGATGCCCATGAAGCGCGCCATCTCCGCACTGTACTCCCGGAAGACCGCCTCTTTCTCTGGGAGTCGGATCGCATCCTTCACGACCCGCGAAGAGCTTACGGGCGGGTAGGCCATCCATGCGTCGCGCACGATGAGGAACTTGGCGACGCCCTTTGCGCTGTTGGTCTGCCAGTCCACGGCGCCCGCCCTCCAGGCTTCGGTGAACCCCTTGCGCACGAGGGTGATCTCGATCGGCAGCCACGCGGTTGTCTCGTTCTCTGGGTAGATGACGGCGTCAGGGTTGGAGAAAGTGGCCTTCACGTCCTCCTTCCGCATGCCGAGGTCGAAGGCGGCGTAGATGTGGCCCGGCACGGTGATCAGGGCTGTCCTGATCCCCGCCGCCTCGAGAAGGGCGGAGTACAGGATGGAAAGGTCGTCGCAGTCGCCCGCGCGATAGGCGAAGGTCTGCATGGGGAACTGGAGGAAGTCGAGGGCGGTCTTGTTCTGCGACGAGCTTGCATAGGGGGTCGTGGGGTCAGTGACGTAGCTGACCCCCTGGAGGTTCATGGCCTGGAACAGGGCCATGGCGATGCGGAAGGTCGTGTTGATCGCAGGAGGCTTCGCCTTCGAGCCCGCATCCGATGCGACGTTCTTGGCGAAGAGCATGACGTCGGGGTCGGTGGATGTGATGAACGCAGCGGCCTTGCGGTCGTCGTCCCAGGTCAGGGCGTTCCTGTTGTTGATCGTGACCGTGACGGGGACGCGAGTCGTCCCCTCCTTGCCCAGGTACTTGTACGCGACGACGACCTCTCCCGCGACCTTGGTCTCGGTGGTGACGTCGAAGATCCTCTGGTCGAAGAGGGCGAATATCGGGGCCGACACTTCCTGGTTCCTGTCCAACGCGGGCGCCGACCAGAAGTTCTTCGGCTGCTCCATGTACTCCTTCACGAAGAAGCTCACCGTCACATCTTGGATGGGTCCGGGGCTCGTGTTCTTCAACGTGAGGGTTCCTGCCTGGTTCTTGTCGTAGTAGGTGTAGAACAGGGGGAAGATCGGCTCGATCTTCGGCTCGATCCGCAGGTCGGCCTTCCCGCTGCCCGCCCCGATATGGTAGCTCACCCCGAGGTTCACGCCGATCCCATTGTAGACGGGGCCGAACTTGGAGAAGTTGTACTTGTACGTGGCACCGAGTCCGAGGCTGAGCGACGGGCTGAGCAGATAGGAGATGTCCGCGAACCCGGCGGCGAATGGGTTGTAGACCGTGGCGCCAGCGCCGAAGCCGAGGTACATACCGCCGTATCCGGCGAGCCGCACGCCCAGGCGGGGGATCGGGAAGAACCGAAGCCCGACCTCGGGACCGAGGGAGAGAAAGGTCATCGCCTTCGAAGCGGCATTGATGGGGAGGAAATCCACATCCAGCGCCAGCCCCGTAAAGAGCGCCCGGGCAAAAGGCAGCGTGTACTCTCCCTTCAGCGATGCCCCGCCCCCGATCGTGTAGAAGGGCGTGCCATCCGCGAGGGATGGTCCGAGGGGGATGGTGAAGGCGGGATTCACCGTGAGGGAGAAGTCGCTTGTCACCTGCGCCCAGGAAACCGCGGCGAGCAGTGCGAGCAGGAGAACCAGAACCGGCTTTCGCAACATGACAGGCCTGCCTTGGTGTGAGATGCGCGCGTCGTTAGGAGACATTCGGTATTTCCATTTGCGTCGGAAAGAACTATACACCCCTCGCACGGTCGTTTTCAACTCGATTTCCGCGTTTCTGGCGCAAAAAGGCCCCGGCGACTGCCGGGGCCCTCTGGAATCGGCTCGGGATCCTTCTGTGTCGGCTACTTCCCTTTCGCCATTTTCATGAGCAGGTCGACGGTGCGGCACGAGTAGCCCCACTCATTGTCGTACCAGGAGACGACCTTGAAGAACCGCTTCTCGCCCTTCAGGTTGTTCTGGAGGGTCGCGAGGCTGTCGTAGATCGACGAGCGGTCGTCGTGGATGAAGTCGGTGGAGACGACCTCTTCGTTGCTGTACCCGAGGATGCCCTTCATATAGGTCTCGGAGGCCTTCTTCATCAGGCCGTCGATCTCCTCGATCGATGAGTCGCGCGCCGCGCGGAAGACGAGGTCGACGACGGACACATCGGGGGTGGGAACCCTGAATGACATGCCGGTGAGCTTGCCCTTCACCGCGGGGAGAACCTCCCCCACGGCCTTTGCGGCGCCGGTGGTGGAGGGGATGATGTTGATTGCAGCCGCCCTGCCGCCCCGCCAATCCTTTTTCGAGGGCCCGTCCACGGTCTTCTGGGTGGCGGTGTAGGAGTGGATCGTCGTCATGAGGCCCGCCTCGATGCCGATCCCTTCCTTCAAGAGGACGTGCACGACCGGGGCGAGGCAATTGGTGGTGCAGGAGGCGTTGGAGACGATGTCGTGCTTCTTGGCATCGTACTCGTTGTCATTGACGCCCATGAGCAGCGTTTTCACATCTCCCTTGCCCGGGGCCGAGATGATGACCTTCCTCGCGCCCGCCGCGATATGGCCCTTCGCCTTCTCGGAATCGGTGAACAACCCCGTGGACTCGATGACGAACTCGACGCCCAGGTCCTTCCAGGGCAGCTGGGAAGGCTCCTTTGTGGCCATGATGCACTTTGTCTTGAAGCCATTGATGACCAGGACGTCATCTTCGGCCGCGCCCGACGACTTTTCGGTGGTCAGAGTGCCGCCGAACCTGCCGTGGACCGAGTCGTACTTCAGCTGATACGCGAAGTACTTCGCGTCGGTGCTGATGTCGACCACCGCCACGACGTCGATCTCCTTGCCCAGGAGGCCCTTGTCGACCATGGCGAGGACAACCTGCCGCCCGATGCGCCCGAACCCGTTGATCCCGACCTTTACCGCCATACAGTATCTCCTTCTGGAATGTGTATCTTCGACCCGGCCACTATAGCCGGTTTCACGATTTGCGTGAAGACGAGGCTCAGGTATCTTCGAGCAGCTTGAAGACTTGCTCGGGGGTCGCCGCGCCTATGATCGCCCTGCGCTTCTCCTTGTTGCGGATGATGAGGGTGAGCTTGGCGAGGATGCGCAGGTAGTTCTCGTGCTCTTCAGGGCCCGCGATGAGGAAGGCGAGGTGCACCGGCTTCTCGTCGAGGGACTGCCACTCGACGCCGTCCTTGAACACCCCGATCGTGATGAAGAAGTCCTTCACCCACCGGCTCTTGATATGCGGGATGGCGACATTCTGGCCGATGCCGGTCGTGACGATGTATTCCCTGTCGAGGAGGGCATTCTGGAACTGTTCGAAATCGATGACGTGCCGAGGATCGTCGGAAAGTTCGATGAGCTTGGCCAGGGCGTCCGGCTTGTCACGGGCTTCGAGAAACGCAATACGTTGCTTGGAAATATAGTCCTTTAAATTGATCATAACTCCTTTTAATATAGCGTTTTATCGCGGGCCGGGCAAGCGCGGATCGGACGAGCGCGGGCTCATGCGAGCGCGGACAGGGAGGTGCCACTCTCACTTCTCGTTTCACTGAGAGGTGGCGAACCTCCTTCCGTATTTCCTGCACATCGTCTTTGCCAGCGCCCGGCCGTTCATGCCCGCGGGAGGGAGACCCCCGCCGACGGCTACCCATTGGCCGTGCATCGAGAAGTTGGCGAGGCCCGGCAGGGTGGCACCCAGGTTCTTCGTCATGGTCTTTCGGGTCGGGAGGAATCCCTCGTAGCTGCCCTGCCAGTTGCCCGTGTACCGGTGCCACGTGGCTGGGGTGGCGACATCCACGACCTCGACAAAGGGCTTGATCGCGCCCAGCTCAGCATCGAGGGCATCGACTACAAGCTCGCCGACCCGCTTCTTTTCTTCCCGGTATTTCGCCGGGTCGCTCTCGCGCAGCTCGCGCCAGTAGGTGAGGTTCCTCGAGGCGATCGCCACGATCGCGGCGGTCTTGCCTTCCGGAGCCATTGTCGGATCGAAATTGAAGAGCCGCACCCCCAGCCTGCGAAGCGTCAGCGCGCCGTTCTCCAGGCGGATCTCCTGTTTCAATGGAAAGCTCGTCATCGAAGGCCTGTCCTTCAGGTCTTTCCCGATCCCGATGCCGACATAGATCAGCGAAGAGAACACGGGGTATGTCTCGTAGGCAGTGCGCTGCTGGGGGCTCATGTACTTGCCGTCCAGCATGTCGAACAGGGTGGCGTGGCCGTCCGCGCAGGAGATCACCTCATCCGCCCGGTGCTCCTCCCTTCCACAGGAGACGCCCACAGCGCGGTCGGCTTCCACGAGGATCCTATCGACTTTCGTGTTGTAGCGGATTTTCCCGCCAAGCCCGATGTAGCGGCTCTCGATGGCCCGGGCGAACTCCAGCGAGCCCCCGATGGGGTAGCCATTCGATTTCTTGTGCATGAAGGCGAGCATCATGACAAGGCCCGAGACCGGGAAATCCGGCATTTCTCCCTCGTTGCCATAAAGCGTCTCGATGGCCTCCGCCAGGGTACGGCTCTTGAGCCGGGAGCAGAAGGTCTGGACGCTCAGTGAGCCCCACTTCATCATACCCGGCACAGCGGAAATGTAGGGGAGCAAGTACCCCAGTTGCTCGAACAGGCCCATCTTCTCGGTGGTGATCGGCATGTCCACGGTGGAAAACCTTTCGATCGCGCTGCAGAGCTGGCCGATGAGCCTTCCATCCTCGGGGGCGAGGCGCAGCATCTCATCGCGCAGCTTCCGCGGGTCCGTGTAGACGGTGAAGGTCTCGCCGCTCGAGGTGCGCACGCTCGCGTACTCGTCCCACTCCACGAAGCGCCTTCCCTGGACGGCGTGGAGCTCACGCCACATCTGGTGCATGTTCGCGCTCGGGCCCGAGCCCATCAGCCAGTGGATGCAGCCGTCGAAGGTATAGCCCCCGCGCTTCCACGCGGTGCAGACGCCACCGGGCAGGGTGTGCATCTCGAGGATCTCGGTATCGAAACCGTTCATCTGAAGATAGCAGCCCACCGAGAGGCCGGACACGCCGGCGCCGATGATGATTACCTTCAATGGCATGGGGATTTCCTCCGTCGAACGAGCATCTTGGAACATTGAACGAAACAGCGTTGGGGCTGCAAGCTGTCACCCAGTATCCTGGTTCAAAAGCAAGCTATACGCTTGACTGCTAAACAGATATATAGTATCATGCACCAGCATGGATGTGTTGGGCAAGCTCGAGGTGCTTGCGTGGTCCGCCCGATACGATGTCTCGTGCGCTTCAAGCGGATCGAGCCGTACCGGGGCGAGCCTGCCGGGCGGCAGGTTCGGCTCTGCGGTCTCGATGGGCATCTGTCACAGCTTCGCCGATGACGGACGCTGCATTTCGCTGCTGAAGGTTCTCTTGTCCAACGCCTGCATCAACGACTGCGCCTACTGCGTCAATCGCCGGTCGAACAACGTGCGGCGCACAGGGTTTCGCGTGGACGAGCTTGTCGCGTTGACGGAAGCCTTCTATAGACGGAACTATATCGAGGGGCTGTTCCTCAGCTCCGGCGTGGTGGGCAGCCCCGACCTCACCATGGAGATGCTGATCCGCGTCGCGCGAACCCTGAGGCTGAAATCGGGCTTTGCCGGATACATCCACCTCAAGATCATCCCGGGATGCTCGCCCCTGCTTGCACGCGAGGCGGGTTTCTGGGCCGATCGGCTCTCGGTCAACATCGAGCTGCCCTCCGATCGAAGCCTCCGCCTGCTTGCGCCCCAGAAAACCGGAAAGGACATCCTCGGGCTCATGCGATCCGTGCGCGGGACCATCGAGCAGGCCCGCTCGGGCCGCATGCCCGCCCTCCGCTCCTGGCCCGAGCGGCCGACACTGGTCGGCGCGAGCTTCGCGCCCGCCGGCCAGAGCACGCAGCTCGTAGTTGGCGCCAGCCCCGAAAGCGATCGGCAGATCCTCACGCTCACCGAGAATCTCTACGGCCGCTACAGGCTGCGCCGCGTCTACTACTCCGCCTTCGCTCCTGTGGGCCTGGACCCGCGCCTGCCCTCTTTCGGCTTCCCGCCGCTTCGGCGCGAGCACCGTCTCTACCAGGCCGACTGGCTCCTGCGCTTCTACGGATTCTCCGCTTCCGAGGTGCTCGATGAGGATCGCCCTTTCCTCGACCTGGACCTGGACCCGAAAAGCTCGTGGGCGCTTCGCAACCGCCACAGGTTTCCCATTGAGGTGGGTCGAGCGGGTTACGACGAGCTGCTCCGCGTGCCCGGGCTGGGACAGAAGTCGGCCCGCCGGATCGTCGATGCCCGCAGGCATGGGAGGGTCGGCTTCGACACGCTCGAGCGCATCGGTGTCGTCATGAAAAGGGCGCGCTGGTTCATCACCTGCGGGGGCAAATCGATCGACCGGCTGGAGCTCCCGAGCGAGGTCCTGCGCTTTCGCATGCGGCAGTGCGAGTCGGCAGATATGGCGCATGGCCAGCTTCCTCTCTTCGGGGAGCCAGCACTTCCCGTCTCCGCGCGAACCCCCGAGGGAGCCTTTGGGAGGGCCGGCGCATGACCGATTTCCTCTACGACGGATCCTTCGACGGATTTTTGTGCGCCGCGGGTCTCGCCGTGAGAATGGGCGGGGCGCGGGTCGTCCCTTCCGCGCGCCATGTTGCCGACTTGTTCGCCAACGCCGTGAACGTGCGCACCGACGACGAGGGTGCCGAACGCATGAGCAGGCGCATCGGCAGCTGCGCGGGCACGGGCGAGCTGGACACGCTGCTGCTCGTGCACTCTTCGGCAGCGCCTGACCGCCACCGACTGCTGCTCTCGTACATCCGCCTGACCTTACGGACGGGCCGGTCGGTGGCAGACGAGATCGCTCGGTCCGACGTCCTAGCCGTGCGGAAGATCCGCGACCAGGTCAGCCTCGAGATGGCGAAGTTCCTCGGCTTCGTGCGCTTCCGTCGGATGGGCGGCAACCTCTACTACGCGCCGGTCCGCCCCGATGCCGACATCGTCGGGCTCGTCGGGCCCCATTTTGCCGAAAGGTTCCCGGATCAGGCCTTGATTGTGCACGACATCGGACGCGGCACCGCTTTCTGGTCCGATCGCGGCGCGAGCGGCATCAAGGACCTCACGGGCCTGCCGGATGGGCTGGCAACTCGCCTGTCCCGCGACTGCGAGCCCGGCATCGAAGAGCTCTGGCGGGCATATTTCACCCGCATCGCGAACCCCGAGCGAAGGAATCCCCGGCTGCAACGCAAACTGATGCCCGCCCGCTACTGGGACCTGCTGGTCGAGCGTCCCGGAAGCCCGAGGCGCTGATCGACTCTCCCGTCACCCGGTGATATGCTGAGCCTCCCCCATGGAAACCCGCACCTTCGATCTTCTCACGCCCCATGCGATACTCGGCGCCATCGAGTCGGCGTACGGTCTTCGTCTGGACGGCATGCTCTCGGTCTACCCCAGCTACGTCAATCGCGTCTTCGGCCTCACCACGGAGGATGGCAAGGCCTTCGTGGCAAAGTTCTATCGGCCTGGTCGATGGAGTGAGGAGGCGATCCTCGAGGAGCACAGGTTCGTGCGCGACTGCGCGGAGGAGGAGCTCCCTGTCGCGGCGCCGCTAGCGGATGGCGAGGGCTCGACGCTGCACACCGTGCCGGCCGAGGAAGGCGAGCTGCGGGAGCGGTTTGCCTTCGCTCTGTACCCTCGCAAGGGCGGACGGTCCTTCGACGCGGAAAGCGACGACGACTGGATGCGCCTGGGCGCCCTGGTCGGCCGGATTCACGCTGTCGGCGTGCGGTCCCCTGCGACGCACAGGCTGCGCTGCTCGCCGAAAGCCTCCACCGCGAGGTTTCTCGATGAGCTTTCCCGCAGCGGGGTGGTGCATCCGAAGTGCGAACGTGAGTTTTTTGCGCTCGCCGAGGAAGCGCTCACAGCGATCTCGCCCCTGTTCGAGGGAGTGCCCGCCCAGAGGATCCACGGCGACTGCCACAGAGGCAACATTCTCGATCGACCGGGCGAAGGGCTTTTGGTGATCGACTTCGACGATATGATGAGCGGTCCGGCTGTGCAGGACCTGTGGCTGCTGCTGCCCGACCGGGCAACAGCTTCGCGGCGCGAGCTGGAGCTGATCCTCGCCGGCTACGAGGAGTTTCGATCACTCGATCGCGCAACGCTGCGGCTGATCGAGCCGCTTCGCCTGATGCGGATGCTGTACTACCTGGCGTGGTCGGCTCGCCAGCGCGACGACCGCCGGTTCCGCGAATCCAATCCGGGCTGGGGGTCCGAGGCGTTCTGGATACGGGAGATCGAGGACCTGCGCGACCAGCTCGACGCGATCGAGTGAGGGCGGCATCGAGCGAATAGTGGGAGGACAAGGGAGGCTTCATTGGAGCGGAGGATGGCAGTGGTAACGGGTGCGACGAGCGGTATCGGGCGCGAGACGGCGCGGTGTCTCGCGCGGGAAGGATGGGACCTCGTTCTGGCATGCCGGGATGCGGGGAAGGCCGACGATGTCCATGCGGTGATCGCGGCGGAATCTCCCGCCATTTCCGTGGAAACGCCGCGGCTGGACCTCGCATCACTCGGCTCGATCCGCTCCTTCGCGGCCGAGTTGTCCGAACGCCGGCAACACATCGACCTGCTCATCAACAATGCGGGCGTGTTCTGCGACACCCGAAGGCTCACCGACGATGGCTTCGAGATGACGATCGGCGTGAACTTCCTCGGTGCTTTCCTCCTGACGAGGCTGCTTCTGCCACTCCTTCTCCCGGCAGGAGACGCGGCACGCGGGCGGCAGGCGCGGATCGTCAATGTTGCCTCCGCCGCCGCGGCGTACGGGAGGCTCCGTCACGGCGACGGGCTGTTCAGGCAGGGACCGCATGGGTTCCGCGGCTATGCGGCGTCGAAGCTGGCAATCGTGCTGTTCACTGTCGATCTTGCGGAAGAGCTCGCGGGCTCCGGCGTGACGGTGAACGCCGTGCACCCGGGCGACGCGGCCACCAACATCTGGCGCGGGGATAGCCTGCTCATGAAGGTCGTGGCGCCGATCATGAAACGGTGGCTCCGAAGCCCGGCGGATGGGGCCCGCCCCGTTCTGCGCGTGGCGACGGCGGCGGAGCTCGGAGGCATCACCGGCAGGTTTTTCGGCGCGTCTGGAGAGATGGCGAGTTCTCCGAAGTACGGCGATGCCGTTCTACGCAAGATCCTCATCCGCAGCGCTTCCGCGGCAGCGGGGCTCGGCTAAACAGGCGGCAATTCGTGGCCAACTCGACGCGATCGGCGAATAGTGAGAGGGAGCATCGAGGGGAGAATCAGAAGGACGGGCCGGGCGTTACTTCTTTACCTTCGCTTCCAGGAGAGAGACCTTCTGTTTCGGTTGTTTGCGGAAGAAACTCCAGAACGAGCGCTTTTCGACTCTGGGCTCGGGCTTCGCCGTCGGCTTGCTCTTCGATTCCGGCATGACGGATGCCGAAGCGGCTTTGGGAAGCCTCTTCCTCGCCGCTTTCTTCCCGACGAGTTTCTTTCCGACTGCCTTCTTCCCTGAGGGCTTCCCTTTCTGGGCGGCTTTTGATGCGACCTTCGATTTCTTGGATGTGGATGATGAGGCGCCGGTGAGCTCCTCGACGTCCTTCTTGGAGAAGTATCGCCTGTTCCCTTCCTTGGTACCCAGTTTCTTCCTCGATGCATAGAGCCGGACAGTCGCCGTGGAAAGCTTCGTCATTTTCGCTACCTGTTCAACTGTCAGTTTCATTTTGTCTCTCTCCTGATCCAGGCTGTAGATTTTTGTAGGGAGAGTATACTCCCTTTCTCAGCTTTTTGAAAGGGAAATTGAAGGGGAAAGAAGAGACAATCGATCGGCGCATGCGCTCAGAATTTGAAGAGGATCCCGGCGTTGATGCGCAGCCCCCGGATGCTCTGGTCACCCTCGAAGAGGAATATGTACTTCACCTGCGTGAAGAGGTCGAGGTTGCCGATCAGTCGGAACGAGCATCCCGCCAGCGCGCCGACATGGAAAGCCGTCACATCGGACACCGTCGTCAATCCGGGGACGAACCCCGCGTACAGGTCCAGGCGCGACAGGGGCACGATGAACTTGAAGGCGATCGCCATGTCCGTGGCGTTCTGGTCCGCGAACTTGTACAGCTCCGCGGACGGGGTGAGGTGGAACGTGGCGATGAGGGGGATGTTCACGTAGAACCCCCAGTCGAAGCTGGGCCGCCAATCAGAGCTGGAGATGTTCGCCGTGCTGCCCTGCGGGAGCGCCACGCCGAGGGAGAGTCCGAGGCCAACCGAATCGCTCGCGGCGCGCGCGGCCGGGGGGAATGCAAGAGCGACGGCGAAAACGGCGATCACGAGGGCTATCCGAGCGATTTTCATACGAACCTCCTTCTCTCTGCTTCCTCACTGAGCGCTTTGGGAGCGTTCAGATCAGGTCAGCCCACTCGATGCCTTCGCCCGCGGGGATCGCGCGTCTTGTCCGGGCTCCGATCACGACCTTCAGGTGCTCGGGGCCGAGACCGGGGCGCAGGACCTTCTCGGTTCTGAGAATGGCGACATCGGTCGGGCCGATTCGCGCCCCCCGCCGGATCTTGGTGACAGCGTGGATCGAGCGGTTGGTCCGCCGGTAGTTGGCGCGCTCTGAGGGAGCGAGAGTTTTCACGCCATTTCCCTGGGCCGCGCGCACGCGATCGGCGCCATGCGCGCGTTCCAGCTTGGCGCGCGCGGCGGCAGGGGCGCTCGTGCTCCCATTCTCCGCCTCGCGAACACGCTCCACCATTGTCTTGAACGCCCCGGGCTCCAGCGCGATGGGATCGTCGAGCCCCGCGCCTTCGCGCGACAGGGTGAAGTGCTTCTCGATCACGCAGGCGCCGTTCAGCACAGCGAGCGCGGGCACCAGAACCGGATCGAGCGAGTGGTCCGACAGCCCCACCTCGACGCCGAGCGCGGCGCGGAGGCTCGCCAGCACGCCGAGGTTGTACTCCGTCTCGGGCGCCGGGTAGGCGGTGATGCAGTGCAGGAGCACCACGTTGCTCGTGCCCGTGATCGCGAGCGCACGCTCGATGTCGCTGAGCGAGGAGACTCCGGTCGAGAGCAGCAGGGGTAGGCCATACTCCGCCACCTCTTCGAGCAGGGGGAAATGGTTCAGCTCAGGTGAGGCGATCTTGAACGCGCGCACGCCGAGTGACCTGAGCTCGCGGGCGCTGCGGATGCCGAATGGCGAGCACAGGAAGAGCGCGCCCCTGGTTTCGGTATACGATTTCATTTCGGCGTAGAACTCGAGGGGCCGTTCGAGCGCGGTGAACCGCTCGTACAGAGCGATTGTGCCAGTGGGAAGATCGACGGTCCCCGACAGGGGGTGGAGGATCTCTTCGGCGTGAACGAGCTGGGTCTTGATGCATTCGGCCCCGGCAGAGACCGCCGCGTCGATGAGCGCCCGGGCTCGTCCGATGTCTCCCTGGTGCGAGGTGCCCAACTCCGCGACGATCAGGCAGGGTGAGCCCCCACCAATTTTCCTGTCGCCTATTGCGATCATGTCACTCTCACTCTCGTCCGTCGAGATCCTTGAAGACTCTGCTGCCCACTGTCCCTCTCTGGCCCTGGTACTTTCCCGCGTAGGGTGTGCGCGTGGCCTTGTCCATGAAGGCGAAGACGATCTGGCAGATCCGCCTGCCGCTGGCGAGGCGCAGGGGAAGCCTGTTCGCGTTGAAAAGCTCTAGGGTGATGTTGCCCTCGAAGCCTGGGTCCACCCAGCCCGCGTTCTGGATGAACAGTCCCATGCGCCCGATCGAGCTGCGCCCCTCCACGAAAGCGGTGACATTCGTCGGAATGCGGATGTACTCGATTGTGGTGCCGAGCAGGAACGAGTGCGGCGGGATGACGATCTCGTCCTTCTCGATCCGCACGTAGGGCAGCTCTTTGTCGAGGCTGAGGCTCTCGAGTGAGTTCTCGTCGATCTTGAGGAAGCTGCGCCCCAGCCGCAGGTCGATGGATGCGGGCTGGATCTGGTAGGGCTCGAGGGGCTCCACGACGATGCTCCCCTCGGCCATCATCTTCCGCAGCGTCTCGTCGGACACGATCATGCGCGCGTACCTTTCGCGAGGCTTTCCCGGATGAGCCGGGACTTGAGCTCGTTCAGGCTGTCGGAGAGCGAGATCCTGTACAGGTGGGGATTGATCAGGCGCTTGTAGGTGTCATCGAGCAGGTCCAGCTCCCGCCGGGCGCGCTGTTGGATCGCAGGCAGTGCCGGCGTTTCACACGCGATCCGGCCATCCTTGACCTTCAGGCCGAGCAGGGGGCGCAGGCTTCCGTAGTCCTCCAGGGTGAAGGACCTGTAGTCGCCCATGGGGTGGTGGAACGTGTGGGAACGGCCCGGCGAGAGCGGCTCATCGTCCAGGGCGACCAGATCGGCGAGCGGGCTGCCCTCCCGGCCCTCGAATCTCCAGACCTGCTTGATGCCGGGATTGGTCACCTTCTCGGGGTTGTTGGAGACCTTGATGGTCGGCACCCATGCCCCATCCTCCTCGCGCGCCACTATCTTGTACACGCCTGTCAGGGCCGGGTCGTCCCCGCCAGTGACGAGACTTGTGCCGACTCCCCAGACGTCGATGGGCGCGCCCTGGGTGACGAGATGGTGGATGATGTTTTCGTCTAGCTCGTTTGAGGCCACGATCTTCGCCTCGCGCAGTCCCGCCGCGTCCAGCCGCTCCCGTACCTTCTTGCTGAGATACTCCAGGTCGCCGCTGTCCAGGCGCACGCCGAAGTTCTTCCTCTGGCTTTTCGAAAGCCGGAGGCCTGCGGCGATCGCATTGTCGATGCCGCTGCCCAGAGTGTCGTACGTGTCGATCAGGAGCAGGCAGTTGTCGGGGTAGGTCTCGGCGTACTTCTCGAATGCTTCCCGCTCGCTCGCGAACACCATGATCCACGAGTGGGCCATGGTCCCGCGCACGGGGATGCCGAAACGCTTGCCCGCGAGGGTGTTCGAGGTAGCGACGGCACCGCCGATGAAAGCGGCACGCGCCGCAGACAGGGCGCCGTCAACTCCCTGGGCCCGCCGCAGGCCGAACTCGATGACCGATCCCCCGTTGGCCGCCAGGCGAACCCTCGCGGCCTTTGTCGCGATCAGTGTCTGGAAGTTGACGATGGCGAGCAGAGCGCTCTCGACGAGCTGCGCCTCGATCAGCGGCGCCTGGACTCTCACGAGGGGCTCCCCTGGGAAGGCGAGAGATCCTTCGTCCATCGCCCAGATGTCGCCGCTGAATCGGAAGCCGGCGAGGTGATCGAGGAACTCCTTGTGAAACACTCCGAGGCTGTCGAGATAGGCGATGTCGTCCGGCGTGAACTCGAGGCTCGTGATGTGGGCAAGGGCGTCCGCGAGGCCGGCGAAGATCGAGAACCCGCCTCCGAAGGGTTGGCGGCGGAAGAACATGTCGAAGGCGACTCGCGGGTTTTTCCCTTGGAGGAAATACCCCTGCATCATCGACAGCTCGTAGAAATCCGTCAGGAGTGTGAGGCTCATGGAGGGTTGTGGAGGATGGGGGATTCGAACCCCCGACCTACAGATTGCGAACCTGCCGCTCTACCAACTGAGCTAATCCCCCGAAATCCTCGCGGATAATACTATTTTCGGGCGCCGCGTGGCAAGAGCCGCGCGCGCGGCGCGCGCCGGTGATCGGCCGGCCGGTTTGTGCTATGATCAATTCCCGAGCAAGGAGAGCCCATGACCCCACTCGCCGTTTTTCAGAGCGTCTCAAAGAGCTACGGGGCCTCTCCCGCGCTGAAGGGCATCAGCTTCGACATCCAGCGGGGCGAGGTCTTTGGGTTTATCGGTCCAAACGGCGCGGGCAAGACGACGACCATGAAGATCCTCGTTGGACTGATCTCGGACTTCTCGGGGAGCCTTATGGTGGACGGCCTCCAGATGCCCGGCCGCCGCGACGCCCTGTACAGGACAACGGGCTACATGCCGCAGAGCGTCGCCTTCCAGGAGTGGCCGACGGTGGGCCACGCTCTCTCCACCTTCGGGCGGCTTTCGGGCATGAGCCGCGAGGCCCTCGCCGCGCGCATTCCCCGAGTTCTCGCGCAGGTCGGCCTGGACGGGACGGGCGACACGAAGATCGTCCACCTCTCGGGGGGAATGACGCAGAAGCTCGGGCTCGCGCAGGCGCTCCTGCACGAGCCGAAGCTGCTCGTGCTGGATGAGCCGGTTGCGGGCCTCGATCCGGCGAGCAGAATCCAGGTCAAGGCGATCATCCGCGAGCTGCGCGACAGGGGCACCACGGTCTTCTTCTCGTCCCACATCCTGAGCGACGTCCAGGATGTGGCCGACAGGGTCGGCATCATCGTCGGGGGCAGGATGCGCAGCCCAGGGACGATGGCCGAGCTAAAGGCGCGCTTCTCGGTGAACGACGACATCGAGGTCGTGCTGTCCCGGGACGCGGGGAACCGTGGTGAGCTCGAGGCCCTGCCGGGCATACAGGCGCTCGAGAACACGGGAGCCGCCTCCTTCCTGCTGCACCTGAGGCCCGACGCTGATGTCGATGCCACTGCGCACGAGGCGCTCACGCGCCTGATTGCGGGCGGCAGCCGGATCCGCAGCTTCCATCCGCTCGCGCCGAGCCTCGATGAGCTGTATCTGAAGCACGTCGCGGAAGGGGGCGCATCGTGAGCCTGCCCCTCCTGTACGCGGATGAGCTTTCTGGCTTTTCGCGATCGCGCGCCATGCTCATCTTGTGGATCGGCATGCCGGTCGTGGCGCTCGCGATCCACGCCCTGCAGCCCAACCTGCAGGGCCAGATGTCGCTCACGGTTTTTTCCACCTTCATGGTCTCCAGCATCTCGAGCACCATCTCGGCGGTCATGCTGTCCGTGGGGATCATCCACGAGAAGAGCCGCGGCGTGTACTGGCTTTTCCTCGTTCGGCCGGTGAAGCGGCGGAGCATTGTGCTGGCCAAGTTCCTCGCAGTGCTCACCTGCATCCTCGTGGCAGCGGCGATCACGCTGGCGGTGGGCGTGGCGTACGATTGGCTTCGGGGCGGTGCGCCCGACATCGCGGTCCTCGCGGAGGTCGGCAAGTCGGCCGTGACGGCGATCGCCACCGTCGGCATCACGGGCGCGGCGGGCATCCTGATCGGCATCCTCTCGCCGTCGGTCATTGTCGGTGCGATCCTGGTGATCTACGGCGCCAACCAGCTCTCGGTGCTCGGCTTCCTCCCGATCCTGCTCGGCCTGGAGCCCGCGTGGCTGTACTCGCTCGCAATAGGCGCCTCGCTCTCTATTTTGCTGCTCACGCTCTCGGTGGCGCTGTTCAACAGGAAGCAGTTTTGAGGGCTTGGGCATGCTGAAACGCGGAGCCATAGCCTTCGAGATCGCGGGAAGGGTATTCTCCACCCTCGTCCTGGGCTATGCCATCCTGATCGGGGGGAGCTCCCCGCTGCTTTTTCTATCAGGCCTATGGTTCGCGGAGGTTCTCTCCCTGATAGGGCTGTCCGTGCGCAAAGCCATCGTGCGTCGCAGAGGCGGGGCAGGGGGATCGGCCTCTCCCCTGGCGCTGTACTTCGCCTTTCCGGCGGTCCACCTCGTGTTCGTTCTGTTCTTCTGGATGGCGGGGGCTACAGGGATGTTCTCCCCGCCGGGGGTCCCCCTCCTGAAGCCTCCCCGGCTGACGGCTGTTGTCGAGTTGGCCGCTGCATTCGTTTTCTGGAACTTGGTCGACCTCGGTCGTGCCATCCTACGCGGGCGCAGGGGTGGACCGGCGGAAGGCGAGCTGGCCGGGATCGACAGGGAGGCGCGCCTGGCTCTGTTCCTGCCCCACATCACCATCATCGCAGGAGGTCTCTGCCTGGTCATGCTCAAGCTGGGCGACTGGCTGGCTTGGGGAATACTGGCGGGGAAGATACTCTTCGAGCTGCTCTCCTTCGCTCTGTCTCGCGACGCTTCGCGCCGGTGAGCACAGCGGTGACGACGCGGAGGTTCATCACGCATCTGAAGCTCGCAGGTTGAAGCTCACTGCCCGATCGAGTACGGTTGGGATCGACGGGAACTCGAGACAATGAGCACCTGGCACTCATACATCCAAACCGAAGGCTCGCTTCCTCGGTGGCCGTATCCCATCCGCTACGGGGAAGAGACCGCCCTGGCGACCGACGTGCTCGTTCTTGGCGGCGGCATCGCCGGCTGCCATGCTGCCATCAACGCGCGCCTGGCCGGCGCGAGCGTGCTCGTGCTCGAGAAGTCGGCGACGAAGTGGAGCGGAAACGGTGGGGCAGGAGTCGACCATTGGCTCTCGGCCTGCGCGAATCCCTGCTCCCGCGTGAGCCCCGAGGAGTTCACGCGCAGGGTGACCGAGGACTGCGGCGGCTACGACTGCGGGCCGCTGCGCTACGTGAACGCGCGCGACGGGTGGGACACGCTCCTCGATTGCGAGCGGATGGGCGTGTTGATCAGGGATGCCGCCGGCGAGTTCGGGGGGGCGGATTTCCGCGATCCCGAGACCGGATTGCTGTTCGCCTACGACTACCAGAACAGGATCGACATCCGGGTGTTCGGCCACGACATGAAGCCGCATCTCGCGGCCGAGATGCGCCGCCGGGGCGTCGAGATCCGCGACAGGGTCATGGTGACCTCTCTGCTCACGACCGAGGCTGGGGAGAGGAAGCGGGTCATCGGGGCGACGGGGATCCACACGCGCACGGGCGAGTTCTTCGTGGTCGTGGCAAAGGCTGTCATCCTCGCAACAGGGCTGCCGGGAAGGCTGTGGGTGCATTCGACCGAATACCGCGCCACCTTCCGCGACCCGAACCTGGCCTGCGACGGCATGGCCGCTGCCTGGAACGCGGGGGCGGAGTTCGTCCGACTCGAGGACTCGGCGCCGGACAGCGCCGGCCTCGCCTATCTCGCCTACGGGGTGGGAAACGCGCACAACACGTGGCACGGCTGCCCCATCGTCGACGCCAATGGCAAGGAGGTGCCATGGGTCGACAGGGACGGCAAGCAGCTCGCGACGGTCGGCGAGCGGTTTCGCCCGTCGCCGGGGCAGCGCTTCATGGTGGCCCCGGGGCTGCGCGTCCCTTCCACATACGAGAACCACGTGCCACAGCTCGCCCCCGACCTCCCGCAGAGGATACGAAGCGGCGAGTTCACGCTGCCCCTATACGCGGACCTCACGCGGCTTCCCCCGCTTGAGCGCAGGGCGATCTTCGGCCTGATGGTCGGCAACGAGGGCAAGACTCGGATCCCTGTCTACGACATGCTCACGAAGGCCGGCTTCGATCCGGACCTCGACATGCTGCAGGCGCCCGTGATGGATCCCGACGCGTACGGGCATGCCAATTTCTGGGCGGGCATGCCCGTGCCCCAGTGGAGGCAGTGGGGAGGGGGAGGCCTGCTCGTCGACTGGGACCTCGAGACGAGCCTCGACGGGCTGTACGCCGCGGGCGGAGCGGTCTACGGCGCGGGGGCTCATTCCAGCGCCGCGGCGAGCGGGCGCTATGCGGGCAGAAGGGCGGCCTTTCACGCGAGTGAGGCGCCGACTGTGGACCGCGCGCAGATGGACCGCGCGCAAGTGGACAGGGAGAAGGCCCGGGTCTATGCCCCGCTGCGTGAAGGGAAACGGAGCGTGGGCTGGAAAGAGCTGAACGCCGGGATCTGCAGGATCATGCAAGACCACTGCGGGCGCTCCAGGAGCGAGCGCACCCTCGAGGCGGGGGCGAAGCTCCTTCGCGATCTGGGCGAGGCGGAGGCGGCCTCTGTTCGCGCCGCGAATCCTCATGAGCTCATGCGAGCGCTCGAGTGCCGGTCGCTCATCGTCGCGGGCGAGGCGGTCATGCGCGCGTCCCTTGCGCGGAGGGCGAGCAGCGAGCTTCTCGATTTCCACCGCCTGGATCATCCCGCGGTCGATCCGCCAGAGTGGCGGAAGCTCCTCCCGATCAGGCGGGAGGGCGACGGAGTCGCGGTTCGAGAACTGCCGCTGGATTTTCACCTGAGGCCGCCGTTCGTTTCCACGTACGAAGAGAACTACCGGCTTCACGCCGGCAGGTCGGGTGAGGCGCCATGAGCCGCGAGACCTACATGATCCCCAATCCGCCCACGCCCAATCGGGTGATCGATTTCGATCCGGACGTCTGCAATGGCTGCAACAGGTGCGTGGAGATCTGCCGCTCCGACCTTCTCATGCCGAATCCCGAGAAAGGAAAGCCGCCGATCGTCCTGTATCCCGACGAGTGCTGGCACTGCGGCGTGTGCGTGCAGGAATGCCAGCGCCCGAAGGCCATCGCCATGGCGCATCCCCTGAACCAGAGTGTCTCCGTGGCGTGGAAGCGCGCCTCGACAGGCGAGGAGCTCCGGCTGGGCATGCGCGATCCATCGCCGCCCAACCCGAGGCCGCCGTCGGGGTGAGGAGGGCGGCATGAGGTGCAGGCCCGGCTGCGGCGCGTGCTGCATCGCGCCGTCGATCTCTTCGCTGATCCCGGGAATGCCAGAGGGTAAACCGGCGGGCGCGCGCTGCGTCCAGCTCACGGCGGGCAACCGCTGCGTGCTGTTCGGCCGCCCCGAGAGGCCTGCTGTCTGCGTCGGGCTGCGCCCGCGCAGGGACATGTGCGGCCGGTCGGCGGCAGAGGCCCTCGCGCGCCTTGCATCCATGGAAGCAGCCACCAGCCCGTAGGCAGCGGGCCCACAAAGGAGGCCGAGGATTATGCGAGAGTTCATCGACGAGCGTTTCCTTCTCCGTACGCGGGCCGCGCGACGGCTCTACCATGGCTACGCCGAGGGGATGCCGATCTATGATTACCATTGCCATCTCCCGGTCAAAGACATCGCGGAGAACAGGCGTTTCGACAACCTCACCCAGGCATGGCTCGCGGGCGACCACTACAAGTGGCGGGCCATGCGCGCGAACGGCGTCGCCGAGCGGCTCATCACCGGGGACGCTTCCGACCCTGAGAAGTTCGAGGCCTGGGCAGCCACGGTCCCCGCTACCATCGGCAACCCCCTGTATCATTGGACACACCTCGAACTGGCGCGGTACTTCGGCGTGCATGGCATGCTCCTCGGCCCGCGAACCGCCGCGGAGATCTATGCCGCCTGCACCGAGAAGCTGCGAAGCGAAGGCTTCCGCGCGCGCGGGTTGCTCGAGCGAATGAACGTGCGCGTGATCTGCACCACGGACGATCCGACGGATTCTCTCGAGCACCACGTCATGCTGCGGGGTGATCTCGGTTTCCCGATCACCGTCGTGCCCGCCTTCCGTCCTGACGCGTCCATGGGCATCGAATATCCCGTTGCGTTCAACGCCTGGGTGGATAGGCTCGCCATGCTAGCGGGCATTTCCATCGACAGCTATGACGCGTTTCTCCAGGCGCTGCGTCTTCGCCACGGCTTCTTTCACGAACAGGGCTGCAGGGTTTCCGACCACGGCATCGAGGAGCCCTTCGCCGAGGAGTACACGGAGGAGGGTATCCGCAAGCTCTTCTTCCAGGCGCGGGCGGGCGGCGCGTTGGATTCGGGGGAAGCGCGGGCGTTCAAGTCGGCCATGCTTGTCGAGCTGGGAAGGATGGACGCCGAGAAGGGCTGGGCTTGGCAGCTGCACATGAGCGCCCTGCGGAGCGTCAACTCACGGGCCAGGGCTAGCCTCGGGCCGGATACCGGCTACGACATGATCGGGGACTTCGTCGTTGCCCGGTCCCTCGCGCGCCTGCTGGACAGGCTGGAGGCCGAGGGGAGGCTCCCGAAGACCATCCTCTATAGCCTGAACCCGGCCCACAATGCCGTGCTCGCATCCATCATCGGGTGTTTTCAAGACGGCGGTGCGCCTGGCAAGATGCAGCTCGGCTCGGCATGGTGGTTCAATGACCAGAAGGAGGGGATGGAGGAGCAGATGAGGTCTCTCGCGAACATAGGTCTGCTTGCCCGTTTCATCGGCATGCTCACCGATTCGCGCAGCTTCCTCTCATTCCCCCGGCACGAGTATTTCCGCCGGATCCTGTGCGGCCTGCTGGGCGAGCGCATGGAACGGGGGGAGATCCCCCTGGACTTCGACCTCGTCGGGGGGATCGTCAGGGACATCTGCTGGAACAATGCAGCGGCCTACTTCGCCGTGCCGCTCAAGGAGCCGGCGCCCGCGCGTTGACTCGCGCGCCGCCTCGCGGGTACTTTCTCCGCGTGATCTCTGTTCTCCTTCTCGCCCCCTTCCTGCTCCTGACAGCCCCCGGCTTCCCGCTCGCGGAGCTGGCACAGTCGGTGGGCGCTGCCGTGGCGCGGACAGTGGAAGAGGCTCAGTCCGAGATGGAAGCGCAGTCCGGGGAAGAGGCGCTGTCCAGGGAAGAGGTGCTGCCGGGCGGGCCTGAAGTGAGGGCTCTCGCCGCTGCCTGGTCCGATCGGATCACCGAGACCGCCTTCCGTGAGGGGGAGTGGATGCTGAGGGTGGGGGACGCCTGGTTCGCGTGGGCGAACGGCAGGCTGCTCCCCGAAGCCGAGCGGTCGCAGTGGGAGGAGTTCGCTCCGCTTCCATTGTATCGCTACCCGCTCGCCCTTCCGCCTCTGGCGGTCATCGACGAGGAGACCGCGGCCCGGATCCGCCAGCGTGTGCGCGAGGATGCGGCGAACCCTCCCCGGCGCCACGAGGAGTTTCTCGGCCGCCTTCTCCAGGCCGGCTCGCGCGCCGAGACGGAAGCGCGCGTCGTGCGCATGGAGGTGGCGGGATTCACCGTGACGGTTCACGAGCGCCTGGCAGAGCCTCTCGCCCGGGTCTCCGAGGAGCTTCGCGCTCTTCGTCTCGCGGACCCCGCTGTCGCCGTCTTCCTCAAGGGGCTCACGGAGATGAACGGCTACAACTACCGCTACGTCGAGGGCACGCGCTCGCGCAGCTTCCACAGCTACGGGCTCGCCGTCGACCTCGTGCCGAGGAGCTACGGCGGCAGGCACGCGTACTGGATGTGGGCGATGAGCAAGGTGAGGGACTTCTGGACCGTCCCCTACGAGCGGCGGTGGATGGTCCCCGCCCTCGTCGTCGAGGCATTCGAGCGGCACGGCTTCGTCTGGGGCGGCAAGTGGCGGTTCTTCGACACGATGCACTTCGAGTACAGGCCCGAGATCCTACTCATGGCGCGGGGGTAGCGGCGCACTTTCGCGTTTCTGCAGCATTTCGGTTGCCTTCTGGACGCGGTGAGTGTAGAATGAGCGATCGGATCGTGAGCCCATGAAGAGCCACCGGATCGCCCTCATCTACAACACGTACAACGAGGCAGCGCTTGACTCGCGCGCGGACCGCGGCAGCGACTGGGACCTCCTGCAGATGGTCCGCCGCATGGCCCGCTCGCTTCGCAAGCTGGGCCACACCGTCACCACCGTGCCCCTGGCCAACGACCTCTCCGCCTTCCAGCGCAGGCTCATGCGGCTGAAGCCGGACGTGGTCTTCAATCAATACGACGACGTGGTGCACGGCGCCCTGTACGAGATGCGCGTCGCCACGCTGGTGCGGATCATGGGCTTCCCCATCACGGGCTGCCCCGCCCTCGGCCTCGGTCTGAGCCGCTACAAGTACATGTGCGCGAGCCTCCTGCAAGGGGCGGGCATTCCCATCCCGCCCTGCACCGCGCTCCTCGAGCGCATCGGGGACATCGACAGGCACAAGTGGCAGTTCCCGCTCATCGTCCAGCCCAGCCAAGAGCACGCGGGCATCGGAACGGACCGCGATTCCATCGTGGGGAGCAAGACCGCTCTGCGCAAGAAGGTCCGCGACATCCTCGCCGACTACCACCAGCCCGCGCTCGCCCAGCAGTTCCTGCCGGGGCGCGAGTTCAACGTCGGCATTGTCGGAGGCAGGAAGCCCCGGGTGCTGCCGCTCGCCGAAGTCGACTACTCTCGCTTGCCCCCGGATATCCCTCCGATCATGTCCTATGCCTCGAAGTGGATGGAGGACTCTCCGGAGTACAAGAAGATCCGCGTGATCTGCCCGGCCCGGGTCGAGCCCGAGCTCGCCTCGCGGATCGCCGACACCGCCGTGCGCGCCTTCCGCGCGGTGGGCGGGTGGGGGTACGGCCGCGTGGACATCCGCCTGGACCACGAGAGCGTGCCTCGTGTGCTGGAGGTCAACTGCAATCCTCTGTTGGAAGAGGGGGTGGGGCTCGCCCGGTCGGCGAAGAAAGCCGGCATTCCGTACCCCGAGCTGCTCCAGCTCATCATCAAGGCGGCATTCGAAGGGCCGCCGTTCGACCTGGACCTCCCGATTTCCTTCCAGCCGGGCCGGAAGGCGAAGAGCGCGTCCTGGAGCGGGGTTCCGGCGCAGCACTGAGCAGGCGCATGATCGTTTGAGGGGCGCACGGGGTCCGTGCGCCGCTACCCCGCGAACCGTCCCGTCGTAGCGTACTCGATGGCGAGAGTAATAGAGAGCCCCACGCTGTCCATGATCTTCTCCATGCCCTGGCTGCGGGGGTACATCAGCTTCAACGCCGCCGCGCGCGTCTCGAGCTTTTTGAGAATCGCGTCCACCTCCCCCTCCTCCAGCCCCGACCAGCGCACCGTGCGACGCAACAGACCGTCGTGGTGCCGGTGAAGCAGCTCGCTCACGGCAACGGGCGCCTTTGTCCGCACTGGGGGGAACAGCTCGCGAAGCTTGTCGTCGACGTATCCCTGCGCCGCCTTCCGCAGGCGCTTGGCCTTCTGCCCGTAGTGCTCGGCGAGCAGGACGCGCATCGATTCCACGGGACGGGAGAGGCGCCGTCGAAATGGCAGTGGGGCCTTGGGCCCGATGTCCTCCATGAGACGGTCCACGCACTGCAGCTTGCGGATAGCAGGCCATTGCCTGTACACGCGTCTCCAGCCCGATCGGGGCGTCAGCCAAACCGCGAAGGTTTCCGCGAAATCCTCGTCGGGGTGCTTCTGGGCGTAGGTCAGCCCGTGGCCGTAGGCTTCGATGTGCCGGACGAAGCGCCGGCTCCAGCGCTCGGGCCGGAAGTCCTCCTTGTACGGCTTGGAGAAGACCCCGAAGGCCTCGCGCCATTCCTCGCGCTCCCAGAGGCGGTAGGCGTAGTTCAGCGCGTGGCCCGCTTCGTGGCGCAGGAACTTCATGGTGCCGATCGAGTCCTCGATCTCGCCCGTCTGCTCCTCCTCAAGCCGGCGCAGCTTCTGGTCGGCGAGATAGAAGGGGATGCCGATGATCGGCACCCTGTCCGGGCATCCCCAGCCGTCGGTAAGGTAGAACTCGGGCCTGAAGAGGATGCCCTTGGCATCCAGCTCGCGGTGCAAGCGGAGGGTCAGGGGTTCCAGGGCGGAACCCTCGATGCGAAGTGCGAGGTCCGAGATCCTCGTGTTGAGCAGCTCGAAGCGGACGGTGTCCCACCCGTGGACCACAGAGATGATATGTTCGTCGGACATGCCTGAAACCGGGCGTCTTTCGATCTTTTTGACGCTCGCCGCATCCTACCATGAATCGCGACGCTTGAGGAACCGCCCCTTTGTGGTATGATCGAGACAGAAATATGAAGAAACGCACAGCGCTCGTGGCTATCCTGCTCGTGGCGATCTCCGCGGCAGCTCCCTGCATCGATTTCGAAGCGGGGGTGATCGGCTGCGGAGGGCTCTCCTTTCTTTTTGGGAGCTACCTCGATGCCAAGGCGGCAATGCTCGCCGAAACGGGATCCACAACTCCCGGCGCGCTCGGGCGCTCGCTTGCGACGCTTTTCCCTGATTTGGGCGTGGGGGTCTACGGTGAAGTCGGCATCTTGAGCTGGCTGGGCGTGCGCCTGGAGCCGCGTCTCGCTTTCATGGGAGCATCCCGGCTGGCCCTCACCGATATGGAGCTGCCGTTCTGCCGCTACAGTATTTCCTTTGCGACGCTGATCGTCCCCCTGCTCGCCCGAGGCAGGCTGAAACTCGGACCCGGCTCCCTTACCGTCAGCGCCGGGCCGTTCTACGGCGCGATCGTGGGCGAGATCACGACATTCGACAGGTACGTCTCGACGACGATGAAGGGCGCCTTGACGACCGACTTCTGTCAGGTCCAGTTTCTCGGCGTTTCGGGAGGCGCAGGCTATTCGGTTCCGCTAGGAATAGGAGTCGCGGCCCTGGAGCTGCGGGCGGACTGCGCGATCACGCCGGCAGCCGGCCAGGACGGGGTGCTCGGAGGTGAGATGTTCCCCCTCGGCATCGTCCTTGCGGCGAGCTATGGAGTCAGGTTCGGGGGAGGGGCAAGGTGAAAGCGCGGTCTCTCGCGGGGATCGGTCTATCGGCAGCCGCGGCTGCTCTGCTTCTTTCCTGCAGCCCGTTCTCCGCGCCGCTGCCAAACAACGCCGTCGACGTCCCCGTGGTGCAGCACCTCGCATACTCGGGCACTTTCACGCACACGGTGGACCCGGGCCCCACTCCCCGCGACGTCTATTTCGTGTTCACGAACCCGAGCGTAACCGTGGACGCTGACCAAAAGCCCTCGGTGCAGAGTGAGGCGATCGTCATCGATGGGAAGAGTTTGCCGGCGCCCAGCCCGCAGCCCCTCTACTCCGCGAACAGCGAGCCGCGGAGCCTCGCGGAGCGCATCGCGGAGTTCAACAGGGACCCGTTCAAGGCCGTAGGTTCCGGCGGGGCGGCTGCGGCGCGGTCGGAGTTTCCGGTCGGTCCGGGCGAGCCTTCCTATGACACGCAGGACGTCTCCGAATCACCCTTCAACGATCTCGGTCCCGGTGGTACGACGATCAGCATACCTGCCACGTGTCGTTTTGTCTCCGCGTCGACGACGATCGCTGACGGTACCACGCGGACGCTGAACATCTGGGTCGCGAACGATTGCTGGATTGACACTGGGACGGTGGGGACAGGCACCGGACAGAAGCGCCGTCTTGTGAACGGTACCATGGTGACTGCTCTTGCCGATTCTTTCCTTAAGACGGGAGCCGGCAACGACATCTACGATTGGGTGACGGCCGTCATCGGAGCGGAGTGGGGGACTCACAGCTTCAGCAATCTCATCTCCCCCAACGGCGAGATAACGATACTCCTTTCCGACATTGAAGCGGACAACTCCGACACGGGCGGCATTGTCGGGTACTTCTCGGCCAGAAACAATTTTACAGTGGCCAGCTATCCGGACTCCAACCAGCGCATCATGTTCGTGATCGATGCGGTTATGTACGCAAACCCGAACCCCGACGGTTCCGACAGCCCGGGAGGACCTACATGGGCGCCCGACGTGCACTGGCCGAAGATCATTTTCTCCACTGTCGCGCACGAGTTCCAGCACGTGATTCAGTTCTACCAGAAGCAGATTCTTCAGGGCGCCGCGACTGGAACGGACACTTGGATTAACGAGATGTGCTCCGTGATCATGGAGGACCTCGTCGCGGACAAGCTCGGCGTCGAGGGGCCGCGCGGCATCGCGAACGCAGACGGGAGCGCCGGATCCCCGGGCATCAAGGAGACGCGCCTCTCTGACTTCAACAGCTACTCCTACTATCCCCTCGCGGTGACCAGCGGGTACGACCTTGCCGACTATTCCATTTCGTACGCCTTTGGATCCTGGCTCGCGAGGAATTACGGCGGCGCGCAGCTGCTGAACCGCATCGTGCAATGCCCCGAGAGCAATACCACAGCCGTGACAAACGCCGTGGCGGCGGAATCGGGACGGCAGGACGAGAGCATAGCCAGGCTGCTCGAGAAATGGGCAGCCTCCGTGCTGCTCTCCGACATGACAACGGTTCCCGCGCGATACCGCTACAATACCGGCGGCTGGGTGACGACGAGCGCGGGCGGCCTGCTCTACAATCTCGGCTCCATCAACATCTTCAACTACACGCCGGCCCTGTATGTGTTCACGCAGGCGGGGACAGTGCCCGGGACGACTTTCTATCGCTCGTCAAACATCTACTATCAGGCCGCGCTGGGCCTCGGGACGGCTCGGTCCTGGACGATCACCGTTCCGCAGGGCATCCTGACGACCGTGGTCATCAAGTAGGGAAGGAAAAAGGGCGACGCAAACATTCGATTGATATACGGTTGAGCTCCTGATGCCAGACAGGAGAGGGGCGCCAGAACGAGCCCACCGCCCTTGGAGGGCTCAGCCGATTCTGATCTCCGCGGTTCGGCAGGGCGCCTCGATGCCCAGCTTGCCGCAGACCAGATCCGCGGTTTTCTCGGCCATGAGCCTGTAGGTGGCGAGCTTGCCCCCGACGACAGTCATGATGCCTTCAATGCCGTGGCTGTTTGCATGGTCCAGAACGCTGAATCCCCGGCTCCATGTGCGAGCGTCCGCGCTCGCCGTCCTTCCCTCAGGATCGAACAGCGGGCGCACCGCTGACCACGCGTGCACGACCTTCTCAGCTTGGAGCCCGGGGAGGATTTCTGCCAACCGCGCGGTGATCAGCTCGATCTCCCAAGGTTCGATCCGCCGATCGGCAGGATCCGTCGTGGCGACAGCGGTGGTGCCTGCAATGCTCACCCTACCGCGGGGGAGGATAGCATCCGCGTCGCCTGGGGGACACAGCCGCTGCACCGCGGAGTTGACCAGCCTGCCCTTGAAGGCGACCATGGCGCCTCTGGAGAGGTCCATCGGAAGGGCGACGCCGGCTTGTTCCGCGACCCGGCCCGCCCATGGTCCCGCGGCATTCACGACGAGCCTTGCTCGAAGCTCGAAGGATTGCCCGGTTCGGAGGTCGCTCACTCGCGCTCCCTCGACGCGGCGATCGTTCATGATGAAACCGTCGACCTTATGAAAGGGCAGAAGCGAAGCTCCCCGCTCCTGTGCGACCCGGCCAAGGCTGGCGGCGAGCGCCAGGGAGTGGCAGACGGCATCGGGCACCGCAAAGGCTCGGAGGATCCCTGGGTGGAGCATCGGTTCGCGCTCACGCGCTTTGGACACAGTCATCTCAAGGGCCGGCACTCCTGCGGATCGGCACCCGCTCAGCCAGGTCTCGACGAAAGAGGGATCGTCGCCTTGGGCGAGAACGAAAAGGCCTCCCGTATCATCGATCGTATGGGGGGCGATGCGCCGCAGAATTGCGTTCTCCTGGATGCACTCACGCGCGGTCTCGGGATCGGAGACGACGTAGCGCGCGCCCGAGTGCAGCAGGCCGTGATATCGACCGCTCGTTCCGCTCGACAGGTCTCCCATCTCCACGAGGACCACTGAAAGTCCGCGGAGCACGAGGTCCCAGGCGATTCCCAGCCCCGTCGCCCCTCCCCCGACGACAAGGATGTCCGTGCTCGTCATCTATCGCGTCCTAAACGTCCAGCGCGCCCCGATGGAGAGTGGCAGATCCAGTGAGGAGTAGTCGATGCCGCTCGATTCGATGTACTTGGGGCAGAGGGTCAAGCGGATGCCGAGGGTCGCGAAAACTCCGAATGACGGCGTTATGTTCCAGACGAGCCGGCCAAGGGCCCCCGCGCCGATCAGGAACAAGGGGGACTGCTGGAAGAGCGCGACGCCAGGAGCGGCCTCGGCAAGCGCCTCCACCGTGAACGGGGCAAAGAGCCAGCGTGCGCCGAGTCGGAGAGGAGCAAGCACTTGCCAGCCGATGGGAGACGAGCCGGCCTCCATGCCGGCTTCGGCTCTCAGTATGACGCGTTGATAGAACGGCTCGATCGCGATTGTCGTCCCCGAAAGACCAACCTCCGCTGTTCCTGCAGAGAGGATGCCTACCTGCGGTCCGATGCCAAAGTCAAGGCCGAATCCGGGACCCGCAGCATTGGCCGCGCCCGCGGCTGCGAGAGATACAAAGGCAGAGAACGCGAGCGAAACCATAAGCCTCTTCATAGCCACTCGTTGGTCGTGAAGAACTCGACGATGAAATCATGGATCTCACTGCGTTGCGCATCCGCGGAGATGGTTGGCGTCCCATCGCCCTTCTGCGCGCCGTAGGACCCGAACTGGGAATGCGTGCCTCCGAGGATCCGGTGGAGCACGGCGTACCCTCCCGTGGTGGATGTGTAGGGCGTTCCGATCGTGGGGAGCCATTGCCGCTGAGCCGGAAGCAGAGGCAGAGTGGCATTGATCTTCGCTTGGGTGGCCAGGCCGTCGTTTTCGGCCGAAATCGAGAGCACGGGGTGCGGCCATTCCGCAAGGCTTTTCGAGTCCGGCGGATATGCCGCGAGGAGGATGACCCCGCGGTAGGCATCTGGATTGTCGTGCGCGCTCCACGCGGCCATGGCCCCGCCGAGTGAGTGGCCGCCGATCACCCAGCCATCCACCCCGGGAATGAGAGCGCGGAGCGAAAGGCCCGCGTTCGGCGAGAAAACGGCGAGGTTGCCCGGCGCCTTCGCCACCACGACCGGGATACCGGCAGCAGCGATTTCCGTGAGCAGGGGAAGGTATCCATGGGGGTCTACAAGCCCGCCGGGGTAAAACATGAATCCTGCAGTCGCGGGGCTAGGCGCACCCTTTGTCAGGACGATGGCCTCTCTCGTTTCGGTGATCGTGACGAGCGGATCGAGAGACCCGAGACTGAACTCTGGAAGGTAGGAGCAGGATGCTGCGAGGAGAGCAGCCCCGATCATCGCGAGAACGATATTCAACCGCTTCACTACAAGGCCCTTTTCTGTTGTGACAGGCGTGGCACCGTCTTTACCGTTGGCGCGCGCGAGGCTCGTGGAGGGTGATGGGAATATGCTTCGCATAACTCCTGAAGTCATTGTCCGTGGTGAAGATCGATGCGCCATCCGCGATGGAGACCGAGCAGATGAGGAAATCGACGTGCGATCCCTGGATCCCCGCTCGACGACAGGTGTTGAAACATTCCGCCGCGCTCTCATAGTCGACCCCGTTGATGCTCAGATCGTTGAAGGCACGGAGCCGATCCCGCAGATCCTTGACCTGCCCGGCATCGGTGAGTCCTGAAAGCAGCTCCTGTCTGATCGGCCCCATCAGAAGCGCGCGTCCCTCCCGTATGAGCTCGCCAAGTTCCTCTACCACCCGCTCGTCACTCCGGGAGGAAGCTCGTGGCCTTCTGAATGCAAGTGACCATACCGAGGTGTCAACGAGAACGTTCATTTTCGGTGTCGACGCGCCTTGTAGTCGTAGTCGGGTGCATAGTCGATCCTTCCGAACAGTCCGGTCACCTGCAATTGCTTTCGGCGCTGGATATACTCCTTGAGAGCCTCGGTGACCGCTGATTTCTTTGTCCGGTGTCCCCCGATTCTCTGCGCTTCGAGTATCAATCCATCATCGATCGCGAGATTGGTCGCCACATGCCACCTCCACACAGAGTATTACACATAGTCATGTGTAAGTCAATGAGAAATCCTGTTGCGCGCCATCTGCTGCTCGCCGAGCCCAACAGCATACGCTGTCAGGCGATCAGCTCGCGCGCCGGTGCGTGCCCGTCCGCGCCTTTCATCGAGAGCCCGGCCTCCAGGGCCTCGTCGATGCGCTCGACAAGCACGAAGCTCATTCTGCTTCGTACGTCGGCGGGCAGTTCGTCCAGGTCGCGCTCATTGCGCTTCGGGAGGATCACCGTCGTGAGCCCCGCCCTGTGCGCGGCGAGCACCTTCATCTTGACCCCGCCGATGGGCATGACCCGGCCGCGCAGGGTCACCTCGCCCGTCATGCCGAGGCTGCCCTTCACCGGCCGTCCCGTGAAGAGGCTCGCGATTGCCATCGTCATTGCGACGCCCGCCGAGGGGCCGTCCTTGGGAATCGCTCCCGCAGGCACATGCACGTGCACGTCGGTCTGCGCGAAGGAATCCGGATCGATGCCGAGGTCGACGGCCTTGGAGCGGACATAGCTCAGCGCGATACGGGCGCTCTCGCGCATCACGTCGCCCAACTGACCTGTCAGGGTGAACTCGCCCTTTCCCTTCATGCGGGTGGCCTCGATGAAGAGGATATCTCCCCCCACAGGGGTCACCGCGAGTCCCGTTGCGATGCCGGGGATCAGGATGGGCTCTGATGTCTCTGACTCGAACTTCTCCTTCTTGAGCAGCTCGCGCACGACATCGGGGGTGATTATGATGGGCGCCGCTGCGCTGCTCGTCCCGTTGGCCTCAGTCCCTGCGATTTTCGCAACGCTCTTCCTGCAGATCGTGCCGATCTGGCGCTCGAGGTTCCTCACCCCCGCTTCGCGCGTGTAATCCTGCACGATCTTCTGCAGCGCCTCCTCGGAGAAGACGACCTCGCCCTCGCGCAGGCCGTTGGCCGCGGTCTGGCGCTTGACCAGATGTTCCTGGGCGATCTTCACCTTCTCGTACTCGGTGTAGCCGTCCAGGTGGATGATCTCCATCCTGTCGCGAAGCGGCGCGGGGATGGGCTCGAGCTGGTTGGCGGTTGTGACGAACATCACGTCGCTCAGGTCGAAGTCCACGTTGAGGTAGTGGTCGCGGAAGGTCCCATTCTGCGCGGGGTCCAGCACCTCCAGCAGCGCGGAGGAGGGGTCGCCGCGCCAGTCGCTTCCCACCTTGTCGATCTCGTCGAGCATGAAGACGGGATTGCGCGTTCCCGCCCGCTTGATTGCCTGCATGACCCGGCCGGGCATGGCGCCGATGTACGTGCGCCTGTGCCCGCGGATCTCCGCCTCGTCGCGCATGCCGCCCAGGCTCATGCGGGTGAACTTGCGGCCGAGGGCCCGCGCGATGCTCTGGCCGAGTGAGGTCTTGCCGACGCCCGGGGGGCCCACGAAGCAGAGGATGGCGCCGATTGCCTTGCCCGTTTTCCCGTCGTCGCTCGAGAGCTTCTGGATGCCGCGCTCCTTGAGGAGCTTCCGCACGGCAAGGAACTCGACGATCCTGTCCTTGACCTCCTGCAGATCGTAGTGGTCCTCGTCCAGGACCTTCCTCGCGTTCGTGACGTCGAGCTGGTCTTCGCTCTGCACGCTCCAGGGCAGCTCCACCATCCAGTCGAGGTACGTCTTGAGCATTGAGTGTTCGGGTGATTGCGGCGACATGCCCGAGAGGCGCGCGAGCTCCCGCTGGGCTTCCTTCTTCGCTTCCTCGGGGAGGCCGGCCTTCTCCAGCTTCGCGGAGTACTCGTCATCGATGGACTGGTTCTCGTCCGAGTCGCCCAACTCCTTCTGGATCGCCTTCAACTGCTGGCGGAGGATGTAGTCGCGCTGCTCCTTCTCCATCGTGCCCTTGGCCTCGGACCTGATCTTCTGGCCGATGCTGAGCACCTCCTTCTGGTGCCCCAGGTGCGTCACGAGGGCCCGCAGCTTGTCCTTGACCGAGTCGAGCTCCAGGAGCTTTTGTGCGTCCTCGGTTTCCATCTGCGAGTTGGCGGCAATGAGGTACGCGAGGAACCGGGGATCGCTCACCGTGTCGAGGAACGACGCGGCCTCATTGGGGATGTTGGGGGAGAGCTCGACAACCTCCTTTCCCAGCTCGCGCAGGCTCTGCATGAGGGCCTCGGTTTCAAGGTCGGATTCCACTCGCTCGGGAGCCGTCTCCACGCGGGCCCGCAGGTACTGCTCGGGGGAGATCCACGCCGAGACGCGGAAGCGCTCCAGTCCCTGCACGACGATCTGCAGCGTGCCATCGGATCCCCGCATCGTGCGCACGATCCTCGCGACGGTCCCCGTCTCGTGAACCTGACCGGGGAGGGGCTCCTCGATCGACGGATCTTTTGTCGCGACCAGCCCGACGAGGCTGTTTCCCTGCACCGCCTCCTCGATGAGCTTCACCGACCGCGCGACGCCGACCGACAGGGGGAGCATGGAAAAGGGGAAGGCGACGGTGTTGCGAAGGGGAAGGATCGCGAGCTCCTTGGGGATGTTTTCCGACTGGTTCGTATTTCTAGGCTTGAATATGTTTGCCATGATATCTCGTCCTTTCGTGGAACAAAGATACTCACGATTCGCGAAAGCTCCAAATCGCACTGTTTTCCTGGTGCCGGCGAGCGATTTCAATGAACAGGAGTTGCGTCTTGCGGGAGATTGCGGTAGCATTTTGGAGTCATCGACTGCAGCGAGGCGGGGAGGTAGGCATGAAAGCTTCATCGATTCTCATTGTCCTGGTACTTGCGCTCATTCTGCTCGCGAGCTGTGCACCTGGCGTGAACGAGCTCGCCCATTCAGCGGATTCGAAAGGCATTGTTGCCGGCTTCTGGCGAGGGCTGTGGAACGGGATCATCGCGCCGGTCACTTTCATCATCTCGCTCTTCAACCCGAACGTTCAGATGTACGAAGTGCATAACAATGGCGGCTGGTACAATTTTGGATTCATCTTCGGCATGATGATCATCTTCGGCGGCGGAGCCGGCGGCGCGCGGGCGAAGAGACCGCGGCGCTGAGAGCGCTGGACACCCGACGGTGTTTCTGGGCGGCCTGATTTCCGAACCGCGGGCTGCCTACGACCCATGCCTGCGGTCTCTGGCGAAGGGGGGGGATGATCGCAATGTCGTGGCGTGCGGTTGTGACTTCGGGAGTAGCGTTGATGATCGGCGGGTGCGCGGTTCTGGGGACGACGAGCGGGGGAGAACCCCTCCTGAGCGGCATCCAAGTACAGGCGGCCGCGGGAGGTTTCAGCTCTCTCAGCCCCATATTCTCAGAGAGTGTGTTCGACTATTCCGTTTCTGTTCAGAGCGATATCGGCGAAATCGCCATCACGCCCAAAACCAGGGCGATGTCGGGGCTGAGCATAACGATCAACGCCGAGAGTGTCGTGTCCGGGAAACCGAAGAAAATACGGCTTGCACTCGGAGACAATCCGGTGAGGATCGAAGTCCGCGATCGTACCGGCAGGAGCGCGGCATACGCGGTCACCATCAATCGCGAGGACATCGGGCCCGTCGTGGACAGCTTTAAAAAATTGACCTATCACGACCCTGCGACCGGTGTGACCATGGGCTACAGGCTGTTCGTGCCTGAGGGCTACGACTCTGCGAAAAGCTACCCGCTCGTGCTCTTCCTTCACGGAGCCGGAGAGTCCGGGAGCGACAACGAGATCCATCTGAGGACGAGCGAGGGCGCAACCGTGTGGGCGAAGCCGCGGGAACAGGCCAAGCACCCTTGTTTCGTTCTGGCTCCCCAGAACCCGAAGGATCCCGCGGCAACCGCGCCAGGCGATTTCGGGAGGATGGGGTGGACATCGCTGTTGAGGAAGGGCTTCGAGGATCCGTTCGTACCGGAGCCGGCCTTGCGAACCGCCTTCGCGGTTCTTCAGCACGTCATGGCAAACTTCAGCGTCGACGGCAAGCGGGTGTACGCGACGGGACTGTCCATGGGGGCATTCGGCGTTTTTGCGATGAACGTCGACCATCCCGACACTTTCGCCGCGATCGTAGGGATTTGCGGGGGACTCGACCCGGCGAAGGCGGCAGTGCTCGCGAAAAAACCGATCTGGATATTTCATGCGGCGATGGATCCCATCGTGAATGTCAGGTTCTCGCGGGGCACGGTGAAAGCACTGAGGACTGCCGGCGGAACACCGCGGTACACCGAGTACGGGAAGGAGGTGTACATCGCGCCCACCGCCCATCAATCCTGGATACCGTCGTACGCAAGCAGTGAAATGAGGGATTGGCTTTTCGAGCAGTCGAAATAGGAGGCGTCCAGCGGACAGGCGATGGAGCCGAATTTCTGCCTGTTTCGCGGAAGCACCGCAGAATCCGGTCGGTCGATGTTGGCGCGATACGGTCGCTGAGAGGTCCGCGAGCGTCCTGCCGCCCGTTCGCGAAATCCGTGACAGTCCCCGCTCGGCCTCGCGCTTCGACGCAACCCGATGCTGGCCAACACCCCGATGTGGTCAGATGCCCAGAGCACGCCGCCGCCCGGGCCCCCGATGCGAGCATTGCCTGTATCGTGTCGGAGCCGGGAGCGTCATTGAAGTCCCCTCCGATCACGCGGAGCACCGGTTCGTCCTCATGCCCAGACGAAAGCCAGGAAGCAAGCTCTTCCGATTGCTTCGTCCGCTTCAGCCGCCCCTTCCGACGTGCCTCAGTGTTCGTGAGGTGTGTGCCGACGATCTCGACACTGCCGATGTCGTTGCCGCCGCCGGCCGCGATTCGCGCGCGAAGCGCGATCCTTCGCTCAGGCGGCAGGAACGCCTGGAACCGTTCGCCATGGCGAAGACGGAGTTGTACGAAATCCCCTCTCCGCGCAGGCGTTCGTTCAGCGAATCGCGGAGCCTCTCAGCGACATTGCCGTGGCGCCCCGGCGTCATCGACGCTTCCTGAGGATGACAACGTCGGGTGTCACCGGCGAACCGATCCGTCTTGACGTTGACGATCTGCCGTCCGGCATCCACCAGGGGCTTGCCGCGCCCTGAGACGAGGGAAGCGCAGAGGAAGAGCGCCGCGACGAAGATACCGAGGAGGAATGATCTATCGTTCATGCCGCATGGCTGCCCGCATGGCGTTCTGCGTGATCCAGATTGCGCGGATCGTGCGCCAATTCATGTCGCGGCCTTAGTCCGAGCGGTTGACAGGGCGGCCAGGAAGCTCAAGACAACCCGGCCCGTTTTCGCGCGGCAGGCGCTTCGCGCCGCTCTGGCTCGCATCAGCCTCGTCGAACAGGAGAAACGGCATCGCTGAGGGTATGAGCGCCTGCCCGTTGGAGAGGGGGAGTTCGATCGTTGGGAGGGCGAGCAGGCCTGGGGTTCTGAATGAATCGCGGCGAGGTTCGCTTGTACCGATTCGCGACATTCCGAGCGAAGCGGTCCTCACTCCCCGCGACGGGATGACAAATGAGTGCGCGGTGAACTGCGACCATCTCCAGACTGTGCCGCGCCTCAAGGTGGGAGGTCTTCTCACAACGCTCGACGAGGCGAAGATGTCTGAGGTCTCTCGTGCCGTTCGATTCGCCTTGAACCTATGAAGCCGGCATCGGGCTGGGTGAAAAAACCCCCGACGCAAGTGCGCCGGGGGTGTGCAGGTAGAGAGCGGGGATTCAGCGTGCGATCCCGATGTCCCCTGATACCGTGCGCACGATCACAGGGCTCCCGCCTGCTCCCACTGTTCCCGAAAGCACGTGGCTGCCGCTGCCTGAGCGGTTCTCCGCAATGGTGATCGGGAACCCGCAGGTCACCTTTCCCGAGGTGGAGCGCGCATCCAACTCGAACTGCGCGTTCAAGGGAAGCGCAATCGTGATGTCTCCCGAGACGCTCCCTGCGTCGATCCTGCCGGAAAGCGCTTCGAACGCGAGGCTTGCCTTTCCCGATGTGGTGCGAAGGCTCGTGTCTCCCGTCATCGATGTCACCTCTACGTCTCCGCTGACCGAGGAGATATCCGCGCGCTGCGCATTCACCCGAGCCGCCCTGAGATCACCTGACGTTGTGGACATTCGGAAATCGGCCGCGCGCACCGCGCCCACTCTCACATCTCCCGACGTCGTGGACACCTCGAGAGCAGAGTACGTGTGGTCTGCAACCTCCACGTCGGCCGAAACCGTTTTGACCGTGAGCTTCTTCATGTAGCCGGCGGGCACACGCACCTCCAGCACGAGGTTGCTCCAGTACAACCCTATACTCAAGGGCTGCTTCCGCTCGAGGCTGATATCGGCGGCGCTGCCGGCGCGCTCCACGACGAGATGCGGTAGGGCGTCCGCATTTCCGGCGCCAACCGTTCCGTGCACTCGTGCCTCGACCGAACTTCCCGCGCCTTCAACGATCAGCACCTTCCCGCTCACGAAGGTGACCGAGAGAAGGTCGATCCCCTGAAACTCGAGAGACTTCCTTTCGTCCACAGTGGCGCCCGCCCGGACGAAATGCCAGGGAGAGGAGCCACCCGCGGCGAACCCGATGACTGTTGCAAGCCCCAGGGCCACGACCGCAACGATGGCGGTGATCACGACGACCCGGGTCAGAGCATTCTTTCTGAACATGGCGACCTCCCTACTTCCTGCGCGTCACGATGCGCGCGTTGAACTTTACGTACGCAGCGATCATGAGCACGAACAGCCGCGTGAGCCTCCACATCCCGATCACGGCCAGAACGCCGAGTGCCGCCACGCCAATGCCAGCGAAGACGAGGAAGGCCGGGTTGAGACCCGAGAGCGTGTACAGCCCCGGCGCGGCAAGCGCCACGAGAGGGCTCACCATCGTCGCTACCCCTGTCAGGGGCAGCGAAACAGCGGCAGCCCACAACCCGATCAACACGCCGACCAGGCCGATGAACGGGCCGAGGATGAAGATGAGGTTGAAGAACCCGAGGCTGATCGAGGCGAACAACGCGCGCAGCACGGAGACCGCAGACACCCCGCCGCCTCCCTTGGGCTCCTCCAGCAGCGCGTCTATCGCGTATGACTTCCCGAGGAGCCTCGGACTGCCCAGGGATGCGGCGATGTTTTCCTCGCTCTTGCCCTCGGCAACCCCCATCCTGAAATGCTCTTCGTAGTCCGCGAGAACCTCGCGCTTCTCTGATTCCTGCATCCTTCCGAGCGCGGATTTGAGCTCGGAGAGAAACGTATCCCTGTTCATGCCACATCCTCCTTCCGGATCAAGCTGTTCACGCCGGTGATGAACCGCGTCCATTCTTCCAGAAGCACCGACTGGTACTGCCTGCCCTTGTCCGTGATCTGGTAGTACTTGCGGGCAGGGCCCTCCGCCGACTCCTGGATGTACGTGGTGAAGTACCCCTCCTTGGTCAGTCTCCGCAGCAGGGGATAGATGGTGCCTTCCGCGATGTCGATGTTTTTCGAGATGGTCTGCACCAGCTCGTAGCCGTAGTAATCCTTGCGGCAGAGCACGACCAGAACGCACAGCTCCAGGACCCCTTTCTTGAATTGTATGTTCATCGTTCCTCCTGTAGTAGCCTTTGACAGCTACAAGATGTCATATACTACTATATAACACACAGTACAGATCAAAGCAAGCCTTGTTGGCTCGATTTTTTTCAGATTTGGCCTCGAAATGGATTGATTATCTTAACTTGCGTATAGTTTTTTGGGATACTGACGGCTTTCCTGTCCTGTTTTCCCTTCCTGATCTCGGCTCCGGGTGATACCATGGTCTCCCATGGAACCTGAGGTCCGATACCACATGTGCCGCCCCGCGCAGGTCCGCGAGCGGCGCGAGCATTGCCCTGCCGTCTACATCCCCATCGGTACCATCGAGTGGCATGGTCCGCAGAATCCCCTCGGAGCCGACACCCTGCAGGCAGACGGCCTGGCGATCCTGTGCGCAAGGAGGGGCGGCGGGCTCGTCTTCCCTCCGCTGTACTACGGCGAGAGCAGGAGCGAATCGCTCATGGAAGCGAACGCAGCCGACCGGGAGCGGATCGCCGAGGCCATGGGGCTCCCGTCCGACAACTTTCTCCCCGAACGCCAGCCCTTCTCTCCCACCGACCAGGTGCTGAACTACGAGCGCCTGCTTCTCCACGTTCTTGCCGAGGCCGAGACTTTGGGCTTCAAGCTGGGCGTGCTCGTCGCTGGTCACTACCCCTTGATCGATCACGCCCGCGCTGCAGTGCTCCTCTTCAACAAGCGCCGCTACAGCAGATACAGCGGCATGCTCGCGTGGGCCTGCCTCGACTACCTGCCCCTGCGCGAGCGCTATCCTGAGGCGGGAGATCATGCGGCGGGATGGGAAACCTCGCACATGCTCGCCCTGCACCCCGAGACAGTGGACCTGTCGCAGCTCCCCCCGAAGGGCGAGCCGCTCGTGGGCATCATGGGGAAGATGGCGCCGCAGGATTCCACGGCCGCGTTCGGAGGCCGGACCCTCGATGAGGCGGCCGAGGCGATCGTGAGGGAAGTGCGCCATCGGCTCGATCACCAGGAGCTCTACCGGCAGCACGGCTCGAGCCTTCAGGAAGGCCTCTGGCGGAAGGATCGGCCGTGCTGAAAGGGGCCGCGGAGGGACAGCCGGTGGTAGGTGATGGGACCATGGAGGAATACCCTACCCGATTTTTCCGGCATTGATGCAAAATTTGCCATGTGGAAAGACCACTCTCGCGCGGATAGTCTGCGAGAATCATGATTCTTTCAACTATGAGCATCCCCCTCACAGAATAGCGCTCAGGGAGCGGAGCTGGGATCGGAAAAAGGATCTCGTCATCTTCGCCGAGGGAAGGGATCCCCTCCTCATCGAAGCGAAATACGGGGATGACGCGTCGTGCGGTGGCTTGCGGACTTGAGGATCTGAGCGGATGCGGGTCTACACCTTGATGGTCTTGCCTTCCTGGGCGATCGAGATGCGCAGCGTGGTCTTTCCCTCCATCGCCTTGCGGTAGGCGCGCTCCAGCGCGGCAAGCTCCCTGTCGGTGCGCAGCGGATCGTGGTGGAACAGCACAAGGTGCTTCACGCCGGCCTTGTGGGCGGCGTTGATCGCCCATTCGAAGGAGCTGTGGCCCCAGCCCAGCTTCCTGGCGAGGTATTCCTTCTGCGTGTACTGCGTGTCGTGCACGAGCAGGTCCGCCCCCTGGAAGAACCTCGCCACCTTCTCGTTCTCCTCCCGCGCGGCCAGCTCCCCCTCCTTGACCGCCTCGGCGTCGTAGCCCGAATCGCCGGGCTTCACGTCGAAGACATTGCGGAAGGACTCATGGTCGTAGGCGGTGCAGAAGACCTTGCCCTGGTGCTCGAACCGGTAGCCCAGCACGAGGATGGGATGGTTGAGGTACTTTGTCGTCACCGTGAGCCCGCCGCCGAGGTCCTTCGTGCCTTCCTTCAGCTGGAAGTAGTCGATCGTGGCCTGCAGCTCCTCCAGACGCACGGGGAAGTAGCGGTAGCGCAGCTGATCGCCCACGATCTTATCGAGGGTGTCCTCCTCGTAGGTGACGGGCCCGTAGACCTCGAGTGACGTGCCCTTGATGAAGATGGGAGTGAAGAACGGGAAGCCCATGATATGGTCCCAGTGCGTGTGACTCAGGAAGATCTTCGTGCGGATGGGGCCGCGGGGCAGGTCTCTCTTCATGATCGATTCGCCCAGCTCCCGGATGCCAGAGCCCGCATCCACGATGATCAGCCTGTCATCGGGATCGAAGCGCAGCTCCAGGCAGGCGGTGTTGCCCCCGTAGGTCACGGTCGTCGGCCCGGGGCAGGGGATCGATCCCCGCACCCCCCAGCAGGTCACGCGCATGCCCACGGGCGGCCTCCTACTCGGATACCTTGAGGAAGATCTTGGCTTTCTCGATCTCCCTGTTCACCGCGGCCTCCTGCGCCTCGATGTCGTCGAAGGTGATGGCGAGCTCCTCCAGCACGGCGAGGGGGAGCTTCTCGGGATAGCGGTCCCCTGAAAAGCCGATCTGGTAGAGGTTGGCAAAGTTGTTCGCCGCGGCGACGGTCAGTACGATGTCCCGGTTGGTTCCCGGGTACTGGTCGAGGAAATGGTGGAAGAACACCACGTCCTCCATGACCGGGCCGAGGTTCCAGCTCTTGATGATCAGCCGCCCCACCTCGCAGTGGTTCACCTCCATGGTGCGCTCCTCCGTGATGAACAGGGGAAGCCGCTCCTTCTCGGTGAGCGCCATTGCCTCCACGTATTCGGTGGACAGCTTGTTGTTGAGGGGGATCTTGCCGATGTCGTGCAGCAGCCCGGCAACGAAGTACTCCTCCAGCTGTTTGACGTCGCGCCGCCTCTTGGCCGCGATCAGCTTCGCGGTGACCCCGACGCACAGCGAGTGCCGCCAGAATCCGTCGATGTTGAGGGCCTGGAAGTTGGTCTTCGTGGTCAGGTTGCCCAGGACGGCTGTCGACAGGGCGAGATTCTTCACCGTGTTGATGCCCAGCATGATGATCGCGCGCACAAGGGAGGTGATCTGGTTGGGCAGGCTGTAGTAGGCGGAGTTGATCAGCTTCATCACCCGGCCCATCAGCACGGGGTCGAGGCTGATGACCTGGTTCAGGTCCACGGGGGATGTCCTGGGATCATTGCAGATCTGCAGGATTTTGGAGACGGTGATGGGGAGGCTCGGCATCCGGCTGATGTAGCCCTGGATGACGGCCAGGATCCGTTCTTTGTCCTGCATTCGCTTATCTCGATCTCCCCATTCGCGCGATGAGCGAGTCGAGACGTTCCCTCATGGCCGCTCCGACCATCTTGTCGGGAAGCCAGCCCGCCAGGTCCTTGAGATAGGAGAAGGTGTCGACGATGCGCGGCCTGCTCAAGGGCGTCTTCATTCTCGGCACCAGCGGGCGAAACCTCTTCGACACCGTATCCCGCAGACCCTTCCTCCCCGCCAGGCGCGCCTTGAGCGACTCGATGGCGAGGCGCTCGGTGCTTGCGCGGAAGTTTCTCTTGTCACGCTCGGGAAGATAGTCCGACAGATTCTTTAGATAGTCAAGCAGATCGCGAGGGCTGGCAGGGGCTGGAGGGTGGGTGTCCAGCTTTTCCCGCACCCCATTGAGGTAGTCGCGGAGCTCGCGGCGAACGTCGTCGCCCGTTCGCGTGTCAGGCGCCGGTTCCGACACTACGGGAGCAGCCCCCGAATCACTCGGCGCCGGCTTGGCCTCCCCACGCGCGGCTTCCTTCCCGACCGCTTCGCGCCCGGCGGCCTCCCGCGGTGTTTCAAGCTCCTCGGGAGCCTCCTCGAGCCTGATGGACTGCGGCTCTTCCTTGACCGGCGCCTCTTCTGCCTCCTCCGCCGCTCTGTCCTCGGCATAGCGGGGAAGCCCTTCGGACGGCGCGGGCTGCTCCTCCATGTTCATCACTACGGGGCGCATCTGATGCCCGGCCGCGCCAGCCGCGCCGCCCCCGGCGGCTTGCTGAAGGTTCAGCGTGATGGGGAGGATGGACGGCGGCTGCCTCTGCTCGATCTTTCTCGAGAGGTCGCGCAGCTCGTCGAAGAGCCTGTCCACGACCTTCTGCTGGGCTTCGACAGATTCCTTCAGCGACTGCGCGAGCACCGACTCGCCCTGCGGCGAAAGGCTGATCTGCGCGGGCTGCGGGGGAGGAGCGCTCTGCGCGGGGGCGGGTTGTCCGGCGCCGGGCTGCCCGGCCCGGCCCTGGCCCGGCGGACCGCCCGCGGCGCCCGGTTGAGAGGAGGGCAGGGGAGTCGGCTCGCGCAGCGCTTCGAGTGCCGGGTTCTCCTCGTAGAGCTCCTGGTCCTTGAGCAGGTTCACCAGGTTGGGCGGGCGCTCATCCTCGATCTCGACCATCTCGTCCTGGACCTGCTCGTCGACCTCCTCAAGCTGGAGCTCCTCATCCTGCTCGCGCACCGCGAAGACCGGCTCCATGCCGCCCACGTTGATGATGGGCACGGAGTCCTCCTCCAGCACGTCCTCCATGAGCAGCGAGTCCTCCTCGTAGGCGTCCTTGCCCTCAGGGGTGGTGTCGACTGCCATCTCGCGGAACTTGCGGATCGTCTTTTCACGCTCGTCGCGGAAGTCCTTCTCGTGCTCGGAGACCGCCTTCTCGTACTCATCCATGGCGCCCGCCAGAACATCGATATCGGCGGGGTCGCCGCTTCTCTCGAGCATATTGATGAGGCCTTCCATCGTCTCGATGGCCTTTTCTGGCTCGCCCAGCTCTCGGTAGAGCCGGGCGAGCGTGGAGCGGGCCCCGGCGTCCTCGGGGGTCGCATCGATGATCTCGCGCAGGGTCTGCGCCGACTGGCGGGTGAGCCCTTGCTTCGCGTACAGGTCTGCCAGCAGCACCCTAGCCCGTGCGTCGCCGGGCTTTGCCGCGAGGTAGCGCTTGACCTCCTGCTCCGCCTTTTGATTTTCGCCCGCGTCCCTCCACAAATCAGCGAGGTCAAGGCGGAAGTCCTGTTCCGCTGCCCCGGCCTTCTCGAGTGACTGGAAGCATTCGAGGGCCCGCGTCTTCAGTCCCGCCTTCCAGCACGTGCGGCCGAGGCCGAGCAGGGCTCCGATGTTCATCGCGTCAGCGGCAAGCACCGCTTCGTACTGTTCGATCGCTTCGGGGTAGTTCTCGAGGGACTGGAGGATGCCGCCCAGACGAAGGTGCGCGTCCCTGTTGCCGGGCTCCAGCCTGATCAGCCTTCGCAGCTCCTCGATGGCCTCCGTGAACTTGCCGTCCTGCTCGAGCAGAGCGGAGAGGTTCGCGACCGCCTGTCCGTAGCGGGGATTGGACTTCACGGCCTCCCGGTAGGCCTGTGCCGCCTCCTCCCGCCTGCCCTGCGCGGCGAGGGAGATGGCGAGGTTGTTCAGCGCCTTCGCGTTCTTCGGATCGGCGCGCAGCACGTCGCGCAGCGTCTTCTCGGCCGCCCGCTCGTCGTCCAGCCTGTGCAGGACCACGCCGAGGTTGTTGAGCGCGTCCGTCCAGCTCGGCTTCAGCCGGACCGCCGCTTCGTACTCCGCCCGCGCCTCCTTCAGCTTCTCCGCGCGCTCGTACACCACCCCGAGGTTGTAGTGCAGGCGGGGCTGGTTCGCGTCGACCTGCAGCCCCTTCTGGTAGACGCGCACGGCGTCCCAGAACCTGCCCTGCGCCTCGAGAACGGTGCCGAGATTGATGTAGGAGGGCACGAAGGACGGATCGACGGCGATGGCCTTTTGGAAGTTTTCCTCTGCCAGGCCGTTGTTCGCGAGAGCCTTGTAGACGTTGCCGAGGTTGTAGTACACGTCGCCGCGGTTCGGGGCGAGGTCGATGGCCTTCTCCAGATGAGGGATCGCCTCGCCGTAGGCCTCGATCCTCTTGAGGATCACCCCGAGATTGTTGTGCGCCTCCACGTAGTCCGGTCTGATCTCCACCGCCTTCTGGAACAGGTCGATCGCCTTGCGAAAACGCGCGGTTTTCTCGCAGACGCTGCCCAGCAGGTTGTACGCGACGGCGGATTCGGGCTCGCTCTCGAGGATGCGCATCGCGAGCCTTTCCACCAGCGGGAACTCGCCCATCTTGAACGCGTTTCGCGCCCGGGTGAGGATCTCGGGGGTGGTCATGCTTTTCACTTGAATATCCTCGAGGGCCGGGCGCTCACCTCGGCCGAGAAGGCGCTCTGCTGCCGGGGCTCCGAGGAGTCGTAGGCCGCGACGGCGAAGTAGTACAGGGTGCCATTGGCCAGGCCGCCGATCTCGATGCGCGTGCTCTCGCCCGCGTCGATCGGCGAGGCTCCCAAATACGTGCTCGGCGCCTCCCCGTAGTAGACCAAGTATCCCCTGACGCCGGGCTCCGTCGACTTGCGCCAGCTCAGGGTGACCTTGCCGTTGCCCGCCGATGCGACGAGACCCGCGGGCGGCACGGGCGGGATGTTGGGCTCGTAGACGACTCTGAGGCTGGACACACGGGGGGACCGGGTTCGCGTGCCGTCGGGGAACAGCTCTACCATGAGCTGCACGTAGCGGCCGCGCACCGTTTCAGGAAGTTCGCCCGAGGGTGTGAAGGGCACCCAATCGGTGTCGCTCTTCAGGAGGCGCGGACCGGTCCAGACGTCTGAGACCTGGTAGGAGAACTGGGCGGCGGAGTCGCCGGGCTCGCTGGCAGTCGCCTCGATGCGCAGGATTCGCGTGGCCGTGAAGCCGAGGTCGAGGATGCTCGAGACCGCGGTGCCTGTCCTGCCGAGGAAGCGCGTGAGCGTCGGGTCCTCCACGAACCTGCGGGAGACGCGAAGCTCATCGAGAAAGCCTGTGAATCCCGCGCCGAGTGAGAGCGGGCCGGAGTGTTCCCGGCCGATCCGCGGAACCGCCACGTCCCCCGCCTCCCCGCCCGAGGAGGTGATCCAGGCGATCGCCTCGGGTGCGCCGTCCAGCATGTACTCGAGCATTCCGCTTCGCGCGTCGAAGCGAAGCAGGTGATGGCGCCAGACCCGAGGGAGAAGCTGTCGAGTGCCGGCGAGAGTCGCCGACACGCGCTTCCCGGTAGGCAGCGTGAAAAGGTCCTGGAATTGCCAGGCCAGCCGCCTGTTCGTGAACGACACGCGCAGACCCTGCGGGATGCTCCTCCCGGCCTCCTTCAGGGTGCCCTCCCACGCGAGGATGGTTTCGCCATTGGAGAGTGTCGCGGGGTACAGCCACATCTCGATCGTGAAGTCCTCCCAGATCGCTCCGGGGCTGAACAGGGATCCCGTAGGGGCGACCAGGTCGACCCCCGATGAGCCTCCCGAAAAGGCCGCACTCCCGCTGCCCATGGCGGAAAGGGAATCGGTGACGAGTGGAGCCTCTTTTGCGAACTCATAGGCGGCCCTCGCGTCAGACTCGCCGGCAGCATCGAAGTGGAAGAGCATCTCCGTGGTCCTGTCGAGGGCGTACTCGCCCGTGGACAGGGCGAGGTCCTGGAAGCCCCAGCGGCCGGGGACGGCGGCGAGGCCGTCAAGCGAACGCATGTCCCTCCACCGTCTGTCCCTGCCCAACTCGATCGTCTTCTCCTCCCCGGACAGGAGGGGGGCGATGAGGCAGAGGCAAAACGCGAGCGCAGCGGAGGGGCGTATTCCTTTCCGGCTCATGGAGATGTACATTACCATTATAATCGGCACACAGGGGCATTTCCATTGACGAGTTCCGTGACGAGTTCCGTCGACCCGCGCGACCGGGAGTACCCGGACAGGCCGGGGGTCTACATCATGAAGGACGCCGACGGCCGCACGATCTACATCGGCAAGGCGCGCAGCCTCCGCAGCAGGGTCCGCTCGTACTTCAACGGCGAAAAGGACATCAAGACCCGTTTCCTGCTCGCGAACATGGCCGACATCGAGGTCATCATCACGGGCACGGAGTACGAGGCCCTCATCCTCGAGAACAACCTGATCAAGCAGAGGAAGCCTCGCTACAACATCAACCTCAAGGACGGCAAGACCTACCCGGTGATCCGGATCACCGCTGAGGAGTTTCCCCGCGTGTACCGCACCCGGCGGATGATCTTCGACGGCTCGGAATACTTCGGACCCTTCCCCAAGCCCCAGGCCATCGACCTGTACCTCCACCTGATCCAGCGGCACTTCCCCCTGTGCAAGCACCGCGGCTCGCAGAAGAAGAGGGCCTACCCCTGTCTGAACTACCACATGGGCCGGTGCGCGGGCGCCTGCTGCGGAAAGATCACGCGCGAGGAGTACCTGAAGATCGTCGACGGGGTGCGAAAGCTCCTTTCTGGAAAGAGCGAGGAGCTGCTCGCTGACCTGCGCGAGAAGATGCGGGATGCCTCGGCTGCGCTGGACTTCGAGAGCGCGGCGCGCCTCCGCGACCAGATCGCCGCCATCGAGGAGGTTTCCGTCGAGCAGAGGGTGATGGAGTTCACGGAGGAGGACAGGGACTACATCGCGCTGGCGGCGACCGGCGAATTCCTGGTGATCGTCGTGCTCCAGGTCCGGGAGGGCAAGCTCCTGGGCAAGGAGGTGTTCCAGGTCTCCGAGTGGGCGCCCGATGAGGAGGCGCTCGCGCACTTCGTGAGCCGCTACTACGGGGAGAGGAAGACCGTGCCCGCGGCGGTCTACGTTTCCCGGCCCCTTGAGGTCGAGGCGCTCGGCGCGTACCTCAAGGAGATCGCCGGTCGACAGGTCTCGCTCAAGATGCCGCAGAGGGGAAAGCACACCGCGCTCATGGCCATGGCCGAGGAGAACGCGCGCGAGGAGGCGGCCAAGGCAGCGCGGGGGTCCGAGGCGGGCATCGCGCTGGAGGGCCTGCGGCGCGACCTGGGCCTCGCCGCGGTCCCGCGGCGGATCGAGGGTTTCGACATCGCTCACCTGGAGGGCGAGGACACGGTTGCCTCACTCGTGCGCTTCACGGATGGGAGGCCGGACAGGAAGCTCTACCGCGCCTTCACGATCAGGAGCCTCGAAGGAAAGGTGGACGACTTCGCCGCGATCCGCGAGGCCGTGGCGCGGCGCTACACTCGAGTGCTGAACGAGGAGCTCGACCGGCCCGACCTCATTCTGATCGATGGAGGCAAGGGGCAGCTTTCCTCCGCGCGGAGCATCCTGGGCAGCCTCGGGCTGGAGGGGATTCCCGTCATGGGTCTGGCGAAGAAGAAAGAGGAGATCTTCCTTCCCGGCAGGGAGGAGCCCCTGCTCCTGGCCGAGGACTCGCCCAGCCTACGCATCCTGGAGGCCGTGCGCGACGAGTCGCACAGGTTCGCAACAACGCTGCACAAGAAGAAACGGGCCAAGCGGGTGGCCCTCACCCTGCTGGAGGGAGTGCCGGGCATCGGGGAGAGGCGCAGCAAGAGGTTGATGGAAACCTTCGGCTCGGTGGAGGCGATGCTGGGGCAGAGCGCCGAGGAGTTCCAGAAGAAGAGCGGCCTGCCGAGAGCTACTGCCGCCATGCTCCTTGCCCGGCTCGCTGAACGATATAGTAAGTGAGTGATAGGTTGAAATATTTAGTTGACAATTGTTAATTACTAAATCATAATTGCCACATGTACGTTCCGCGACTAATTGAAGCTTCGGTAGCAGAAGCGACTAGGGATTCTCCTGTCATCATGGTTACCGGGCCGAGACAAACCGGAAAGACGACGATGCTCCGGACCATCAGTGCGCCAGACCGGCGCTTTGTATCGCTGGACGACCTCGACATCCGGCGGCTCGCGCAACGCGAGCCCGGCCTCTTCATCCGGCAGTTCCCCCCGCCGGTACTGATCGATGAGTTCCAGTACGCGCCCGACATCCTGCCCTATATCAAGATCGCCGTGGACGAGCTGACGACACGCGGGAAGAACCGCGAGGCCGCGGGCATGTACTGGCTGACGGGCTCCCAGCAGTTCGGCCTGATGAAAGGTGTCAGGGAATCACTCGCGGGCAGGGTAGCCCTGTTCGACCTGCTGGGATTCAGCCCGTACGAGCTTCTGAAGCCGGCGCGGCCCCGGCCCGAAGGTTTCTTCGAGCAGGATCCCGCGGTCATTGCGGGCGACGCCCTTCTCGCTGCGAATCTTCCCGGGCCGCACGAGCTGTTCGCCGCCATCCTCAGGGGGAGTCTTCCCCAGGCCGCGCTCCAGGTTCGGAGCGCGGCGGAGACGAAGGCGTTCTACTCCGCGTACGTGCAGACGTACCTCGAGCGGGACGTCGCGGCGCTCGATGGCGTCCGCAATCTCGGCGCCTTCGAGACATTTCTCCGGCTTCTCGCGGCCCGCGCCGGTCAGCTCGTGAATTTCACGGAGCTGTCCCGCGACGCGGGCGTCAGCTCGAACGCGATCCGGCAGTGGACCACGATCCTCCAGAAGAGCTACCACGTCTGCCTGCTGCAGCCGTACTACCGGTCGCTCTCGAAACGGCTCGTGAAGACGCCCAAAGTCTACTTCCTCGACAGCGGCCTGCACGCCTTCCTGACGGGATGGAGCGAGCCCGAGCAGGCGATGCGCGGCCCGCTCGCGGGGCAGATCTTCGAGAACTGGGTCGTATCCACGCTCATTAAAAGCTACCGGCACCGCGGGCTCCGCGAGAACCTGTATTTCTGGCGCACGCGTACCGGCCAGGAGCTCGACCTGTGGTCGGAAGCGGCGGGGGTGATCACGGCCGCGGAGGTCAAGCTCTCGGCACGGAACGACGAGCGGGTCTTCGGGCTTCTGGACGGCATCGATCCATCACCGCACCGGTTCGGGAGGAGGCTCCTTCTCACCCTGTCCCGGGACATGCTCGAATACTCGCCAGGAACGTGGAACGTCCCTGTATCGTACATCAACTGACGGAGCGGCCGGTGAGTGCAGGTCGAGGCGCGCCGACGCCCTCAGCAGCGCCTCGATGTCGAATTTCTTCATCTTGAGGAACGCCTCGATCACCCTCTTCGCCCGGGCCGGGTCGGCCATCAGCTTCTCGAGGATCCGTGGCACCACCTGCCAGAGTGATAAGCGTATTCATAGCCCTCTCTGCCGATCCTCGACCCCGGCCCACTTCCCCGCACCCGCCCAGCTGTCTGGGATCCAGAACGCGCATCTACAATCTGACTGTCCGTCCGCGACCCCACTGTCCGCATGCACCGCATCATTTCCCCGTGATCGTCCCCGCAACAGCGGATGGGTGAGCATGGGGGTTGCCCACGAAGCCGGGATCCTGACTTCGTCGCCCGACGGGGCAATAGATCATCCAGCCCGATCACCCCACCGTCGGCGGCCCGCGACCGTGCTTGGCAAGACACCCAATGATCCTGCGGATCTCGGCTGGATCGAGAATGACAGCGATCACCGCCGTCCTGCTTCCGCAGTTGGGACAGGCCATGACGTCCAGTTCGTACACCTTGGCAAGCAGCCGTGCCCAGGCTTTGCTGCTGGAGCGCGTGCTGAGTTCCTGATCCTTCAGGGCATCCGTGGGTGTTGGAGGAGGGGGTGAGCTTCATCGCCAAGCCCTTCTCCATCACCACCCTGGCCGTACGAATCCGCGAGGTGCTTGACGGCCCCGCCGGGGGCGCGGCGTCGACGCGCTGAGGAGGATTACCGTGAATCTGGCCCGGCCTGTCAAGTACTTTGTGGAAAGCCCTCTGATCACACCGGCACCCTGCCGGCGAATTTGACAGCCAGCTGATTCAGAGCCTGGCTCCAGTCCTGCACCGGCATCGTCCATCGTCTGGAGATGTTCTGCAATGCCATGTAGACAAGCTTCATTGCGGCGTCGCTGGTCGGAAACGCCCCTCGATTCCTGGTCACCTTGCGAAGACTGTCGTTCAACGACTCGGTCGCGTTGGTGGTGTAGATCACTTTGCGGATCTCCGGTGCGTAGGCCAGGAACGTAGTGATATCGGTCCAGCGCTCATGCCAGCTTCGGCCAACCATCGGGTACCTTCCGCCCCAGGTTGCCCGGAACTCCTTCAGGGCGCCCAGGGCCGCTTCTTCAGTCGGTGCGCCGCAGATGCTCTTGAAAGCGGCGGCCACGATACGGCGGTCCTTGTACGGGACGAATCTCATCGAACTGCGAACCACATGCACGATGCACAGCTGAACCTCCGTCGTGGGATAGACCGCCCGGATCGCATCGGGGAACCCACTCAGGCCGTCCACCCCGGCGATGAGAATGTCGTGTACCCCGCGATTCTTCAGTTCGCTCATGATCCCAAGCCAGAACTTCGCCCCTTCACTCTGGTCGATCCACAGACCAAGCAGATCCTTCTTGCCCTTCACCATGATCGCGTCAAAGAACACCATCGGATAGACCGGCTCAAGTTCCCGATTGCGCCACGCCTCAAGAGTCTCCACCACCGCGTCGGTGACGGTGGTGACGAACTGAGCCGAGACCTCAGTGCGATAGATCTCCTTCAGGTGCTCGCCGATCTCCCGTGTCGTCATTCCCCGCGCATAGATCGACAAGATCTTGTCGCTGAACCCTGGCAGCTCTCGCTGATGCTTGCCCACGATCTTCGGCTCGAAGGTCCCGTCCCGATCGCGCGGCACATCGATCGTGATCGGTCCCTGGTCGCTGTGAACCGTCTTGGGGCTCGTTCCGTTCCGACGGTCCTCACTGGGCTTCTCCCCCGCTTCGTGCTTCTCATACCCAAGATGCTCGCTGAGCTCTGCGCCCATCGCTCGCTCGACCAGTGCCTTGGTCAGCTGCTTCAGCAACCCCCCCTTCCGAGATGTGCACCAGGATGCTCAGCTGCTCTTCCAGGCCAAAGAGAAGTTCCCCGGTGATATCATCGAAGAAAGCGGATTCGACGTTGAGCGCTGCCGCAACTGGACAATCGAAGTAACCAGCGGCGAGTTCGCCGGCTACCCTCTGAAGGTCGCTCACCTGGTGGAAGACTATCCCAAGAGAAAGGACAACCAACACGTCGAGTGCTGGATCGTCACCACCAATCTGTCCCTTCTGCCCAGAGAAATCCGCGAAGCGCCTCATCTGCGCTGGCATGTGGAGAACAACGTCTTCAAACGTCTGTCAAAGCAATCAGGGACCAAGAGATTCCATTTCAAAGATCCCACGCGCTTCTACTCTCTGCTGCGGTTATTCTGTGCCGCAGTGGCGCTTTTCGATATGCTGATCGCTATTCTACAACGAGAGCAGGAGCAGTTCAAACGGATTCTGAATGGGATCAAGGTCACCTGGACCAACATCTTTTCCCAGTTGGCCGAGAACTTCTCAGAAGGCTCGCTCGCGGGTGACTCCCCCGATGGCTGAGAAGGGGTTTCTTCCTGAACGAGGTGAACCGACATAGCTGCTCGCCGACAGCCCTGACTGAATCGGGAATGGCACCGTTGTGCTCAAGGCCCGGAAACATCACACGCCAATCCTTTCACACACCGTGCCAAGCTTCGATCTCGCTGGCCCCAAACGCGAATGGGGAACTTCTGGTCAACAGCTCCAACAATTAACACACCCTCCTGGCAGTGGCATCCTGGAATTGCCATGGTTGCAGGCAGGGGTCGCTGCCCTCGACGCTGCGCAATCAGAGGCGGGGCGATTTCTTTGACCCGCCCCAGAACGGACATGTTCGTCGTCGTCTCTCGCACCCAAGATGCTGTCTCGCACGGGAAAGAGCCGTGATCGTCCTTACGTGGTTCTTGCGCGCCGTGAATGATCGGCTATTCTTTCCCTACAGGCGGAGGCGCCTTGCGGACATCCTGACGCCCTATATCGGTAATGCGCGGACCGCCCTCGACATCGGTTCCTCGATTGGCATGCTCGCCCGTGAGATCCAGGACCGCACCGGCACGATTTTCACCGGAGTGGATATTCATATCTTCGGGGAAACATGGATTCCCGTCACGCACTACGACGGTAGGAGACTGCCCTTCGACGACAACTCTTTCGATGTCGTGACAATCGTGGACGTTCTGCACCACACGGAAGACCCGCGAGGTCTTCTGGCCGAGGCAAGGCGAGTGGCTCGCGATCGAGTGCTGATCAAGGACCACTACTTTGAAAACAAGATCGACAAGGTCATGCTCAAACTCATCGACTACCTCGGGAATCGACCTTACGGGATCGCGCTTCCATACAATTTCCAGTCTCTCGAAGAGTGGCTCACCATCTTCCGAGGCTTGGGACTCAGAATCATGGAAGAACGCAGTTTTAAGCTGGCTCGCCTAGATCCGTGCAAGCACGTGCTGTATGTGCTGCGCAAGGAGTCAGCTGGACGGCGGTGAGCCATGGACGAGCTCATCATGGCGCACAGCTCATCGAACAGCGGCCCGCAGGCGGGGATGTCCCGATGGAAGACGTCTCCAATGACCGACACAGCCAGCCGTAGATGAAGTACAGCCACCCGTCCTAAACTGACAGGCTTCCTGCTGCCGCCTATTCCCTGGAAACCGGCTTTTCTTGGGCTACCGTGCCCACTTGAAGGTCCGTTCCACCGCCCTCTTCCAGTCGCCGTAGAGCAGGTCGCGCTGGGTTTGCCCCATTTTGGGCTCGTACACTTTTTCGACCTTCCACTTGCCCTCCAGCTCCTCCCGGCTTTCCCAGAAGCCCACGCCCAGCCCGGCCAGGTAGGCGGCGCCGAGGGAAGCCATTTCGGTGATGACCGGCCGTTCCACCGGGAGACCGAGGATGTCCGCCTGGAACTGCATGAGAAAGTCGCTCTTGGTCGCGCCCCCGTCCACCCGCAGCGATGGGGGCGCTTGCCCGCAGTCCGCTGCCATGGCCACCAGCACGTCCTTGGTCTGGTAGGCGATGGATTCCAGGGCGCTGCGGGCGAGGTGTTCGATGCCCGTGCCGCGGGTGATGCCGATGATCAGGCCCCGGGCGTACATGTCCCAGTACGGGGCGCAGAGTCCCGTGAATGCGGGCACCATGTAGACCCCGCCGGTGTCCGGCACCTTCTCGGCCAGGGCGCTCGCCTGGGCGGCGTCGCCGATGATGCCCAGGCCGGTCCTCAGCCACTCGATGGCCGCTCCGCCGATGAAGATCACCCCTTCCAGCGCGTACTCCACCCTGTCCCCGATGCGCCAGCCCAGGTCCGTGGTGAGGCCGTGCTTGGAGCGCACCAGGGCCGTGCCGGTATTCATGAATACCGCCAGCGCCGTCCCGTAGGAGTTCTTGGCCATGCCGGGGTGAAAACAGGCCTGGCCGAAGGTGGCCGCGTGCTGGTCCCCCGCGTCCCCGGCAATCGGCACCTTTGCACCGAACACGTCGGGAGAGGTGTGCGCCATGACCCCGCTGGAAGGCAGGAGCTTCGGCAGGATCTTCTCGGGTATCCCGAGCCAGCCCATGATCTCCCGGTCCCAGGCCAGCTTGTGGATGTCAAGCAGCATCGTCCTGGAGGCGTTGGAGAAGTCAGTCACGTGCGCCGAGCGGCCGGTCAGGTTCCAGATCAGCCAGGAGTCGATGTTGCCCATGCAGAGGTTGTCGCGCTCGATCTGCCGCCGGACCTCCGGCACGTTGTCCATGAGCCACTTGATCTTCGTGGCCGAGAAGTAGGCGTCGATCACCAGACCGGTCTTCTCCGTCACCGCTGGTTCGTGGCCGGCGGCCTTCAGCTCGTCGCAGATGGCGGCGCTCCGGCGGCACTGCCAGCAGATGGAGTTGTACAGGGGACGCCCGGTGTCGCGTTCCCAGAGAATGGTGCTCTCGCGCTGGTTGGTGATCCCGATCCCCAGGATCTCCTTCGGCTCGACCCGGCCCTCTTTCAGCGCCTGGGCCATGCAGTCGCGCACGGAGGTCCAGATCTCGACGGGATCGTGCTCGACCCAGCCCGGCTGCGGGTAGATCTGCCGCAGCTCCCGGTAGGCCATCGAGTGGACCATCCCATCGTGGTTGAACAGGATCACCCGGCTGCCGGTCGTGCCCTGGTCAATGGCCAGGATATAGCCTTTCTTCCCCATGTGCCGCCTCGTTTCCTTCCTGAGTCGGGGCCTCAGGCCCGGATCAAGACCTTGAGGACCTTCTCGCTGCGCAGCGCCTCAAATGCCTCCACGATGTCCGACAGGGCGAAGGTCGCGGAGACGTACTTGGCCAGGTCCAGCTTCCCCGCGGAGAGCCATTCCAGCACCTGCCGGTTCTGCGCCACCGTGGAGGCGTGTGACCCGTGCACCGAAAGCTCCCGGTAGTGGATCGCGTTGCTGTCCAGGAAAGACCTGCCCTCTTCGGGAATTCCGCCGAACAGGCTGATACGTGCGCGCGTGGCCGCCATCTTCATCGCCGCCGCGTGGGCGTCTCCGGAAGGGCAGGCCGTGATGATGACGTCGGCGCCCAGACCGTCGGTGCGGTCCCTGACGAAACGATTCGCATCGCCCGAGGCCGTGTTGACCGTGTCCAGGGGAGGCAGCAGGGCCCGCGCCACCTCCAGCCTGGCGTCGGAAACGTCGGAGAGGATCACCCGCTTCGCGCCCGTCCTCAGCGCCAGCTCCGCATGGACGCAGCCGATGAAGCCGGAACCGAAGATGAAGACCGTATCCTCCGGCCCGATCTGCAGGAACTCCTGCCCGTTCAGGCAGCAGGCGGCCGGCTCGGCCAGGAGGGCCTGCTCCGTGGGGACCGAATCGACGACCGGTAGGACGTTGCCCATCGCCAGGGCCTGCGCGGGGATCTCCATGTATTCGGCGAACGTGCCGTCGAAGTCGAAACCCACGGTGCGCAGGCTGACGCACATGTTCGTCTTCCCGGCCCGGCACCAGCGGCACTCCCCGCAGCCGACCGCGGGAACCACCACGACTCTCCGGCCGATCTCCAGCCCCCTGACGGAGGAGCCGACCTCCTCGATCAGCCCGCAGGCCTCGTGGCCGATCACGCGTGGCGGACGGATCCGGTCGCTGCCGTGGCGGTAGGTGCGCAAGTCCGTTCCGCATATGGCGGCGTCCAGGACCCGCATGAGCGCGGTGTCCGAGCGGACCCGCGGCTTTTCCCGGGACAGCAGGCGCAGCGCACGGTCCTCCGTGCAGGTGAAAGCCTTCACATCACACCATCGAGAACCCGCCGTCCACGATCAGGGTCTGGCCCGTGCAGTAGTCGGAGTCTTCCGACGCGAAGTACAGCAGGGCGCCCAGTAGGTCCTTCGTCCTGCCCAGGCGCTTCATCGGGATGCCCTCCATGACCTGCCTGGTCCAATTCGGGTCCACCATGGCCGCCTTGGCCATCCCCGTGTCCGTCGTGCCGGGCAGGATGGCATTGACCTGGATGTTGTGCTGGGCTAGCTCCAGCGCGAAGACACGGGTCAGGGGAAGGACGGCCCCCTTGGTGGAGCTGTAGGCGCACAGCCCCGCCTGCCCGCCGACGGCCGCGATCGAGGAAATGTTGATGATCTTCCCGCTCTTGCGTTTGATCATCTCTCGGGCTGCGGCCGCCGCGCAGAAGAACAGGCCCTTCACGTTCACCGCCAGCACCTTGTCCCACATCTCCTCGGTCGTCTCCAGGACCGGGGCCGTGAACAGAATACCGGCGTTGTTCACCAGGATGTCCAGCCCGCCGAACTTCTTGACGGTTTCGGCCACGAGGCGCTCGACTTCCGCTTTCCTGCTGATGTCGGTCTTGACGAACAAGGCCTTGCCGCCGGAAGCGCTGATCCCCGCGGCCACCGAGCCTCCGGCTTTGTCGTCCACGTCAGCGACGATGACGCTCGCGCCTTCCTTGGCCATCCCGATCGAATAGGCCTCCCCGATCCCCTGAGCCCCGCCGGTTACGATCGCGACCTTGCCCTGCAATCTCATCGTTCCACCTCCTGTCTCAGAGATACCTGCCCCCGCGCCAGCCGCGGGGGATCAACACGCCCGCTGTTGCCGCGAGCGGGAGCCAAGGAAATCCTTTACGGTTCTGAATCGCACGGCTTGCGCGGATGCTCTTCATGGCTATGAGCACAGTGTCGGCCTGCGCTGTCTGGCTGGTCATGGCGCTCCTCTTCATGCGAGGGAATCAATAACAGAAATGTTATATTAGAATCATATCCCGATACCTTATTATCATTCAATATCCCAATTGTCAAGGCTTCTTTCAGGAAATTGGAGACCTTGGCACCCCTTCAACCTCGCGAGCTCAAAGGACTTGGCAGGTATGAGACCTGCACAATACTAATTCATTACATTATTGATATATAAGTCCAAATCCACGAACAGGGCATTCGGCCTGCTGAATTATTCTGAAATCATCAGAAAAGGCTGCATCGACCGCAATATTTTTTGCTTTGACTTTCATGAGGAAATATGTTAGAATCCAATCACGAATAAGCACAGCCGGGTTCAGGAAATCGTCAACACCCTGCGTCTCCGCAACATGGTGAACATCCGGGAGCTCACAAAGAAGTTCGAAGTGTCCGAGATGACAATACGGAGGGACCTGAGCCTTCTGGCCAAGGAGAATCTCGTAGACCTGATCCCGGGCGGCGCCATCCTGAAACGCGCGGAGGACAACGAGAGCCGCTACCTGGTCACCAACGAGGAATCGGTCCGCACGATCGAGAAGCTCAAGATCGGACAGCGAGCCGTCTCGCTCATCGAGCCCAACGAGACCATTATCCTGGACATCGGCACCACCACTGAATACTTGGCGAAGTACCTGCGGGAAGATGCCCCGATCAGGGTCATGTGCTACACGCTGAATACGCTGGTTGAAGTGTACAAGAAAAAAAATTGCTCGATCATCTTCGCCGGCGGGTACTACCATCCCCAGACCATGATGTTCGAGAGCGAGGAGGGCATCGAGCTTATCAAGCGCACCCGCGCCGACAAGGCGTTCGTCTCCGCCGCCGGCATCCACGACGAGTTGGGGATCACGACGGTGTACCCCCACGAGCTTCAGGCCAAGAAGGCCATCCTGAGCTCGGCCAAGTCCCGGATCCTGGTGGTGGACTCCTCGAAGTTCGGCCAGACCAAGAGCGTCTATTTCGCAGACATGTCCAGCTTCCAGACCGTGATCACCGACACCGGCATCCCCGAAGACTACGCCCGCTTCATCCGCGACCTCGGTGTTGAGCTGATCCTGGTCTGATCAGTCCATGTAGTAGCCGCCGTTGATGTTGACCGTCTCCCCGTTGATGTAGCCCGACTCCTCGGAAGCGAGGAAACACATCAGGGCGGCCATATCCTGCTCGGTTCCCAAGCGGCGAACCGGGATGCGCGAGGCGATGTCGTTCTTCTTGGCGTCGTCCCAGTACTGCATCAGGTCCGTCATGACCGCGTGCGGCGCGATGGCGTTGCAGGTGATGCCGAACGGTCCGAGCTGGCGCGCCACCGAGCGCGTCAGGCTGATCACCGCTCCCTTGGAGGCCCCGTAGGCGAAGACGGTGGTGTTGTCGCCGTTCTTGCCGGTAATCGAAGCCACATTCACGATGCGCCCGTAGCGCTGCGATTTCATTATCGGGGTCACGGCCCGGATCGCGTACAGAACCCCCTTCACGTTCACGTCGAGCGTCGTATCGATGATCTCGTCGGTGGTCTCCTCAATTGTACCCGGGATCAGCACCCCCGCGTTGTTGATAAGGATATGCAGGAACCCGAGCTGCTCCCGGGTCTGGTTGATCAACGAATCCACCTGGATTCGGCTGGCCACGTCACAGAGCCGGCCGGAGGCTTTCCCGCCTTGGGATTCGATGTAGGCCACCGTCTTGCCCAGCGCCGCCTCGTCGATGTCGGCGATCACCACGCTTGCCCCTTCCCGGGCCATGTCGATCGCCGTCTGCCTTCCCATTCCCTTGGCCGCGCCGGTGATCAGCGCAACCTTGCCTACGAACCTGGGTTCCACCGCTTCTTCTCCTCGCTTACTAGGCTGTTATGATCTCAACTATTCGTGATAGTATTAAAACATATAGAAGGTCATGGTCAAGATGCTGAGCCCCACGCCTGCCCGACCGGAACCCGGAGGCTTCTCAGGCGATCTCGATGCGGTAGGTGCTGCCCAGAAAAACGTACCAGGGCTCGAGGAAGAGGAACGAGAAGCGCCCCGGCTTTATCCAGACATCAATGAGAGGGACGCCGCCGCGGTAAAGAGGCTGCTGTGGGCAGGCCTGCCGCTGGAGTAGGCGGCCTTGGCCATGGGGCCCCCTCCGATGGCCAGGATCCCACCTCCTTGATCAACTCCTTGGACTTGTCCAGAGAGGTCTCCTCGATCCCGATCACTACGTCCTCCGGCCAGCCGTGCTTTTTCAGCACGCCGCGGATCTCTACCATGGCCGGAAGGGAATGGCCTCGCCGTTGGTCACGGGCAGGACGGCGCCGATCACGCCAATCGGTTTGGCGATCTTCATGATCACCTTCTCCTTGTCGTGCTCCACCACGCCCACCGACTTCCTGCCCATCGGGTCGCGCAGGGCGCCCTTGACCTTGGCCATCTGCTTCATGAACTTGTGCGGGGCGTGCCCATGCAGATTTCCCGGGCGCACGCCCGCCCAGGCCACGCGGGCTCACATCTCGTCCTCCTGCTGCTGGGTGGCGAACTCGATCTTCGTCTGGGCCTTGCTGGCCCGCTCGACCAGGCAGGCGATGTACTGCTGCACCCGGGCGAGGTCCTGTGTCTCTGCCATGTCGCTTTTCTCCTTTGGGCTGACAGTCAATAGTGTGGCCGACGCGTTGGCCCTCGAGCTTCAGGCCGTACCCCCGGGCACCTACCGGCAGCGGAGCGCCAGCTCGCTGTAGAGGCTGTTCCAGAACCACTTCCCCGAGTTTTGTGCTCGCTACGAGGTCGACCGCGCGCGCCGAATGGGACGCTCGCGATTGCGGCGCATCACAAAAGCCGTCGAGCGCTTTCTTGAATGCGGCGAGGGTAATGCAACTCCTATCAGGTATTTTCGCATCCTTTTGGGCGATCCTGCGGAAATCCTTGTCCCCGATGCCGATCTCGCTGAGGGGCGAAGGCAATCTCAGAGACTTGTCGAAAGCGATGTACACCTCGATTCCCTCAAGCGCCGTTTTTTCGGGGTAGTATGCTGGTCAGTCCCGCACCGTGCGGCAAATCCTTGATGTCAGGGGAGGCCCAATCACCTATCCTGTCCGTGTCCAGGAGGCTGCTATACGCAACGCCTTCCGCCCACATGGTTCCCGCCCAGGCGTCGCAGTTTCTCGGCTCGCGTAGCGCGGTCGGCTAATTGTCGATCATCGCCTTCAGCGTCGCCTCGCATAGCCCGTCGGTCAGTTCCGCATTCTTCGCCTCTGTCATGGAGGAGCTCCCTTCACGGTGGGTATCTTCCATTCGGATTTGCGTCAAACCTCCATGCCGTAGCGATGAGCCTTATGCGTGGGGTAGATAGCGATCTGCGGGATGGTGACCTCCGGAGCGCGGGTCGCGATATAGAGTGCGATTTCAGCGACGTTCTCCACATCAATGCAGCTAGCGTATATCCCCTCTTTGCTCTCCTTCTCATCCAGCCAGCCGTCCAGGTATGCAGGCAAGGTGCCGTCATACAAGCCTTTATCGATGATCTCGGTCATCGGCGTCTTTACATGCGACGGATTGATGACGGTGACGCCAATTTTCTTCTTCATTCCCTCCAGAAGGATATTCTTGCTGAGGCCCATCATGCCGTGCTTGGAGGCTCGGTAGGGGCAATGCCCTGGTCCTGAAGCCAGCCGCGCGGAGGAGGATCCCATGTTGATGATCCTCCCGCCGCTCTGCTGTTTTTCCATGATCCTGAACGCTTCCCGACAGCAGAGGAACACTCCGGTGAGGTTCGGGCCAATGGTCTTATTCCATTCCTCGAGGGTCACCTGGCTGATGGGCGGGGCAAGCGAATCGCGGCCAGCGCTGTTCACCAGGATGTCCAGCTTGCCCCAACGCTCGACTGAATCGTGAAAGAAACTGATCACCTGCCCCTCGTCCGTCACATCCGCGCACCTCGCCGCGCAGACTCCGTGCCCGCCCTTGATGTCCGCCTCGACCTGCCGCAGGCGTTCTTTATTCAGGTCGACGATCAGCACCTTGCAGGCGTTGGCGGCGTAGATCTTTGCGACCGCCTCGCCGATCCCCGAAGCGCCTCCGGTAACTATGGCTACCTTGCCTTCCAGCCTCTTTCCCTGGTTTTCCAATTTCATCTCCTTATCCTCGGCTGCGGGCCCCGGACGTTCGTGCCGCGCACGCGCGGCTGCCACCGCACTATCTTACTGTGCACCGTCGGGGCTGGCAAGGCGGAGCCGCCGGGCTCAGCCACGGACACTCCCGCGGGATCTCGCTGTGCAAGGCTCCTCTAGTATGCCTGACCCCCTTCCGCTCCGGGCAGCCACCGGGGGTCCGGTCCCTCAGCTTGCAGGGAGCCCCAACCGGCACCCTGCTGCCAGACCTGCTCATAAAGTGAAAGCCGGCCGGCTGCCGAGGGCCTCACAAAAGAATCAAATTTTGACTTGCGTCCCCTTCTGGAATATGATACTCTAATATCATATTTTGTTGCATTCTTGACACGAGTTCACGAGGAAAGGAGGTGGAAAAAAGATTCAAGGGCTGAATTTCTTCTTTGGGAAGGTCTGTGAGAACAAAGTTTGAAAACAGGGGAGGTAGAACGATGAACAAGAGGCTACGAATTCTGGCTGTCCTGCTGGTCCTCATCCTTCTCGGCGGAGGCCTCGTCGCAGGGCAATCCACAAAACAACTGGCTCAAAAATATCGAAACGCGAACCCGGGTGAAAGCTTCACGGTCGGTTGCATCACCTGGTGGCTCGGGCAGGAGTACGCCATCATGGTGTACCAGGCCGTCGAGCAGGCAGCGAAGCAGATGGGATTGAAGTTCCGGGGCGCCGTGGCCAGCACGGAGTCGGACTGGATCGAGCTCACGGAGAGCATGATCGCCGCCGGAGCCAAGGCCATCGTGTACAACGTTCCGAACATGGCGGTCATGAAACAGGTCGCCGAGATCGCCAACCAGAACAAGGTCTTCATCGCCACCTACTTCGGGTACACGGGCGATATCCTGCCCGGCGACTACGGCCCCTATTGGGTCATTGACAACACGCCCTTCTCCGATGAGCAGACCTTCATTCCGCTCACCCTGCTCATGCAGAAAATGAAGGACGCAGGAAAAACCAAGCTGCTGATCCACCAGGCCAGCAAATCCGCCGCGACGGTCTCCACCGTGTACATCAACCTGGGCATTTTCCAGGCACTGCAGAAATATCCCGAGATGAAGCTGTCCGGGTTCCAGTACGGTGAGTGGGGCTTCGAGCCCGGCAGGGCTGCTGCCGAAGCCTCCCTGGCGATGTCCAAGGATTATCAGGGGATGTGGGGCGCCAATGACGGCCAGACCATGGGCGCGCTCAAGGCACTCAAGGACAGGGGCCTGAACATCGGCGCGTTCTCCGCTTCCCGGGACATGGAGTTGACCACCGCCCAGGAGATCATGAAGGGCAACTTCCTGTGCACGTCCGGATTCGCCATCCCCTATTTCGGCGGACGGCTAGTCCCGATGCTCTACGATATGTGCGTGGGCGAGTGGTATCCCGCACCGGACGAGATGCTGCAGACCGGCACCCTGGACCTCTACGGGAGGCCCGGCGAGCTGGAAAAACTGGCCAAAGAGGCCGGCATCGACAAGCACCCGAGCTTCAACACGGGTCCCCTCAAGGAGAACATGGAGCAGATCCTCTCGCAGATGAAGGCGAGTCCGCCCAACTACCCCTATGATTTCAGGCTGCTCTCCCAGTCGAAGTGCAAGGAGTTGGGCCTGAAATACGACAGGCACGCGGGCGGGGGGACGTTCCTCGGGTCTCACGACTACTACTTCATCGCCAAAACGCAGAAGTTCGGCGGCAGCGTCGAGGCGGTGCGGAAGCATGTGAAGGCCCTTCACAAGTACTTCCTGGACATCAGCTGGATGACGGACCTGAAGGCGGCCAAGGAGTACGCAAAGCAGTTCCCGCCTGAGCTGAAGGTGGAACCGAACTGGAAGTAGAGTCCGAATATTGCCTCGGCTAGTGAGCCGAGCGGATGACAAACAGGAGCGCAGCCTACTCCTCGCGGAGAAAGGCTGCGCTCCCTTTACAAAGGGTCGTCCCAATTTTGTCTGCAGGAGATTGGTGTCTGGGGGAGCTGGAGGCGGTTGGACATGGTGAACAAGACGGGCGCCCCGATTCTGCGCGTCAAGAACGTATCGAAGACCTTCGGAGGGGTCGTGTGTGCTCTGGACGATGTGAGCCTTGAGGTCTACCCGAACGAAATCGTCGGCGTCGTTGGGGAGAACGGCGCGGGGAAGACCACCCTCATGAAGATCCTGGTAGGCATTCACGTGCCGGATCAGGGCGAATGGGAGCACAACGGCGTCGTCGTGCCGTTTCCCAGGAATCCGAAGGAAGCCGCCCGGAAGGGCATCTCCATCGTGTACCAGGAAAAGGGCATCATTCCCAGTCTCAAGGTGTACCAGTTCCTCTTTCTCGGCAATGAGCACAAACACGAGGGGAGATTGGGTCTGCAGATCGGCAAGATGAAGCGGCACGCGCGTGAGATCCTCGAAGAGTTCCACGTCCAGTGCGATATCGAGGATTTCATGTACGAACTGCCTCTCTCGACCCAAAAGATGGTGGAAATAACCAAGGCGGTCCTGAGGATACGACTCGAGCAGGACAGGGACACGACCGATTCGGTCATTATTCTGGACGAGCCGACCGCGCCGCTCACGATCGAGGAGCGCCGCGGACTGCTGGGCGAAATCCTGCGGATGAAGAGCAACACTTCCTTCGTGTACGTGACCCACATCATGCAGGAAGTGATGGAATACATGGACGAGGTGGTGGTGCTCCGCGACGGGAAACGGGTGGGCTACTTCGACATGTCAGCGCAGAAAGCCACTGAGGCCGACCTCAGCAGAGCCATCGTGGGCAGGGAAATCCTGGCGCAGCCGCACGAGAAAGGGCCGCACGTGGACGAAGGCGGCGAAGTGGTGCTTTCCGCGAAGGATTTGACGACGCGCGGGTGCTACTACGACGTCTCTTTCGACCTTCACCGCGGAGAGTGCATAGGGTTGTTCGGACCAGCCGGGTCGGGAAAGAGCGAAATCATCAAGACCATCGCCGGGCTGAGAAGCCGCGATTCGGGCAAGCTGCTGCTGCAGGGCCGGGAAGCCAAGCTGAATGAACCGGCGCACAAAAGGCTCTCGAGGGGAGTCGGATATTTTTCCGGCGATACCGCGAATGAGCTCCTTCATGATTGGCCGATCACGAAGAACATATCGATTCTGAACATCAGCAAGGTTGTAGGGAGATTCCTGCACTTTCTCCGTTTCAAGGCGGAAAAGGCTCTGGCCTCCAGAATTGTTGAACAGCTTCGCATCAGGACCCCTGACGTCAACACTCGCATCAACTCCTTGAGCGGAGGCAGCAAGCAGAAGGTCACCGTCGGGAAGTGGGTCGAGAAGAACCCGGCAATCCTGCTGCTGGAAGACCCGACCATCGGCATCGACGTCGGCTCGAGGGAGGACATCTATCAGGCCGTCCTATCGATGAAAAGAGGAGGCATGTCCATGATCCTCGTCAGCGACGACTTGAAGGAATATTCCACGCTGTGCGACAGGGTCCTTCTCATGAAACAGGGAAGGGTGGCGGAACGCATCAGCGCAGAACAGCTCAGCGAGGTACTGAAAACGTGAACCAGTCAAACACCAAGAGATCCGGCTTTCGCAGCGCGTGGGAAGCGGTGAAGAATTACCCGGTGATTCTCATTGTGGTAGGGCTCGTGGTCATCTTCTCGGCCCTGTACACGAAGCAATTTCTCTCACCCGTCAATTTCACGGCCACGCTGCGGCAGTTCGTCACCCTCATGCTGTTCTCCATCGGGCCTTCCATTGTCATGCTTCTCGGCTCCATGGACCTGTCCTTCATCGGCATCTGGATGCTGGGGAGCGTCCTGCTCTGGATACTCACGCCCGTCATCGGGCTCCCCGCCCTGCTGGTTTTTCCGCTCCTGGGGCTGGCGACGGGGTTCATCGTCGGCCTGGTCCACACCAAAGGAAGGATACCGTCCTTCATCCTGACGTTGAGCATCCTCATCACCTACTGGGGGCTGACGGTCGTGCTTTCGGGAGGGTACCCGCGGCCCATCAGGGGCTATGGCTTCATCACGGCGTCGGTCATTCCGCGCGTCCCGACCCCTTTCCTGTGGTCCATCCCCATCATCCTGGCCGCCATCATCGTCGTGCTGCGCACTAGGCTCGGCATCTATTTCTGGACCATCGGTTCGAACGAAGAGGGGGCCAGGCTCGCGGGGATCGACGTGGACCGGTACAAAATCATCGCCTTCATGCTGAGCGGGATCTTCACGGGGATCGGGTCCATCATTCTCTTCGCGCACCTGGGGGGGTCGGCGCCGGTCGAATTCAACATGAACAACGTGGTCAGGCCCCTCGTGGCCATCATCCTGGGCGGGACTCCGCTGGTGGGAGGAACCGGTGGTCCTCACCGGACGATCCTCGGGGTGTTCACCTTCTCCATCCTGTATCGCGGCTTGAACCTCTCACCGCTGCGGCCGGAGGTCATCGATCTGGTCGTGGGAATCGTGCTCATCCTGTCCGTCATAATCAGCTCCAAGGGCACACGGGTGAAGGGGGTGGATATCACATGACCCAGAGCGAGCCTTGCGCTGGACAGACGCCTGCCCGGCTTCGGAGGCGGATGAAGACGACCACGGTCATGCCCATTGGGGCCACCGTCGTGGTCATCTGCATCTTCCAGATACTGAATCCTTCCTTCCTGAGCTACCAGGGCATCGTGACCATCGTGTACGCCATGTCCTACTTCCTCATCGCCGCCTGCGGCCTGACCCTCGTCATCATGATGGGTTCCTTCGATTTCTCGGTCGTGAGCGTCATGAAGCTGTCGGCGCTTCTGTGCGTCCTTTTTATCGAGAAGATAGGGCTCCTGGTCATCCCGCTCGCCCTGGCCGTGAGCGTCGCCATCGGGTTCATCAACGGCGTCTTGTTTGCCAAGCTGAAGGTGCCTTCGTTCATGGCGACGCTCGGCATCTCTGTGGTCTGCGACGGGATTTCGCAGCTCTCTTCGAAGGGATTCCTTCACCTGGTGGGGGATGAAAAGTTCCGCAGCCTCTCGGTCACGTTCCTCGCAGGCCTGCCGTCGATTTTCTACTGGGCCCTTGCCGTCTGGCTCCTGTGCACCGTGGTGTCGGCGACAACGCCCTTTGGAAGACGGGTCTTTGCGATCGGCGGCAACCCCAGGGCCGCCGCGCTGTGCAGCATCAACGTCGACAGGCATCGGATCATCGTGTTCGTGCTGAGCAGTTTCCTGGCGGGGCTGGCCGGGGTGTTGTATGTATCCCAGCAGGGCGGATGGTCGATGGAGCTCGGCGGGCAGATGATGATCCCCCTGTTCGCCAGCGTCGTCGCCGGCGGAACCTCCCTCAGGGGCGGAAGCGGCGGCCCGCAGAGAACGCTGTTGGGCGTCATCATCATCACCTGGATCCAAGCCGGACTGCTCATGATGGGAATGGGGCGCGAAATCCAGTTCGTGATCCTGGGCATCATCGCCATCCTCATGGCCGTCGCCACCACCGAGCGGGGAAAGCTGACGCGCCTGATCGTGAAGTGAGTCAGAAGGGCGGCCGGAGGGGTGCCGGCCGCCCTTCGTTTACACCGCGTTTCGGATCATTCCCCCGTCGACCTTCATGCTCTCGCCGTTGACCGCAGACCCCAGAGGGCTGCACAGGAAGGTCACCGCCGCCGCCAGCTCCTCAGGCCTGATGAGCCGGGCGATGAGGGATGTCGGTCTGTTTTCCTTCATGAAGCGTTTCTCGGCAGCTTCGTACTCCATGTCGGGGAAAAGGCCCTTGATGAATTTCTCGACCCCTTCGGTCCTGGTCGGACCCGGCAGCACGGAATTGACCGTAACATCGGTTCCCTTGGTGAGCTCCGCCATGCTGCGGGAGAGGGAGAGCTGCATGAGCTTGGTCGCGCTGTAATGCGCCATCTCGGGTGCCGGATTGACTGCGGATTCAGAGGATATGAACACGATGCGCCCGCTGTTGCGCTTCAGCATGCGCAGTAAATAGTGCCTTCCCAGCCGAAGGCCGCTGAATATGTTCACCTCGAAGAGGTGCTGCCACTGGGAATCGGCGCAGTCGAAAAAATCGACGGATTCGTAGATTCCGAGATTGTTCACGAGAATGTCGACGTCCGGGCAAGCCGTGATAGTCTTTTCGCACCCGGCAGCGGTGCCGTTGTCCGCGGCCAATTGCCGCAGCTTGGCGCCCGGATTGACGCTTCTGATTTCTTCACAAGCGCGCGATACGGAGTCCGCCGTCCTCCCATTGACGATGACGGTGGCTTTTTCCTGGGCGAGGGCGCGGGCAATCGCCAGTCCGATTCCCCCGGTCGAGGCGGTGACGAGTGCAACTTTGTCATGAAGCTTGAGATCCACTTGCTGTCTTCCTTTCACCGACCCGAGCGTGTTGCGGTACTCAGTTTGGAATGGCTTGTAGCTCGGGCATTATAGGTTCTCCAAGGATTGAAGTCAACGAGGGTGCGATTTCAAGAACGGGTTTTTGGTCATTGACTATCAGATAGAAAAGAGGCCTATCTCCACCTTGCAGATCCTTGTTCGGGAGGTGAGACAGGCCATGGAAATTGCTGACGTTCTACCGCGAAGCCAGGTACTGGTCTCGCAACTGTGCGAAGGACTGAACGACGGGCTGTGCAGCCTTGAGCGGGTTGAAGGACGCATCCTGAGCTTTGTCTATGAATTGGTACACACCATTTATACGAGAAACGCGCTGCGCGAATACGGAAACGCGGCTACAAGGTGGCCTACAGTGCGGCATGGAGGACTCCTTGGTGCTCGGGACGGGTGCAGAGACCGAAAAATGAGATCCTGGAGGGTCAGGCAGGGGAAAGAGTGGACCCGGAGCCGCGCAGCGATCCTCGGGGGGGGGCAAACCTCGGCGATGACGGCGGCGCTTTGGATCCTTCTCTCGGCCGCCGTGTTGGAGAAGCGCTGGATCATGCGGTAGACCAGCTTGCTGATCTCCCTGGAGAGCCTCTGTCGTGGCGGAAGAATACTCGGAGCACCTTGAGCAGGAGGGGCAGAGGCGGTGCATTGGCCCGCCCAAGGGATTGGTGCACTGGATCCGCGCGATGCCTTTCCCCGCAGCCCAGGAGCCGCTCCACGGCTGAGCTGATCCGAGGCAGGCGAAACCGTCCGAGGCGCGTGGCGAAGTCAGCTTCATAGCGGGCGTGCAGGTCGGGGAAGTGGGCGTGGGCAGACAGGCCATTGCGGATCCCGAGTTCGCCCGCAAGGTCCTGGAGGGCCGCGCCGCGGAGGTGAAGTGGTGCATCACCTGCCAGGAGTGCACGATCCTCCTGGGCTGAGCGTTCTCAGCTTCTGCTTCCCTTTTTCCATCGCCCTCGTGCAGCACGTCATGGCAGTTGCACTCCCCCCTCGCATTTCCTATACTGCGTGCGGGGCGACGACCGAGACCCATGTTGTTCAGTGAAGACCGTCTGCTGATTTTCTGGAACACCCGCGGCAAGGCAATCCCGCCCCGGCCGCAGCATCCCGAGCGTTTCCCCGAACACGATGCCCGACACTGGTACGACAGCGAGTATGCGGGGTGGGGCATCGAAAAGACGGACATCCCCGAGTCGCCGGGTGACGGGCCGCAGGGGAAGAAGGTCGCATGCCTGATGCCGGGGACGCAGCACCCCTACCACCTCGCGTTCGCCGAAGGTCTCGAGAGGATCGCCCAGCGTGCGGGAGTCAGGCTCACCCGCATGACCGCCGACATGACCAGGGAGGGGCAGGACGACCAGGTGCGGAGGGTGATCAGGGAGAAGCCGGACCTCGCCATTCTCGTGCCCATCAGTTCCGAGGCGTGCATCGGGTGGGTCAGGGCGATCAACGCTGAAGGGATCCCCATCATCGTGAGCAACTTCCTGCCCAACAAGGACGCATATCGGTACATCCTTGCGTGGTGCGGCCCCGACGACTGGGGTCAGTTCCGTCTGCTCTCCCGAAAGTTCGCGGATCTCATGGGGTACAGGGGAGGGTATGCGATCCTCCGTCACCTGCCCGGAACCTCCTGCTACGACGCACGCACCTATTCAGTGATCACCGAGCTTCGCACCGCAGCCCCGCGGATGCGCCTGCTCGCCATGGGGCCTGCGGACGACAAGGGGCAGTTCGACCCGAAGGCGGCCGAAGCACGCGTCTCGGGCTGGCTCGAGGAGTTCGGCCTCACCCTCAAGGGAATCGTGAGCTCCGACGATTGCATCTGCCAGGAAGGCATCAACGAGGCGCTGAGAAAAGCCGGCAGGCAGGACGTCGTTCTCGTCAGCGCCGGCAGCACCCCGGCGGGAATGCAACTGGTCAAGGAGGGGAAGCTCCACGCGATCACCTTCCAGTCCGCGCAGGCGGACGGGGCCCTGCCGATGAAGGTCGCGATCGATTGGTTCAATGGGCTCTCCATCGAGCCCATCAACTACCTGCCGAAACACGTCATCACCCGGGACAACATCGACGACTTCATCGCGAAAAAGCCCGAGTTCCTGAGCGTGTCCCTGGAACTGCTCACCCGGGCCATCCTGAACGGTGAGGAGGAGGGTGTCGACAGTTTCTTCGAGGACGCCTACCAGAGTTTCCTCTCCTCCGAGGTGATGACCACGGAGTTCTTCCGGGGGTTCTCCATCGAGGTCCTCTCGACGCTCGTGCACCTGGTGAAAATGAATGACATGGACGAGCAGCCCTTCCTGAGCGACTACGAGAGCCTGTACAAGAACCTCTTCAACCAGAAAACCCCGAAGAACACGATGGAATGGATGAAGAGGCTTTCCCTGTCGGTGATGCGCGCCATCAGCCTGGAACGCAAAACGGAGAGCCAGGTCGAGCGGATCATCCGCTACGTGAACAGAAACTTTTCCGAGCCCCTGTCGCTGAAGACCCTTTCCTGCCAGTTCGACATTTCCGCGCCTTACCTCGGCCGCCTTTTCCACAAGGAAGTCGGGAAGTCTTTCACGACGTACCTGAACGAGCTGCGCCTGCGCAAGGCGGAAGAGCTGCTCCGCTACACGACCCTCAAGGCAAGCGAGATCGCCGAGCGCACGGGGTACGCGAATGCGAACTACTTCTACACGCTGTTCAAGAAGTACAAGGGCCACTACCCCTCGGAGTCGAAGGCGCGGGCCTGCAGAGACGAGGAGGGAGTGGTGCATTCTTTGAAGCCAAAATGACAGTTTTTAGTGTTGCGGCCACCGGCGATGCGGGCGTAGGATCCCCCCACCAGCCCCCATTCGACCGCCCTCTGGGGGGTTCTCGCGGGGCATCTGGAAGACTCCGGGGCGACGGACGCGCCAGGGAGCGAGCCGGCGGGGCTTTGGCGCCCCTTCCAAGGAGAGCAGAGTGAGCGAAGCGGCATCCGGGTGCGCGCTCGAAATGAGGCACGTGGGCAAGCGCTTCCCCGGCACCATCGCCGTCGACGATGTGAGCTTCGAGGTAAGGGCCGGCGAGGTCCACGCCCTGGTCGGGGAAAACGGCGCCGGCAAGTCGACGCTGATGAAGATGCTCGCGGGCTCCTTCGACGACTACACCGGCGAGATCGCGATCGGGGGCCAGGTCGCCCTCCTGCACTCCCCCACGCTGGCAAAGCGCCACGGCGTCGGGATGATCTACCAGGAGCTCAGCCTCGCCCGGCCCATCAGCATCACCGAGAACCTCCTGGCCGGTCGACTGCCGCGCCGGGGTCCGTTCCTGGACAAGGTGCGGGCCCGGGCCCAGGCGAAAGAACTGCTTGGCTCCGTTGGCCTCGACCTCGACCCCAACCTGCCCATCGAGGACATCAGCCAGCACGAGGCCCAGCTCGTCGAGATCGCGAAGGTCCTCGGGAACAAGCCCACCATCCTCGTGATGGACGAGCCGACGAGCGCCCTCTCCCACGAGGAGGTTGAGCGTCTGTTCTGCATCATCGGCGACCTGAAAGCTCGCGGAATCGCGATCGTCTATATCTCGCACCATCTTCCGGAGATCTTCCGGATCGCCGACCGGGTCACGGTCATGCGCGACGGAAAGAAGATCGCGACCACGCCCGTCGCGAAGGCGAGCCGCGAGGAGATCGTCCAGATGATGGTGGGACGATCGGTCAAGGAGTTCTACAGGCGCGGGGAGCGCTCCATCGGCGAGGTCAGGTTCCGGGTCAGGGGCCTGTCCCGGTTTGGCTTCTTCCACGATGTCCACCTCGAGGCCCGGAGCGGCGAGATCCTCGGGATTTGCGGGCTGTCCGGCGCCGGGCGCACCGAACTGGCGAAAGTCCTCACCGGCCTCGACCGCGCGGATGAGGGCTCGATCGAGCTGGACGGCAAACCCGTGCGCGGATCCACGATGGCGGACTTCCTGGAGCAGGGCATCTCCTACCTCACCGAAGACCGAAAGACCGAGGGCCTCGCAGTCCGGCTCCCCGTGGACGACAACGTGCTCTCGGCAATCGTCGACCGGCTTTCCCTGGCAGGGATCTTCTCCAAGGCGCGGGGCAAGCCCCGGGTGGACCGCCTGATCGGCGAGCTCTCTATCTACCCGCCGGATCCGTCGCGCACGGTGGGCAACCTCTCCGGCGGCAACCAGCAGAAGGTCCTCCTTGCCAAGTGGCTCGCGAGCGAGCCAAGGGTCCTCATCCTCGATGAGCCGACGCGGGGCGTGGACATCGGGGCCAAGATGACGATCCACGCCTCCATCGAGAAGCTCGCGCGCGAGGGCTGCACGGTCCTCCTCATCTCCTCGGACCTGCCGGAGCTGGTCGGCCTGTGCGATCGGGTGATGGTCATGCGGAAGGGACACTTCATTCGCGAAATGCAATACAGCGAATGCAGCGAGGAGAGCCTCCTCCTCGCCGCCAACGGCGACACCGGCCGCCCGGCAGACTGCCCGGATCCGGAAGGAAGGCCTCATGAGTGAACCGAGCCGGGCCGGCTCCGACACCCGAGCCCTCAGGACGGGCTCGTTCTCGAGCATCTTCAACACGGTGGGCGTCTACGCCATCGCCATCCTCTTCCTCGCGCTCGGGGCCGTGCTCCAGCTGACGGGGGCCATCGGCAACTTCCTCTCGCCGAAGAACATGCTCAACATCGTCGACGCCGTGGCCCTCGTCGGCATCGTCGCGGTGGGCATGGCCTTCGTGACCTACTCGGGCAACTTCGCCGACATGTCCGTCCCGACCACGATGGGCTTCACTGGCTATATCTGCATCGAGCTGTTGCGCTTCGGTTTCGTGCCGGCGCTGCTCGGATCCCTGGCCGTCGGCCTCCTCATCGGCGTCCTGAACGGCTTCGTGGTGGGCAGGTTCAAGGCCAACCCCATCATCTGGACCCTGGCCGTCAACTACGTGACCATGGGCGTCATCCGGCTGGTGTGGGTCAACAAGCAGATCTACCCCGACATGGTCGGCTCCCAGCAGCATGCCGTCTCGCTCTTCGACGCGATCTACAGGCTGCGTTTCTTCAACCTCATCGGCCTGCCCCTCGTCATCCTGCTGGTACTGGTCGTCCTGGGACAGTTCGTCCTGACCCGGACGTCCTTCGGCGTCAAGCTCAAGCTCACCGGATCCTCGCCGCGGGCGGCCAAGCTCTCCGGAATCGCCGTCGAGCGGGCGATCATGCTCTCGTTCGTGCTTGCCGCCTTCACCGCGACGATCGCGGGGCTTGCCGTCACGTCCCTGTCGCGGGTCGGCGCCTGGTACAACGGCGCGGGCTACGACTTCAAGGCGGTCACCGCCATCGTCATCGGCGGCATGACCCTCGCCGGCGGGCGCGGCACCATCTTCGGCGTTCTCGGCGGCTCGCTGATCATCGGCATCATGAACAACATCATGACGCTCCTCGGCATCGGCACCTTCTCACAGGACATGATCCGCGGCGCGATTTTCATCATCGTCGTCGGCACCAACGCGCTGTCGCTGCGGCGGATGGGGAGGGACGATGCGTAGGTCGGGCAGAAACAGCATCCTCGCGCTAGGGGACAAGTACAGGATCTACCTCCTTTTCACCGCCGTGTTCGCCTTCATGTCCCTCCTGGCGCCGAAGTTTTTCAACGTCTTCAACTTCACCACCATCCTGAACGCCATCGCGATGAACGCGACCGTGGCCATCGGTTTCACGGTGGTGATGATCTGCGGGCAACTGGACCTCTCCATCGGCACGGTGATCACCTTCGCCGGTGTCCTCACCATGGGGCTCGAGCCCATCCTCGGCTTCCCGGGCGCCATCGCGGTCGCAGTGGCCGGCGGCGCCCTCGTCGGGCTGTTCAATGGTCTTCTTGTCGCGAAGGCCAAGATCAGCTCCTTCATCGTCACCCTGGGCACGATGACCATCCTCCAGGGCTCGATCTACCAGTTCTCCGGGGGCAACTCCATCAGCGTGACGACCGACCAGGCCTTCGGGATCGCCGACTTTCTCGGCAAAAACCTCCTCCCTCTCGTCACCCCGCGGATCCTCATCACCCTGGTGCTCGTGGTCATCGTGGAGCTCCTCCTCCGGCGCACGAGGGTGGGCAGGAACTTCTACATCGTCGGGGGCAGCCGCACCACGGCCTGGCTCGCCGGCATCGCGACCGATCGCTACCTCGTCGCCGCCTTCATGCTCTCCGGCGTGATGGCCGCGATCGGCGGCGTCGTGTCGGTCCTCGTCTCGACCGCGGCCACCCTCAAGCTGGGCGAAAACTCCCTCATGTACGTCATCTCGGCCACCATTATCGGCGGCACCGCGATGTCGGGAGGAAAGGGAGGCGTCCTGAAGAGCATCATTGCCATCCTGACCCTCGAGATGCTCTACACGGGAATCATCCTCTTCGGCCTCGGCAACGAGGTGAAGATCTTCTTCGCGGGCCTCATCCTCGCCTACGTCGTGCTCTACGAGGCCTACGCCGTGTACCGTCACGAGAAGACCCTCGGGCAGCGGCCCGAGCTGGTGAAGGAGCTGGCCGAGCGTAAGGCGGCGGCCCCGGGCAGGAAGTCCGCGGGCGCGTAGGCGCGCGCGGCGGGCACGTAGTACCATTTCCGGAATGCCCCCTGGGGGCGACGACCGGATTGGAATTTCGGAAGGAGGAAATCTGATGAGAAGACTCCCGTTCATCGTCCTGGCGCTTGCCCTCGCGGCGCTCGTCCTCACCCCGGCCTTCGGCCAGAAGCTGACGGCGGCCCAGCAGGCGAACCTCAAGGCCTCGCTCGCCGTCGACACGAGCGTGCTGAAGTCCGCGGACGGCCAGCAGCTCCTTGCGCCCTCGAAGGACAACCGCAAGGTGCCCACGCGGCCGGCTGATCCAAACAAGCTTCCCGAGACTGATCCCCTTCACTGGTACGACATGGAGTGGGCGGGCTGGAGCGTCACTCCGACCAACATGCCGACGTCGCCCGGTGACGGCGCCATCGGCAAGAAGGTCATCATGATCGTCCACGGCGACCACCCCTGGACCACCGCCTGCATCCTCGGCGCCAAGAAGGTGGCCGACATGTACAAGTGGAACTTCAAGGCCCTCTCGCCGAACTGGAGCAAGGACGTCCAGGATCAGATGATCGACCAGGCGATCAACGAGAAGCCTGACATGATCCTGCTCATCCCGCTCGACGCCAAGGGCGCAGTCCAGCAGGCCCGCAAGATCAACGCGGCGGGCGTGCCCCTGCACATGTTCAACACCCTGCCGGACAACGCCGCGCTGAACTACTCCCTCGGCTGGACAGGGCCGGATGACTTCGGCCAGTTCCGGCTGCTTGCCCGCGCATGGGCGGACGAGATGCGCAAGAAGAACCCCGGCGCCAAGAGCCTCGGCGTCGCCTACGTCCAGCACGCGCCCGGCGGATCGCCCTATTTCGCCCGCTCCTTCGGCCCGATCTCCGAGCTGGCGACCTACGCCCCCGAGGTCAAGACCCTCGTGGCGGCCTCCCCGACCCCGGCCACGTTCGACGCCAACACCACGATGCAGCTCGTATCGGACTGGCTCACAAAGTACGGCAAGGACCTCAAGGGAATTTGCGCCTCCGACGACTCCGCCCAGTCCCTCGGCATCTTCCAGGCCCTCGAGAAGGCCGGCCGCACCGACGTCGTCGTCGTCGCAGCCGGCAACTCCAAGCAGGGCATGGACCTCGTGAAGGAGGGCAAGCTCTTCGGCATCACCTACCAGACCGCCGAAGGAGATGGCGCCCTCTCCGCGCAGGCCGCAGCGGACTGGTTCAACGGCAAGGGCTACGCAATGCGCAAGAACCTGGCCCAGCACGTCATCACAAAGGCCGACGTCGACGGTTTCTATCCCCCGCAGTGGTAAGCGGGATCTACTGACGAAGGGGGGGGCCGCCCTGATGGGCGGCCCCCGTTGTTTCCGGGCGGCGCATTCTTTGGAGCGAAAGTGACAGTTTTTGGTGTTGCGGCCGCCGACGAGGCGGGCGTAGGATCCCTTCACCAGTCCCTCTTCGAATGTCCCCGCGAGTGCTTCGATCAGGCTCCGGGGCGGCGCACACGCCAGGGAGGTTCTCATGATCCGTCACGGCCAGATCATCGGAGTCCAGGCGGAGAAGCTCGCGCAGTACAGGCGCTACCACGCGCACGCGTGGCCCGAGGTGCTCGCGAAGATCACTGAATGCAATATCCGCAACTACTCCATCTACCACAAGGACGGGCTTTTGTTCGCGTACTTCGAGTACGCGGGGAAGGACTTCGCGGCCGACATGGCTAGGATGGCAGCAGACCCGAAGACACAGGAGTGGTGGGCCATCATGAAGCCCATGCAGAGCCCACTCCCCTCGCGCGGGCCCGACGAGTGGTGGGCGGACATGGAAGAAGTCTTCCACCTGGATTGAATCACGGAGGGGCAGAGGAGATGGCGAGAACCGACAATTGCCTGAAGAAACTCGCGCGCATGGACGCTGCGTTGCATCACAGGGAAGCGGACCGCGTTCCCGTGAGTGACTTTTTCTGGGGGAGCTTCCTGGAGCGGTGGAAGCGGGAGCTGGGGCTTCCCGCCACGGCGGACATCTACAGGCACTACGACCTGGACTGGATCGTGACCGTCCCCAACATGGATCCCCGCATCAGGAGCTTCGAGGTGCTGCGCCAGTCCGCCGAAGAAGTCGTGGTCCGCACGGGCTACGGGGCGGTGATCCGCAAGAAATTCGCCGACCCCATGCCCGACTTCCTCTCTTTCGAGACCGACACCCTCGAGAGGATGGAGGCCTTGCGGTTCGACGACCCGGGGGACGACAGGCGCTTCTTCTCCGGCGGCGACAACCAGCTCGCCGGCGTGGGGGACGGCTTCGCCCGGAACCTTCCCCCATGGATCGACACGGTGAAGAGCCTGCACGCGGACTTCCCCGTCTACGGCAGCATCTGCGAAGGCCACGAACAGCTGTGGCGCATCATCGGCAGCGAGAACGTGTTGCTCTGGATCGGTCTGTACCCCGAGGAGCTGGCCCGGTTCGTGGAGAGGCTGGGAACGTTCCTCGTCGAGCTGACCCGGGCCCAGATCAAGGCGGCAGGCGGTCTGCTGGACGGCATGGTGATCTGGGGGGACGTGGCGTACGTGAACGGCATGCTCTTCTCTCCCGAGTACTGGCGCGCGCACTTCAAGCCCATCGTGCGGGAGCAGATCCGGGTCTGCCACGAGGCCGGGCTTCCCGTGATCTACCACGGCTGCGGCAACGCGAGTGCGATCCTCGACGACTTCGTCGAGATGGGCCTCGAGGCCTACAATCCTCTGGAGGCCAAGGCGGGCATGGACGTGGTGGAGCTGCGGAAGCGCTATGGCCACCGCCTGGGTTTCTGCGGCAACATGGACGTGCTGGCCTGGGCCAACGCCCCGCTCCCCGCGCTGCGGAAGATCGTGCTGACAAAGCTCAACGCGGCAAAGGGCGGAGGCTACATCTTCCAGTCCGACCACTCGGTTCCCAGCAACGTGTCGGCCGAGCGCTACCAGTACGTCGTGGATCTCGTGCGGAAGCACGGGACATACCCCCTTTCCCTCGGCGAGTGCGACCTGCCGGGCCTGGGAGGCCGCTCCTCGTGACCTCCCGGGAACGGGTCCTCGCCGCGTTCGGCCACCGCGAGCCGGACAGGGTGCCGGCCTGGTGCGGCTCCTCGCCGGAGTTCTGGCAGAAGGCGAAGTCCGCCCTCGGCGTGGACGACGAGGGCTTGAGGAGGCGCTTCGGGGACGATTTCCGAAGGGTGTACGCTGTCTACCAGGGGCCCGACCTTGGCCTCTCGACAGGAGCCACGTGGAAGAGCCCCTTCGGCGTGGAGAGAACGGGCATCGGCTACGGTCAGCCCCTGTCGCACCCGCTGGCTGGCGCCTCGAGCATGCGCGACGTGGAGGCCTTCCCCTGGCCCGATCCCGCGTGGATGGACGTGTCGGGGGTGAAGCGCGAAGCGGACAGCTACCGGGGGGAGTTCGCCATCCTCGGGGGAGACTGGTCGCCGTTCTGGCATGACGTGATCGACCTGGTCGGCATGGAGCGGCTGTACTACATGATGTACGACCTGCCCGAGGTCGTCTCGCTGATCTTCCAGAAGGTCACGGATTTCTACTGGACCGTGAGCGGGAATATCTTCGAGGCGGCGGGATCCTCCATCGACATCTTCTTCATCGGCAATGACTTCGGCTCCCAGACCGGTCCCCTGCTCGGAGTGGACCTCTTCGAGCGCTTCGCGATGCCGTCACTCGGACGGCTGATCGACCTCGGCCACCGCCACGGCCTGAAGGTGATGATGCATTGCTGCGGAGGCTTTCGGCCGCTCATCCCGTCGATGATCCGCGCGGGGTTGGACGGCGTGCATGCGCTGCAGCCCTTCTGCGAAGGCATGGAGCCCGCGGGGCTGAAGCGGGATTTCGGCGGCCGCCTCCTGTTGAACGGCGCGATCGACTCCCACCACGTCCTGATCGAGGGCAGTCCGGACTTCGTGCGGGAGCAGACCCGGCGCGTGCTCGGCATCATGAGCCCGGGCGGAGGATACGTGGCAGGTGCGAGCCACGACTATATCCTGGAGGAAACACCCCTTGAGAATGTCCTCGCTATGTTCGACTCCATCCAGGAATACAGGGGGAACTGAAAGGTCATGCTGCACGACCCCGGAAGCTATTCGCCTCCGCAGAAGATACGGGACATCACTCTCAGCGGCACGGAGAAAGAGACCCTGCGAGGGCTTGCACGGGAGATCGCCGACGCAGCCGTGCTCCCTGTGCAGCGCGAGAAGGCGGGACTGTGGAGGAAACTGAACGACCTGCAGTCCGTCCGGCCGATGGTCTGGATCAACGAGATCCCCTGGCATGAGATGAACGTCGACGACGAGCTCACCCTGCGGACGGCCCACCCCTGGGCGCGCGAGCTCGAGACAACCTTGAGGCGGACTCTGTACCAATGGCGGCACATGCCCGGCGACATGATCGTGAGCGATTTCCTCGAGTGCCCGCTGGCCATCCATTCGACGGATTTCGGCATCATCGAGGACGTGGAAATCGCGCGCACGGATGCGGCCAGCGGCATCGTGTCGCGCCATTTCAACAGGCAGATCCGCGAGCCCGAGGACATCGAGAAGATACGGATGCCGGTGGTCACCCACGACGAGTCCTCCACGGCCGCGGTCTTCGAGACCATGGAAGAACTGTTCAAGTGCATCATGCCGGTGCGCAAGGTTGGCCAGACGCACATCTGGTTCACCCCCGGGGACTACCTCATCCGCTGGTGGGTTCGTCAGGAGGCGTTTATCGACCTCGTCGAGCGCCCCGAGCTGGTGAACGCAGCCGTGGAGCGCATGGTGGACGCCTGGATGGTGGAGCTCGACCAGTTCGTGGAACAGGGCCTCCTGTCCCTGGACTGCGGCAACACCCGCATAGGGTCCGGAGGCTACGGCTACTCGAGCGGGCTCCCCGGGGGCGACTACGACCCGTCCTGGGTCCGCCCCCACAACATGTGGGGGTGCTCCAACGCCCAGATATTCAGCGCCGTGTC
>CAYGXO010000010.1:0-2638 GCA_964353885.1 uncultured Spirochaetaceae bacterium
AAATTGGGGTTTTTAGTTCAAAGGATAAGAGAAATGCGTGAACGTGCAACAGCGGTTGTGATGCGAGGAAATTGTATTTTGCTGGTGAAAGACCACGGAAAAACTTCGTATTCACTGCCAGGTGGTGAAATGCAACCAAAGGAGACTCCAGTAAGCTGTGCAATAAGAGAGCTCTATGAAGAATTAGGGATGCAGGCCCGAAAAGCTACATATCTACCAACATGTCCTACTTTCCGCACATTACGGTGGCAATATCGCGCCACACAATTAGGAAACACTATGAAAGAGGGTATGCGGCAAACGCATGAGGTCGAGAATCTGCCTGTGGAGCTCACCGAGCTCTGGCTCGAAGCACTGGATCTCACGACCCGCTTTGAGTAGCCGGTGCCTTTGAAGAGGGGCAAAGACAGCGAGTACCCGCTCCGTGCTGGGCGCTTTGCAATCACGTTCTTCGGGATACAGCGGCAAGCAATCCAGCCCCTCCCGTGCCATTCCTTGCCGAACCTCACGTTCCAGTAGAGCGTGGACCAGCAAAGCGATGAAATACAGAAACAACAGCGCGTCGATCCGGCTGACGTTTTTCAGCCACACCGGCGCAAGGTTCTGTACCGACTTCAGCTGCTCGTGGCGTTTCTCCAACTTCGGCTGGAACTTGTACGCCTCCAGAATCGCCTTCAAGGACAACTCCTTGCAGTTGGTAATCAGAGGGAACATTCCGTCGGATCGCTCGTCGGAAGCGATCAGCTGATCCTTGATATGGGCTGTCACGGAGAACCTCACCCGCTCCTTACGCAGATAGCGGCTGTTGTGTCCTGGGTGCCCGCGCTTCTCTTGGCGGAAGACTGCCTCCTTGCGCTCCTGGATCTGAACCGACTTCAGCTGCTCGTGACGTTTCTCCAGCTTCGGCTGGAACTTGTAGGCTTCCAGAATCCCCTTGAGCGAGAGCTCCTTGCAGTTGGTGATCAGAGGGAACATGCCGTCGGATCGCTCGTCGGAAGCGATCACGTCATCCTTGATACGGGCTACCACGGAGAACCTCGCCCGCTCGTTGCGTAGATACCGGGTGTTGTGTCCAGGATGCCCGCGCTTCTCTTGGCGGAAGACCGCCTCCTTGCGCTCCTGGATCTGGACTCCGACCCATCGCTGGGCCCCCGATTCGTTGAGGATCTTTTGGGCGACTTCCTCCACGCGCTCCCGAAGCCGAAGCCGGCAGCGCTTTCCCTGGAGCTTGGTTTGCAGCCGCTCAATGCCAACGTAGGCCTTCTCGATGCGCCCCTGCCGGCTCTCGGAATCCTCCTGGGCCATCATCGAGTTCCATACCCACACGATCCGGTAACCCTCTTTGGACGGGAGCTCCGCCTCAACCACCTTCCACACATCCTCGGGTCCGCTGCGACGGCGAGGATTGGGTCTGCGCACCGCCTCCTCCCAGGGGGGATCATGGATCTGGATGTAGCTGCGAAACCATCGATCTTCCCGACGATTTCGGGGCAACACCGTGATGAACCGCCCCTGATGCTTGTCGATATGAGCCAGCGTCGCCTTGGAGCACAGCTTGCAGTCCGCCACATACAGAAAGTCCGGTCGCCCGGCCAGCTTGCGCAGCATCTCCCAGCTGTCGATGTGCGTCATCGAATCGCTGGTATTGCCGTCTAAGGCCCGGTAGTGGATGGGCACGGCCCCATCGGCGGACACGCTCAAGACAAACAGAAGCTGCCTGAGGTCTGGACGGTGATCCTTGTTGTAGCCGTAGGTAACCCCAAGAGTCGGTTTTCCGCGAACCTCTCGCCCAGCCGCGGCCTTGTAGTCGCCGGTCAGGGTCAAGGTAGTGGAGTCGTTATGCAGTTGCTCCAGGTTGATGCAAAACTCGCGGATCGCGCCCAAGACCAGTTGCGTTAACAGGGACGCCCGGTCGGCGTCGAAGAGGCGGTCCAAGGCTCGACCCACCCGGTCGTCGTTGAGCAACGCCGCCTGGCCTTCCTCCAAGCCGATGAGCGCCGGCTCGGCCCGCGCAGCCCACTCCGCGTGGGTATAGATGGGCTGGCGGTCGTTGAGCACGATAGTGCGAAGCAGAACGCCCAACGCCTGGGCGTGGCTGAGGCGGCCCCCCGAGGCAAGGGCTTGACTGAGCAGCGGATGGACCTTCAGGCGCAGGAGGATGTGGTTGATCAGAGGAAGGCCGCCGACCCTGCGGGTCTGCAGCGTGAGGCTAGCCGTGTCTTGACGCCCTTCCATGCCAACCGTGTATTCTCTGCTAGACACGTCGATGTCAAGGGGTTTCGATGCCATCCTCCAATGCACGGGCGAGGTTCGAAGAGCTAAAGAAGCAGACCCTGGAGTTGGGCTTCGTGCGCCCCGGAAGCCTCGTGCGCCGCTACATGCCCTGCGGGAATCCTTCCTGCCGGTGCATGGGTAGCCCGCCGCGCTTACATGGTCCCTACTACCAATGGAGTTACAAGATCGCCGGTAAAACCCGTACGCTCCGGCTTTCGGAGGACCAAGCCAGGCTGTGTGAAGAGTGGGTCCGCAACCACAAGAGACTCAAGCGCCTCCTGCGGCAAATGGAGCAGCTGTCCCTCAAAGAAACCGACCGGATCCTTGGCGCGATATCGCGTTCGTAGTGTGCGGAAAGTTGGAT
>CAYGXO010000011.1:0-75835 GCA_964353885.1 uncultured Spirochaetaceae bacterium
AGCGGCCGACGGACTGGAGGTCGCGACTGGCTCCGATCGCGTGCGGAAGAGCAGGACGATGACCATCGAGCTGCTCCTGGCCCGCTGCCCCGAGGTGGACGCCCTCCAGCGCCTGGGGAAGGTGTACGGGGTCCGAGAGACGCGTTTTCCGAAGGAGAAGGACGACTGCATCCTGTGCGGCCTGTGCGTGCGCGTGTGCCGCGAACGCATGGGAGTCGGCGCCGCCGACTTCGTCGGTCGAGGCGCCGAGATGCGGGTGGACACGCCCTACGAGCGCAGGAGCGAGGTCTGCATCACCTGCGGCGCGTGCACCTTCGTCTGCCCCACGCAGTCCAAACGCTTGGACCGAGTGTTCCCCGAGAAGCTTCTGCCGCAGCCGTCCGAGTTCGACATGGGCATGCGTCCGCGCTCGACAATTTACATCCCCTTCCCGCAGGCTCTGCCGAACATGCCGGTCATCGACAGGGAGAACTGCGTGCACTTCACCAACGGGGCCTGCGGAACCTGCCAGGAGGTCTGCCCGGCAAAGGCGATCGACTACACGCAGGAGGACACGACCGAGGAGGTGCGCGCGGGCGCGGTGATCCTCGCGCCGGGGTTCTGCGTGTTCGACCCGAGCGAGCGGCCCGAGCTCTCCCACGGCCTCGCCCCGAACGTCCTGTCCAGCCTCCAGTTCGAGCGGCTGCTCTCCGCGAGCGGGCCCTGCATGGGCAATGTGGTGCGGCCTTCGGACGGGAAGGTGCCCCATCGGATCGCATTCGTGCAGTGCGTGGGCTCGCGCGACGAGGCGCACGAATGGTGCTCGTCGGTGTGCTGCATGTACGCGCTCAAGGAGGCGATGATCGCGAAGGAGCACGAGCGTGAGGTGGAGTGCACGCTGTTCTACATGGACATCCGCGCCCACGGCAAGGGCTTCGATTCGTACTACGACAGGGCACTGGCCCAGGGCATCCGGTTCATCCGCAGCCGGCCCTCGCGCATCGACGAGATCGGGTCCTCCTCCAACCTGAGCGTGGGCTACGTGAGCGAGGAGGGAGGATACAGGGCGGAGGAGTTCGACCTGGTGGTCCTCTCGACAGGCCTCAATCCGCCGAGCAGGGCGCGCGAGATGGCGCGCACCTTCGGGATCTCACTCGACGGAAACGGCTTTGCGGCGGCCAGCTCTCTCGATCCCATGGCCTCCAGCAGGCCCGGCGTGTTCCTCTGCGGGCCCTTTGCCGAGCCGAAGGATATACCAGAAACGGTTATCGAGGCTTCAAGCGCCGCAGCCGACGCCATGGTGCTCCTCGCGGAGAGCCGGGGGACGCTCGTGACAAAGACCGAGCTGCCACCCGAGCAGGACATCTCGGGCCAGGTGCCCCGGATCGGAGTGTTCGTCTGCCACTGCGGGAAGAACATCGGCGCCTATGTGGACGTGCCGGCCGTGCGGGAGTACGCGAAGGGACTCCCTGATGTGGTTTTCGCAATGGACAACCTGTACACATGCTCCTCCGATGCGCAGGTCATCATCAAGGCGAAGATCGAGGAGCAGCGGCTGAACAGGGTGGTCGTCTCCTCCTGCTCGCCGCGCACGCACGAGCCGCTGTTCCAGCAGACCATCCGGGAGGCGGGGCTGAACGTCCACCTCTTCGAGATGGCGAACATCCGCGACCAGTGCTCATGGGTGCACATGGAGCAGAGAGAAGAGGCGACGGAGAAGGCCAAGGACCTCGTGCGCATGGCCGTGGCCAAGTCGCGCCTCACCGAGCCTCTGCGCTCGATCCCGCTGCCGGTCACGCATTCTGCTCTCGTCGTCGGGGGAGGGATCGCGGGGATGAGCGCGGCCCTCGCAGTGGCCGACCAGGGCTACGATGTCGCACTTGTGGAGAAGGCCCCGTCGCTGGGCGGAGTGGCAGCCCGCATCGAGGCGACCCTCTCGGGCGAGGGCATCGCCGCGCATGTCGGCAGGCTTGCTGCGCGCGTCGCCGCCCACCCCCGGATTCAGGTGTTCGCGAGGTCCCGCCTGGCCAAGGTCGACGGGTTTGTCGGCAACTTCGAGACCACCATCCAGCCCGAGGGAGGGGAGCCTGCCGTTGTGCGCCACGGGGCCGCGATCCTCGCTGTCGGCGCCCGGGAGAGCGCGCCCGTTGAGTACCTATATGGAAAGAACCCGAGCGTGATCACGCTGCTGCAGCTCGAGGAGCGCCTGGCAGCACCCTCGCCCGCCATTCCCGAGACGACGGTCTTCATCCAGTGCGTGGGCTCCCGGGAGGGGGAGACGATGTACTGCAGCCGGCTGTGCTGCTCGACGGCCGTGAAGCAGGCCATCCGGATCAAGAAGGCGAAGCCAGAGTCGAACGTGATCGTTCTCTACCGGGACATCCGGACCTATGGGTTCCGCGAGAAGTACTACGGCGAGGCGCGCGACCTCGGCGTGAGCTTCATCCGCTACGACCTGGACAGGAAGCCGGCGGTTAAGCCGGCCGCCAAGGCGAGGGGCGCGAGCGGTAGCGGCCGCGGCCGCGGGAGGGCGGCGAGCCCGGCGCTCCGCGTGTCTGTCGTCGATCCTATCCTCGGGGCCGAGCTCGTGATCCCCGCCGACCTCGTGGTCCTGTCGGCGCGCGTGGACCCGAACCCCGACAACGAGACCCTCTCCCAGTTCTTCAAGGTGCCGCTGAACGCGAACGGCTTCTTCCTCGAAGCTCACGCGAAGCTGCGGCCCGTGGACTTCGCCACCGAGGGCGTGTTCGTCTGCGGCGCCGCGCATTACCCCAAGGACTCCTCGGAGTGCATCTCCCAGGCCAAGGCAGCGGCAGGCAGGGCGGCGACAGTGCTTGCCCAGGAGTCGATCCTCGCCGAGGGCAAGACCTCCTTCGTGCGCGAGAGCCGGTGCGTGGCCTGCGGAGCGTGCATCGCCGTGTGCCCGTACCGCGCGATCGAGATGGACGAGGTGAAGAACGCGGCGATGATCAACGACGTGCTGTGCAAGGGTTGCGGGATCTGCACCGCCACCTGCCGCTCCTCGGCGATCGATCTGCGGGGATTCCGCGACGATCAAATCCTGGCCGTGCTGAAGGTGGTGCGGTGGCCGGCGGCTGCGGAGGCGGCGCGATGAATGAGCAGGCCTGGCAGCCGAAGATCGTCGCATTCCTCTGCAACTGGTGCTCGTACGCCGGTGCGGACCTCGCGGGGGTGAGCCGCATGCAGTACCCGCCCACCATCCGGGTCGTGCGCGTGCCCTGCTCGGGGAGGATCAACCCGCTGTTCCTCGTGGCCGCGCTTCAGAACGGCGCCGACGGCGTTCTGGTCTCGGGATGCCACCCCGGCGACTGTCACTATCTCAGCGGCAATCTCGTGGCCCGGCGGAAGTTCGCCGTTGTGAAGAGCCTGCTCGAGTACGTGGGCATCGAGCCCGGGCGGGTCCAGTTCTCCTGGGTGTCCGCGTCGGAGGGGGGGCGGTTCGCCGCCCTCATCGCGCAGGTGACCGAGGACGTGCGGAAGCTCGGCCCGCAGCAGAAGCTCGCGAAGGTGCTGTGATGCGCGACCTTGCGAACGACATCCGGACGATCGCGAAGGACCTCTTCGAGCAGAAGAGGATCGACTCGCTCGTTGGCTTCGAGAAGGGGAGCGCCGGCGCCCGGTGCCGCCCGGTTGTCATTTCAGGCGCTGCAGAGACTGACAGGCTCGCCTGGGACTCGACCTGCTCGAACAATCTCGCCGTCTACCTGCCGTTCCTCTTCCAGCGCCCGACGCAGAGGAGGGGCGCGGAGACCTTGCTACCGAAGGTCGGTTTCGTGGTGAAGGGCTGCGACCTGCGCTCCGTCGTGGCGCTGGTCAAGGAGAAGCAGGCCCCCCGGGAGAACCTGGTCCTGATCGGCGTGCCCTGCAGGGGCATGATCGACGAGAGGAAGCTCGCCGCGGCCGTCGACCCGGCGGAAGTCACGGCTCTCGAGGACGGGGACGAGGGACTCGCCGTCACCCTGGTGGACGGACGCGCGGTCTCGCTGATCCGAGAAGAAGTCGTGCAGGATGCCTGCCTTTCCTGCCAGCACCCCGTACCGGAAGGGGTCGATGTCCTGATCGAGGCAGAGGCCCGGCCCGTGGGCGACAACGGCGACGGCCTCGTGAAGAGCTTTGCGGCCCTTGCGGCGGGCGAGCGCTGGATGCGCTTCCAGAAGGAGATCTCCCGCTGCATCCGCTGCTACGCGTGCCGCCAGGCCTGCCCGACCTGCTACTGCAGGGAGTGCTTCGCCGAGATGAACAGCCCCGCCTGGATCGGGGTCTCCACGGAGCTCACCGACGCCATGATTTTTCATCTCATCCGCATCTTCCACCAGGCCGGCCGGTGCGTGGAATGCGACGCGTGCGCGCGCGCCTGCCCGATGGGCATCGACCTGCGCACGTTCACCAAGAAGATCGCCTCGGACGTGCGGGAGCTGTTCGGGTTCACGCCGGGCTTCGACCTCGAGACTCCCCCGCCCCTGGTCACCTTCACCGAGAACGACAGCCAGGAGTTCATCACGGAGCCGCACAAGCCATGAGGGACAGGGGATGATCGTGGACAAGGGCCTGCTCCAGAGAAAAGATCTTGATGCCCTCATCGAAGCAGTGAGCCGGAGCGCCGTTTTCCTCGCGCCCGCCGCGCTTGGCGAGGGGCTCATGCCCAGGGAGACCGCTTTCCGAGCCGTGAAAGCCGCGGCGGAGGTTTCGCGCGGCCAGGTCAACACGAGGCTGTCGGTGAAGGGCGTGTTCTTCCCCCAGCGCGAGGTGCTGCTGCGCTTCGAGGGAGGCGCGGTCAGCGAGGTTCCCTCGCCGACAGGAAGGACCGTCGTGTTCGGGGTTCGGCCCTGCGACGCGAAATCGCTCATTTTCCTGGACAGGCTCTTCTCGGGTGAGGCAGGCGCGCCGGGAAACCTCACCCATCAGGACCCGTACTACCTCGAGCGGAGGAAGAACGCCACCGTGATCTCCCTCGCCTGCGACGAGCCCTGCGGGAGCTGCTTCTGCACATCGGTCGGGGGGAGCCCGTATGGAACGGAAGGCGCGGACATCCTCGCGAGCGCGACGGGCGGCGCAAGCGGAGCGGGCAGCGTGAGCGCTGCGAGCCCGCTTCTCTTCGAGGCCGTGAGCGAGAAGGGGAAGGCCTTTCTGCGGGACTACGCGGGGCTGTTCTCGCCGGCAGACGCCGATGAATTCCACGCTCGCGAGGCCCGGGCAAGGGCCGCTGCCTCCAAGATGCCCGTGCTCGACCTCGCCCACCTGAAGGAGAAGGCTGACGCATCCTTCGACTCTCCCGTCTGGGAGCAAATCACGAAGATCTGCCTCGGCTGCGGGGTCTGCACGTATGTCTGCCCGACCTGCCACTGTTTCGACATCACCGACGAGACCGCCGCGGGCCGGGGGCTCCGGATCCGCACGTGGGACGCCTGTCAGTATCCGCTGTACACGATGCACGCCTCGGGCCACAACCCGAGGCCCGCGAAGAGGGCGCGGATGCGCCAGCGCATCATGCACAAGTACTCCTACACGGTGGAAACCGCGGGCATCATCTCCTGCTCGGGCTGCGGCCGGTGCGTCCGTCAATGCCCCGTGAACCTGGACATCCGGCAGATGATCGCCGCGATCAGGGATGCGCCATGAGCGACTCGCCCGTGAGAAATCCCTACGTGCCCATGCCCGTGACGATCGAGGACGTGGTGATCGAGAACGATCTGCGGGACATCAAGACCTTCCGGCTCGTCTTCGACAGGGAGGATGACAGGCGGGCATTCTCGTACCTCCCCGGGCAGTTCGCCGAGCTCTCGCTCTTCGGCAAGGGCGAGTCCCCGATCGGCATCGCCTCATCGCCGACAGAGGAGGGCGCTCTCCTGTTCTCGGTCAAGCGCATGGGAGTGGTGACGAGCGAACTTCACGCTTCGGCGCCCGGGCGCACGATGGGCGTTCGGGGGCCGCTGGGCCACCCATTCCCCTGGGAGCGCCTCGAGGGCAGGGACATCGTCATCGCGAGCGGCGGGTTCGCCTTCACGACGCTGCGCTCGGCGATCACCTACATGCTCCACGCGGACAATCGCCCGAGGTTCGGGAAGATCACCGTCGTCTACGGCGCGCGCGAGCCGGGCGAGCTTCTGTACAAGACGACGCTCGAGGAGTGGAAGGCGAGAACCGACATCGGCTTCACCGCGACGATCGACAAGCCGAAGGACGGGTGGGGGGGAACCGTCGGCCTTGTGCCGAACGTGCTCAAGGACCTCGCCCCGAGCGCGGAGGGCGCCACTGCACTGGTATGCGGGCCCCCGATCATGATAAAGTTCACCATTCCGGTCTTGCTGGAGCTCGGTTTCAGCGGGGAGGACATCGTTCTGTCCCTCGAGAACAGGATGAAGTGCGGGATCGGCAAGTGCGGCCGGTGCAACGTGGGGGCGAAGTACGTCTGCTTGGATGGCCCCGTGTTCACCTGGGCCCAGCTCGCGAGGCTGCCCGCGGAATACTAGCGAGGGCCGGGGACGGCCCAAGGAGAGACACATGGCCCTGAACTTCAACGCGCGCGAGGTCTTCGACATGGGGATACAGATCGAGGTCAACGGCAAGGCGTTCTACGAGGCGGCCGCCAAGAAGACTGCCGAGACCTCCGTGCGCGAGTTCTTCAAGGAGCTCGCGGCGTGGGAGAACACGCATATCGCGCTGTTCACGCAGCTTCGAGACGAGCTTCCCACGGGCGCGGGAGCCGCGGACATCTTCGACCCCAACGGCGAGGCCGAGGCGTACATCCGCGCGACGGGCGACAGCCATGTCTTCATCAAGAACGCCGACATCGCCGGCATGGTCGCCGGATGCAAGGGCCCGGTCGAGATCCTCGACCTGGCCATCACCTTCGAGAAGGACTCCGTGGTTTTCTACACGACGATGAAGAAGGTCGTGGCCGCGAACCTCGGTCAGGACAAGGTCGACAGGATCATCGACGAGGAGCTGAAGCACATCAGCATGCTCACCCAGCGGCAGGCCGCTCTCAAGGCGCGGAAATAGGACGCGCCCGACCGTAGATCTCGGTGAGCCCGCGCAGCCTTTCTGCGATCGCCGCGTTCAGTGAGCCCTCTCCGAGTCTCCAAGCCCAGTTGCCACCGGTCGTCCCGGGAGTGTTCATGCGGGCCTCGCTGCCGAGCCCCAGGACATCCTGCAGCGGGATGACGGCGAACCGGCAGACGGAGGCGAGGGCCATGCGGATGAAACGCCATTCGATCTCGTGGTCGCTCGGCGGCGCGTAGCTCTCGACGTACGCGCGCTCTTCCGGCGTCCTTCCCGCGTACCATCCCCGGGTCGTGTCGTTGTCGTGGGTGCCGGTGTAGACCACCGAGCCGCGATCGTGGTTATGGGGCAGGAAGCGGTTGTCGGGGCTCAGGGTTCCCGCCTCGTCGGCGTCGAATGCGAACTGCAGGATCCTCATGCCGGGGAAGCCGAAACGCTTGCGCAGGGCATGCACCCCGGGCGTGATCACGCCGAGGTCTTCGGCGATCAGAGGCAGCGGTCCGAGCTCCCGCGCGAGTGCCTCGAACAGGTTCTCCCCCGGCGCCTTCACCCATGTTCCATGCTCCGCGGTCGCCTCGCCCGCCGGTACGGTCCAGCACGCATCGAACCCCCGGAAGTGGTCGATGCGGGTGAGATCGAAGAGGCGTTCGGCGGCCTTCATCCGCGCGATCCAGAAGCGGAATCCCCGCCTTTCCATCTCGTCCCAGTCGTACAGCGGATTTCCCCAGAGCTGTCCGGTGGCGGCGAAGTAGTCGGGGGGCACGCCGGAGACGACCGTTGGCCGGCCTTCGCCGTCCAGCTTGAACAGCTCGCGATTCGCCCATACATCCGCGCTGTCGGGCGCCGCGAAGATCGGCAGGTCCCCGATGATCCGTATCCCTCGATCCGCCGCGGCCTTCCGCACCGCCCCCCATTGCTCGAAGAAGAAGAACTGCAGCGCTCGCTGCCGGGCGATCGGCTTCGAGAGCGCTTTGCTCCAGCGCGCAATCGCAGCAGGATCCCTCAGGGCAACGTCCCGGTCCCAGGCAGTGTTCCATGCGCCGCCGTCCGTGCCGGCAGCGCGCGCCTTCCCGTCGAACGCTTCCTTCAATGCGGCAAAAAGGCAGTAGTCCTCGAGCCACCACTGCTCTGCCGTGCGGAAGGCCTCGAACCTGTCGCGGAGATCCCCCCGCGCGGCGGCGAGGAAGCGCTCGGCTGCCTTCAAGAGCAGAGGTATTTTCCAGGCGATGGCCCGGTCGTACGCCACCCTGTCCGCAGGGAACGCGGGAGGGGCGCCAATTTCTTCGGCGCGCAGGAGGCCCTGCGCGCCGAGGACCTCGAGGCTCACCAGCAGGGGATTACCGGCATACGAAGAGAAACACGCATAGGGGGAGTCCCCGTATCCGGTCGGCCCCAGTGGAAGGACCTGCCACAGCGACTGACCCGACGCCGCGAGGAAGTCGAGAAAGCAGAGGGCGGCAGGGCCCATGTCCCCGATGCCGTGGGGACCGGGGAGACTGGTGGGATGCAGGAGGATGCCGCTCGCCCGCGGCCCGTCGAAGCTCATGTGAGCCGGGCCTGGCGTCCCCGCGCCGTGGGCCTCGCCGGAGCCCCCGTAGAGGCGCGGACGACAAGCTCGGGCTGCAGCACGACGCGTTCACCCGTGCGCACGCCTGTCCGAATTTCCTCCAGCAGGAGGGCGGCCGCATTGCGGGCGAGCTGGTCGTGGTGCTGCCACATGGTGGTGAGTGAGAGGAACTCCGCGAAGGGGATGTTGTCGTACCCGACAACGGAGAGGTCCTCGGGCACCCGCACGCCGAGCTCGCGCGCCGCCATGAGCACGCCTGCAGCCTGCATATCCGAGGTGGCGAAAATCGCGGTGGGCGGGTGCCGGCCGGCGAGCAGCTCGCGCGCCCGCGCTTGGGCGTCGGCGCTCGTCCACTCGCCGCTCACCACGTACTGTTCCCTCGCGGGGATAGAGGCCATGGATAGGGCCATGCGGTAGCCCTTCAACCGCTCCTTGCCGATGGGGGAGTACAGCCGGGTCTCGGGTTTCCCCCCGACGATCGCGATGTCGCGGTGGCCCAGCTCGACCAGATGGCCGACGGCCTTGAAGGCGCCGATCTGGTGGTCGTAGTCGACGGAGCTGTACGAGGGGTGGCGCGCCTCGACGAGGACAACGGGGATGCCCAGCCCCGCCACGAGCATCTCCTCCTCGAGCAGGACGGGCGTGCTCGCCACGATCAGGGCGCAGAGCTTCTCCTCCGCCACGATCCTGTCGATGACCTCCCGTCGGTGCGACGGGGTTTGGGCGTTGTAGAGGATGAGGTCGAAATCCTTCAGCGCGCGGTGCAGGCTCTCGAAGATCTTCAGGAAGAAATCCCCGATGAAGAATGGCGAGAGGATGCCGATCTCGCGAGTCTTCTTCTTCCTGAGGGCGGATGCGGCGGGGGAGGGAAAGTAGCGCTCATCCCGCATGACCGAGATCACCTTCTCGCGGGTGGGCCGGGAGATGCCGGGCTTGCCGTTGATGACGCGCGACACCGTGGCCGTGGTGACCCCCGCCATCCTGGCCACGTCGTAGATCGTCACCCGCTTCTTCCTCTCCATGGCCCCTCCCTCGCGCTGGCCCTTGACAACTCGTCCTGTTTTGTTATACTTGCGTAACCGGTTGCACTATGTTACATGGAAAAAGAGAAACACGCAAGGCCTCACGCCTTGCGCACACCGCCCCATCAAAGAGGGGAATCCCCCAAGGAGGAAGGATATGAAGAGAGTTCTCGTTCTGTTCCTGCTCGCCGTGGTGCTCGCAGGATCGCTCTCGGCCCAGAAACTGGAGATGTACTACTACAAGCCTGAGATCCAGGCCGGGCTGAAGTCGCTCACTGACGCGTTCACTGCGGAGAACCCGGGCATCACGATCAGCATGCTCATCGTTCCCAACGACGCCGATGCCACGATGTCCGCGCGCGCGGCGGCGGGCACGCTGCCCGAGATCCTGCAGATGCAGTCCTACTCGCGCGTGTTCGAGTACGCGCAGAAGGGCTACGTGGTGGACCTCTCGAAGGCGCCGGTGATGGGCAAGGTGATCGACTCGTCGAAAGCTGCGGTCACCTGGAACGGAAAGCAGTGGGCCCTCCCCATGGACTTCGCGGGCATCGGGATCATCTACAATAAGGAGATCTTCGCGGCGTACAAGCTGAAGCCGCCCACGACGTACCGCGAGCTGGAGAGGGTGGTCAAGGCGCTCAATGACAACGGCGTGACCCCCTTCGCGGGGCTTCTGAAAGCGAACTGGTCGATCGGCCACTTCATTACACTCGTGCACACGAGCCTGCTGGCCGAGAAAAAGATCGCCGTCGCGAAGTTCATTGCCGACATGGACGCCGGCAAGACCAGCTACGGCGTCGTGGACACGAAGAAGCTGTTCTCGATCATCGACTTCTACAGGGCCAACATGGACAGCAACGCGGAGGAGATGGACTGGAACGAGCAGCAGGCCGCGTTCGCCGGCGGGAAGTCGGCGATGATGGTCCAGGGACTGTGGTCCTACGGGGCTGCGATCGGCACCAACCCGAAGCTGGACTGCGGCTTCGTCCCCTTCCCCGTTCTCAATGACGCGAAGATGAACAAGTTCTACGCCGACGTCGACTCGACCTTCGGCATCTCGGCGCAGGCGCCGGCAGACAAGCAGGCCGCGGCGAGGAAGTTCCTCGAGTGGCTCGCCACGCCCAAGGCCATCAAGATCTGGACGGCCGAGTGCAAGCTCACCTCCTCGTTCAAGGGCGCCGACATGTCGGCTCTCCAGCCGCCGTTCGGCCAGTTGATGACCACGGTCGGGAAGAACGGCGCCTACCCGTGGGCTTTCTCCATGTACCCCACGGCGGCGTTCGAGGATGGGGCGAAGAACGGAGCCCAGGGCTATGTCTTCAAGAAGAAGACCCCCGAAGCCGTCATCGCCGATATCGACAGGATGTGGAAGGAAGCGCGCAAGCAATAGGCAGCGCCTCCCGACAGCGGAGACAATGGCCGGGGCGGCGAAAGCGCGCCCCGGCCTTTTTCTAGACCGAACCGCTTCTGCCTGGCGGTGGTCACCTGCTCACGGGCCTGCTGGACATCCGGGATACGGTCTCTCGCTGAGCCTTCTGCAGCCGGACAGGGGGCAGGCCGTGCAGGATGAGCCTCACGTCATCGACGATCATCTGGCCCATCAGCTTGTAGGTCTCTGCAAGACTCCCGGCTCGGTGGGCGGAGAGCAGCACGTTGTCCAAAGCGCGAACCGGGTGGTCCGCTGGGAACGGCTCCTCCGGGAACACGTCGATAGCCGCCAGGAGGTCTCCCCGCTCGAGCCGCTCGGTGAGCGCCTGGAAATCCACCTGGGAAGCCCGGCTGGCCAGGATGAAGGCCGAGCCTTTTTTCAGCAGGTCGATCTCTTCTTTTCCTATCATGGCAGCATTCTCCCGCGTCGCTCCGGCCAACAGGAAGACGATTCTCGAGGATCGCATCAGCTCATGGAGCGGAACGGGAACGACCCCGTGCTCGCGCAGCGTGTTGTCCGGCAGCCAAGGGTCATGCACGAGCACCCGGCACTCGAAGGGCTTCAGAAGCTTCAACAGGCCCCTGCCGAGGGAGCCGAAGCCGATGATGCCGACGGATTTCCCGTGCAGGAGAAACGACGACTGGTTTGACTGCCGGCCATAGATCTCCTTTCCGGCCCTGAAGAGCCTGTCGGCTCCGACGATTCCGCGGGCCAAGCAGATGGCGAACCCGACCAGCATCTCGGCCACGGTCTCGCTGTAGGCGCTTCCCGTGCTGAGCAAATGGATCCCTTTTTCGAAGCAGTACCCGTAGTCGATGTTCGGGAGGAAATTGCCCTCGACGTTGATTATCGCCTTCAAGAGCTTCGCCATTTTAAGCCGATCCGCCGGCATGTCGGATTGGCCGATCAGGATCGAGGCGCTGGGCAGGTGGAGCTCAAGCACCTCCACGGGCATCCTCCCGTCCTGCCAGCCGTTGATTGTCGCCAAGCGCTTCAGCTCTGAGAGGTCCTTTTCGTGAAACAGCAGATCGATGGTTCTCGGGTGCGGATCAAGAATGATCTCGTTCTCCATGGTCTGTCTCTTTTCTCAGGCGATCCCCGCGAGCTCGATCTCCTCTGCGCGATGACAGGCGACAAAATGTCCCGGACCGATCTCGCGGAATGCGGGCATCCGCGTTCGACACATATCGACAGCGTGCGTGCACCGCGGGTGGAAGTAGCAGCCCGAAGGCGGATCGGCCGGGCTCGGCACCTCTCCCTTGAGCTCGACGTTCCCCGTCCGCACGCGCGGATCCGCCACCGGCACGGCCGCCATCAGCGCGGCGGTGTACGGATGCTTCGGCGTTCGGTACAACGCCTCGGTTTTCGCCATCTCGACGAGCTTGCCGACGTACATCACAGCGACCCGGTCGCATATGTGCTTCACCACGCCGAGATTATGGGCGACGAAAAGGTAGGTGAGGCTCAGCCGCTTCTGCAGATCGAGCATCAGGTTCAGTATCTGCGCCTGCACCGACACGTCGAGCGCGGAGATCGGCTCATCCGCGACGACCAGGCGCGGGTTGACCGAAAGCGCGCGCGCGATCCCGATGCGCTGGCGCTGACCGCCGCTGAAAGCGTGCGGAAAACGGGGCATGTATTCGGGCCGCAGGCCGACGAGGTGCAGCAATTCCGCGACGCGGTCGGTGCGCTCCCTCCGGCTTCTCATTCCGTTGACCAGCAGCGGCTCTCCCACGATCTCGAACAATGTCATGCGCGGATTCAATGAGCCGTACGGGTCCTGGAAGATCATCTGCATCTGCTGCCGCAGCGGCCGAATCTCGCGGCGATCCAGCTTGGCCAGGTCGACAACCCGTCCCTCCTTCGTGCGGAAAAGCATCTCGCCGCTGGTCGGCGCCATCGCGCGAAGGATGCATCGGGACGTCGTGGTCTTGCCGCAGCCGCTCTCACCGACCAGACCGAGCGTTTCCCCTTCGTTGACGAAGAAACTGATGTCGTCGACCGCCCGGACATTCCCGACAATCTTTTTGAAGGAACCTTTCAGAATCGGAAAATGCTTGCAGAGGTTTTTCACCTCGAGGAGCGGCATTGTCTCATTGGTCATGACGCGGCCACCACGGCATCGTGATACAGAAAGCAGCTCACCCACTGCCCTGCTCCCGCCGCCTGGAGCGCGGGCGTGCGCACGTCGCAGGTGCCCGGTATCCGTCTGCCGCATCGGGGATGGAAAGGGCAGCCCTGCGGCTTGTTGAACGGGTGCGGGATCGACCCGCTGATGGTCGGAAGGTCCACCCGCGGCGCCGAGTTGACGCTCGGGATGGAGCGCAGGAGCGCCTGCGTGTACGGATGCTTCGGCTCGTGAAAGATGTCGTCCACCGGTCCCCTCTCCATGACCAGCCCGAGGTACATGACCATGACGTAGTCCGCTATCTGGGCGATCACCCCGAGATCGTGGGTGATGAAAACAATAGCAGCCTCGCGATCCTTCCGCAGCTGCCGCAGCAAGCGCAGGACCTGAGCCTGAGTCGTCACGTCGACGGCGGTCGTCGGCTCGTCGGCGATGAGCAGGCGGGGACTGCAGGAGAGGGCCATCGCGATGATGGCGCGTTGGCGCAATCCGCCGCTGAGCTGCCACGAATATGCCTCCAGGCGCCGCTCGGGCATCGGGATGCCCACGTCCGTCAACAGCCGAAGCGCGCTCCTGCGCGCTTCCTTCCTGTCGATCGCCTGGTGCAGCAGGATCGTCTCGATGATCTGATCGCCGATGGTGTGCACCGGGCTGAACGACGCCATCGGCTCCTGCGGGATCAGCGCGATTTCCGCCCCGCGGATCGAACGCATCAATTTGCCTTTTGGATCGAGCCTGGCCAGGTCCACGGATTCATCGCCGCCCGAGCCATCCCGCCCTTCCCGGCGCAAGAGGATCTGCCCGTGAACGATTTTTCCTGGATGCTCGACAATGCGCAGGATCGACTTCATCGTCACGGTCTTCCCGCAGCCGCTTTCACCCACGATGCCGAACACCTGTCCCGAGTAGACGTCGAAGCTCACGCCGTCAACCGCTTTGACGACCCCCTCGTCCATCATGAAATGAGTTTTCAGATCGCGCACGGACAGAAGGGGTCTGGTCTGATTGCTCATCCCCGCCTCCCTCAATGTCCATACGGGTCGGCGGCGTCGCGCAGGCCGTCCCCGACAAGATTGAACGCCAGCACCGAGACAATGACCACTAACCCGGGGAACATCAGCCACGGCGCCAGCGCGACGGTCTGGATGTTCTGCGCCTCCTGCAGCAGCACGCCCCAGCTGATCGCGGGCGGACGAATGCCCAGACCCAGAAAGCTCAAGGAGGTTTCGCTGATGATCATCACTGGAATCGCCAGCGTGCTCGCGGCGATGATGTGGCTCGTGAACGCGGGGACCATGTGCCGCGCAATAATGCGGAGATGGCTGCACCCGGCCAGCTCCGCCGCGAGGACGAAGTCCTCCTCGCGCAGGGACAGGAAGCGGCTGCGCACCTCGCGTCCCAGGGTCGTCCAGCCGATGAACGCCAGGATGATGGTGATTGCGAAAAACACCTGGTTCGGGCGCCAGGTCTGGGGAAGCGCGGCGGTCATCATTAGCCAGACGGGGATCGTCGGGAGCGACTGCATCAGCTCGATCACCCGCTGGATGATCATGTCGAGCCATCCGCCGAAATACCCGGAAATGCCGCCGAGCAGGATGCCGAGGAACACGCTCAAAGCGACCGCAACGAGGCCGACGGTCATCGAGGTGCGCGTCCCGAACATCAGGCGCGACCACTGGTCGCGTCCCAGGCGGTCGGTGCCCAGGAAATACGGCCAATCCTGAGAGCGCGGATCCCGGGGGCCAATCAGATGGATGTCGGTCTCGAAAAGCCCGAGCACCCTGTAGCGGTACCCGTGGACGAAAAGCCCGATCGGGACCCTCTTCGACCAGTCCGTCACCCATTCCATCCTCAAGGTGACCGCATTGCGCTTGCCGGCGACGGTCGGCACCGACAGATTGAACCTGCCGCCGTCGCGGAAGGAAATCCTCTGGATCGGGATGAACGCGAGAAACGCCTCCGTCTTTTCAGGATCCTGCGTGCTGAAAAAATCCGGCACTAGGACGACGATATAGAAAACCAGCAGCACGATGGCGCTCGCGACCGCGAGGCGGTTTTTGCGGAAACGCCACCACACCAGCTTCCAGTTCGGTGCGACGGAGACGCGGTCTTCGGCTTTCGATGAGAATCGCGCTTCCAGCGGATCCTTGGCCTGAGCGGTTTCCTCCATACCCTAGGTCTTCTCCATTCGGATTCGAGGATCGAACAGCGCGAGCAGGATATCCGAGATCAATGTGCCGACGATCGTCAGGAAGCAGTAGATCAGAAGGATGCTTCCCGCGAGGTACATGTCCTGTTGGATCAGCGCCCGCAGGAGCAGGGGACCGATGTTCGGCAGGTTCATCACGGTCGCCACGATCAGGCTGCCGGAAAACAGCTGCGGCAGGTACCAGCCCACCGTGCCGATGATCGGGTTGAAGGCGAGGCGCACCGGGTACTTGATCACCAGCTTCCACTCCGACATGCCCTTGGCGCGCGCGGTGACCACGTAGGGCTTGTTCAGCTCGTCGAGAAGGTTGGCGCGCATGATCCGGGTCAGGCGGGCGGTGCCCGCGATGCCCAGCACGATCGCGGGCAGCCAGATATGCTTGAGCAGATCGATGAACCGTCCCAGGCTCCAGGGAGCCTGGATGTACTCGGGTGAGAACAGCCCCGTGATCATCAAGCCGAAATTGGAGAAAGCGATCCACATCAGGATGAGCGCCAGCATGAAGTTCGGCGTCGCCACGCCGATATAGTTGAACAGGGCGAAGAAATAATCGAGGATCGTGTTCTTGTGCATCGCGGAATAGATGCCCGCGGGAATCGCCACGATCCAGGTGATGGCGAAGGCGAAGAGCGCGAGCAGCAGCGTGACCAGCAGGCGCTCGCCGATCAGCTCCGAGTTCGGCCGCTGGTATTCGAGTGAAAGGCCGAAATTGCCTCGGACGATGCTGCCCAGCCAGCGTAGATACTGGACAGAGATCGGCTTGTCGAGCCCGAATTGCTGCTTGAGCGCCTCGACCTGGGCCGCATCCATCGAAGAGCCCGAGGAGGCCAGCATCGCCACGTAGCTGGTCAGGAAATCCCCGGGAGGCGCCTGGAGGAGCGCGAAGACGATGACGGTGAACAGCAGCAGCAGCACCGGCAGCAGCACCAGGCGCTTGATGATGAAACGAAGCATGGGAACGCGTTCCTTTTCCGACAGGGAGGCGCGGAGAGCTCGCTCTCCTTGCCCCCCTGTCATACAATGCCGTGATCGAGCAGCCGCTACTTGTAGAACCACACCTCGGGACGGCCATTGCCCGGCGTGCGCAGCGGCCAGTCCTTGGTGAGCTTGACCGGAACGTTCTGGAACTTCACGTTCACCACGGCGACGCCCTGGTCCGTGGCTGTGAGTCCGACGGTTCCGATCTCGAACATGTTGTCCACCCAGATCTTGAACAGCTCCTGGGCGATCTTGATCTTCTCGTCGGGCCCTGCGACCTTCGACCTGTCCTGCAGCTCGATGATCTTCTTGGCTTCGGGAGGAGGCTCGACGCCGTCCTTGCCGTTCGTGTCGAACCACGGCTTCCACAGCGGGCCGTAGGTGAGGTTCCCGTACAGGTCCTTCCGGAAGTCGAACTTTGTGGATCCCGTGAACGGGAAGCCGGCGGTGTCCTGGTTCCAGAGCTCGGCCTGCAGGTCGTTCGCCTGGCGCATCTGGAAGTGCAGCGCCCGCTCGCGGATCTGCATCGTCGCCTTGATGCCCACCCTGTCGAAGTCCTTCGTGATCAGGGTGCCGATGTCGCGGTACGGACCGAAGACCTCGACGACCGACAGCTCGAAGGCCACGCGCTTGCCGCTCGGGAACAGCCGGTATCCCTCGGCGTCCTTTTTGCTCAGCCCGATCGAGTCGAGCAGCCTGCCGGCTTCTTCCGGATTGTACTGGGTGTACTTGAAGGCGTACTCGTCACCCGGGTAGTAGGGGTGGCCCTTCTTCGGGACGGACTGGCGCGGCTCGCCGGTGCCGAGGAAAGCGGATTCGTTGATCTGCTTGCGGTTGATCGCGTGGGACATGGCGATGCGGAAGTCCTTGTTCGCGAAGAGCTTGCCCAGCTCGGGGTCCTTGGCGTAGGTCTGGTTGAAGACGACCCCCGCATCCTGGCCGCCGGGGCTCGACCACAGGTAGATCTTGTATTTGCCCAGCTTCTGCTCGTTCTCCTTGAGCACCGGGTAGTTCAGAAGGTTGATGTGGCGCTCCTGCTCATCGAGCTCGCCGGCAATGGCGGCGAGATTGAGAGCCTGGGCGTCGGTGAAGAACTTGAGCTGGACCTCGTCCAGGTACGGCAGCTGGTTGCCCGCCTTGTCCACCCCGACGTAGTACGGGTTGCGCTTGAGAATGAAGATCTGCTCGCTGATGCGGTTGGACGCCACCCAGGCGGCCATCCCCGGACGCTCGGGGTTATCGAACGGGCTCTGCTTGTTGGCGTACAGCTCCACCCATGTCTTGAACTTGGCGTCCGCGACCATCCTGTCCAGGTCTTCCTTCTTGGCGTAGGAAGCATGGAACTGCTTCATGTACGCGGAGGGCTGGAAGATGGGATACTGCCTGTCGCCGTAGTCCTTGGTGGTGAGCTCGAGCAGGAAATTGGTGTTGGGGTCCTTGAACGTCCACTTGACGGAGAGGTCGTCCAGTTTTTCCACCAGCGCCGCCGTGCCGTCCTTGTTCAGCATCCACCCGGGGATCGCGGGCACGAGGTCTTTATTCAGAAGCACGTCCTTGTACCAGTACATGATGTCGTCGGAGCTCAAGGGCGAGCCGTCCGACCACTTGCTCCCCTTGCGGAGCTTCACGGTCCACGATCTGTAGTCGGCCGAAGGGGTGACGCTTTCCGCCACCTTCATCTCGATCGTGGCGCCGTCCGGCCCGAAACGCGCGAGCACATCGTAGATCACGCGGTTGACGCCATTGAAGTCCGATGGTCCGAGGAAACCGCGACGCCAGACCCCGCCGTACTGGCCGATCTGATCGCCGGGAACGACGAGCGGATTCTCAGGCAGACGCTGTTCGACGGGCGGCAGTTTGCCCGCTTTCACCAGCTCCGCCAGCACGGGCGCCTCTTTATATTTTGCGACCGGAGCCGCCGCGGGTGCCGGTTTGGTCTCAGCCGCGGGCTTGACCTCAGCCGCCGGCTTGCTTTCAACCGCCGCTGCCTCTTTGGCTCCCCCGGCAAACGCCGGAAGCGCGAGGAGCAGGCACAGGCAGGCGAGTGCCAGGATTCTCAGTCTCTTCTTCATCTCTACCCCCTTCAATAGACATTTGACTCCCTACAGACTCTTCCCCGTGGATGGATCTCGATTCTCACCTCCTTTGCACGCGTGATCTGACGCGCCGTCAACTCTATCCCCGTCCTGCGGCGCCGTCAAGAATCGATTCCGCGGTGATACCCGCTGTGGCTGTGCTCGTCATTCCGTCTCTGGACAGTTGCTCCCATTGCTCATACAGTTGACCCATGATCCGCGGCGCCGACAACGATGGGAGCGCATTTCCTTTCTCGTGCCAGCCCGTCTTTTTCGAACGCAACAGGGTCTTTCGCGTCTACAGGGGCGGGCTGCTGTTCCACGATTTCTTCGGCGATCCCGCCGAGGACGGCTCTTCCCCCGAGGAGTGGGTGGCCTCCACTGTCCGAACGCTGAGCAAGAAGCCGAAGAGCGAGCTCGAGGGGATCTCGATCGTGAAGGGCACGGGAGCGCCCTTCAGCGTCCTCATGGAAAAGCACCGCGAGGCCCTTGTCGGAGAACGCCAGGGCTTCGAGGTCCTGGTCAAGGTCCTCGACAGCGCCATCCGCCTCCCTGTTCAGGCGCACCCGGACAAGGCGTTCGCCGCCCGGCATCTCAACAGCCCGCACGGGAAGACCGAGATGTGGCTCGTCCTCGCCACCCGTCCGAACGCGCGCATCTTCTACGGGTTCCGCGACGGCGTGCGCGCGCGCGATCTCACCAGCGCAATCCGGGCAAGCGAAACGGATCGGTCCGCTCTCTCCTCGCTTCTGAACGAGCTCCCCGCTCGGCCGGGTGACGTGTACCTCATCCCCGCGAGGGTCGCCCACGCAATCGGAGCCGGCTGCCTGGTCCTCGAGGTGCAGGAGCCGACCGATTTCACTGTACGGCCCGAGGCGTGGTGCGGGGAACACCGGCTCAGCGCTTTCGAGATGTTTCTCGGTCTGGACGAGGAGACAGCCCTGCAATGCTTCGATTTCACGAACCTCGTCGGCGACAGGGCCGTCGCTGCCGGCAGAAAGCAGCCGCGTCGATTCCTCGAGGACGCCCGCGTCACAGGCGAGCACTTGATCTCATACGAGGACACGCCGGACTTCGCCGTGAACCGCTACCGGCTTCACGACGGTTGCCGCGCGCTCAGCGGCGGTCCAGCGGTCTACGTGGTCACCGAGGGAAACGGGAGCATCCAAACGGACGGCTTCAGCAGGAGCGTTCGCAAGGGCGACTACTTCTTTCTCCCCGCCTGCGTCGAGAGCCTCTCGCTCGCTTCCGTGTCGGAGATGGAGATCGTCGAGTGCCTCCCGCCCCGCTGTGAAGGGAGATCGAAACCGGTAGATCGCATTTCCCAATAGCGATACTGGGAATCGTCAAGGAGCCGCTATGCTGCAGTCGAGGATCAAGGGCGTCCTGTACTTCGCGGCGTTCGTGCTGCCGGCTCTTCTGCTGTACGCTCTGTTCTTCTTATACCCGTTCGGCCAAGGAATCCGCATCTCCTTCACAAATTGGGACGGGCTCACGCCGCGGACTCCCATCAGCATGCCGAAGGATGAGTTCGAGGAAAGGATCCTCGACAAGGCGAACAGCGCGAGGGACAGGGAGTTTCTCCTTGGCATCTACCATCTCGACGCTTCCGACAACCTCTACAAGCGCTACTCCATCTCGGGTGCTGCCCGCTACCGGCTGCAGCGAATCCTACGGAGGGCGGGCTACCAACCCGATACCTACCGCAGCGTCGGCCTGGGCAACTACCTGCAAATCTTCGCGGGGAAGGTCGAGCAGCGGTTCTATCCCCACACGTTCGTCAAGACGAACTACAATGAGGATTCGGACCTTCCCGCGAGCATCCCGACGGACGAGTTCGAGAAGAGGTTTCTCGCCAATCTGGCGAGCGCCGAGGAGCGGCGGATGGCGCTCGAGCACTACGAGCAAACGCGGGACGGCTACGCACTGAAGCCGCAGTACGATGGGTTCGCCCTCGAGGACAGGATCTGGCTGCTCCCCGAAGTGGAGGAGGCGGGGACCGTTTCGTCTTCCGCGGTCGACTCGCTGCTGTCCGCGGTCAAGGAGGAAGGGCTCTCGGGGAACGAGGCGGCGCTCGGTCCGACAGTCGAGGCATTCCTGCGCGGCAACCCGCTCTCTGCGGCCAGCGCCGCCGAGGTGCGGGCCGCCACCGAAGAGATTTTCAACATCGGTGCCCTGAAGAAGCTCCTTGCCGCCACGTGGGTCGAGCGGAAGTTCGAAATGGGCGTGGTCGGGTTCACGCTGTTCTTCACGTTCTTCAACGTCCTGCTCAGCAATCTTCTGGCGTTCCTGCTTGCCATCGCCCTTGACAGCGGGATCAGGAGCCAGAAGGTGCTGCGCTCCGTCTTCTTCCTCCCGAATGTCCTGTCGATGGTCGTCGTCGCTCTCGTGTGGTCCTTCGTGTTCTACCACATGCTGCCCGCCCTGACCGGCATCGACAAGTGGATGGGAGACCCCGGCAAGGCGCCGTGGCTCATCGTTCTCGTTCAGGTCTGGCAGCAGGCAGGCTATCTGATGGTGATCTACCTCGCGGGCCTCTCGAACATCCCGACGGACGTCCTGGAGGCTGCCAGCATCGATGGGGCCAGGTTCGGCGGCCGGCTGCGCCACATCACTCTTCCGCTGCTCGTCCCCGCCTTCACGATCAGCCTCTTCCTGAGCCTCTCCAACTCCCTGAAGAGCTTCGACCTCGTCTATGCCATGGTGGGGCCGTCGGGGTACGCCACGGGGACGGTGCCGTTCGTGATGGATATCTTCTTCGACGCTTTCGCGAAGAAGCAGGCGGGGCTCGCCACGGCGAAGGCGATCCTCCTGTTCCTGCTGATCGCGCTCATCACGGGCATCCAGCTCACCATCAGCAAGCGAAGGGAGGTGCAGCTGTGAGCCCGGCGCGGAGGCGCCGTTCGAAGGCGCTGTGGGTGCTGGAGATCGTCATGATCGCGGCGGCGATCGTGTATCTCTACCCCGCCCTCTTCGTCCTGAACAACGCGGTGAAGCCCGAGGCGGACATCAAGCTGCATCCCATCAGCCCGCCGACGACGGTCACCTTCGCAAACTTCGCCAAGGCATGGACGGAGATGAAGTTCCTCTCGACGCTCGCCAATACGGCGCTCATCACGGTGTTCGGAGTGGCCGGCATCATCCTGGTGAGCTCGATGGCGGCCTGGAAGCTCGCCCGCACCTTCGGCAGGCTCTCCTGGTTCCTGTATCTCCTCTTCGCCTTCGCGATGGTGATTCCCTTCCAGATCATCATGGTGCCGATCGTGGGACTGTCGACCGATCTCAATCTCGCGAGCATCTTGGGCATCATCCCGATGTACTGGGGGATCGGAGCGCCGCTGGCCGTCTTCATGTACCATGGGTTCGTGAAGGGCGTGCCGCGGGAGCTCGAGGAGGCTGCCTCGATCGACGGCGCCGGGCAGTTCTTCGCCTTTTTCAGGGTCGTCTTCCCGCTGCTCAAGCCGATCACCGCCACGATCCTGATCCTCGATGCCCTGTGGCTGTGGAACGATTTCCTGCTGCCCCTCGTCGTGGTGAGGCAGGGAACCCTCCAGCTCGAGCAGCTCCAGTTCTACGGCATGTTCCTGCGGGAGTACGGCCCTGCCGCCGCAAGCCTGATCCTCTCGGCAGCGCCGATCATCGTGCTGTACTTGCTCCTGCAGAAGTACATCATCAAGGGGATCGCCGCCGGCGCCGTGAAGGGGTGAGCGCCTCGGGCTGGGAGATCTTCGAGGGCGATATCTCGCGCGTTCCTCGCCCGTCGTGGGTGCGGTTTGAGCGAGCCAATCGAGTCCTCAGACGAACTCCAGAGCGCCGAAGAACTCCTTTCGGTGGAAATCCGGTTGCGGCCAGTCGATGGGCGCCCAGGTGAGCCAGTGCGGGTGCGAGCTCAGATCGGCGCACTTGTAAAAGTTCGCACGCCAGACCACGCCTGGCGCCGGGGGAACCACGTTCGCGTACGTCCGCAGCATCTTCCAGGGCACGCGGTAGGAGACTTCCCATGTGACGGGATCCATGATCTCGGGATCGATCCGGGGCGGAAGCGTGTGAGCGATCGAGAGGCTGCGCGCGTCGGATTCGGCCACGTGAACGACATCCCGGTGTCGATCCTGACGGTGCGTGAACAGCAGCGTCCCTCCGCAGCTCGCCTCGATGTTGAAGTACCCCTCGTCGAGGTCCGTGCCGGGAGTGAAGAAGAGCTCCACGCAGCTGTCCGTGCAGACATCGCCCTGGTAGTCGGCGACGACAGAGCGGACGAACCGATCCTCCACGCGGAAGAGCACGTACAGATGGTCTCTGTCGTACTGGAGCCTCACCCGCGTGATCGGCCGGTGCGCGGGCGCCTCCCCCATGTGCCTGTCGAGGCGGAGCAAGGGGACATCCCTCCACGAGAGGGCATCCCAAAAATCAGTCGCGGCGATGGGCCCGCGGCATCTCGGGACCCTGTGCTGAGAACCATCCGCGTGAGAATCATCCGCGCTCATGTCTGCTCCTCCCTCAGATGTGCGAGAGCTTTCGCAGCAGGAACTCCTTGTGCGCCGCGAAATACTCCTTCAGACTTTCGAACTGATCGCTCGTCTCGCTGGCAGCCCCCGAGAGCACGAGGACCTGGTTTCTCCACCTGTACCATAGGAAGTGCATTTCGCAGGCATTGTAGCGTTTCTGCGCCTGCAGCCTCTGCTCGAGGAGGGCGGCGAGCTCGATGTGGTTGACATCTCCCACGAAGGCGATGATATCGTCCTCCGCGATTCCCAGCACGAGCCGACGGAAACCCTCAGCGACCGCGTCGTCGTGCCGGAAGCCCTCCAGGGCGATGTCCTTCGAGCCCAGCCGCAGGTCGTGGCCCTGCGCGCGCAGCAGCTTCCGAAGGGCGACGATGCTTTCGCGGATCTCGCGCACGCGACTGGGGAGGTTTCGAAAGCGCGAGAGCTGGGCGCGCCAGTCGCGGACCTCCGTCTCGTAGAGCTCGAGCAGTCCGGCCCGGCTCAGATAGTTCGTCGTGTCGGAGAGCAGGAGCCAGGTGGAGCTGAACGTTTCCGCGATGCGGTTGAAGAAGGCCGCCATAGGGATAGGGAGAAAGTAGCCCTGCCCGCTCGTGCGGTCAAGTTGATCTGCGTCGCTTGGAGGCTCACGCCTCCCACGGGGAGGCTCACGCCTCCCACGGGGAGGCTTGCGCCTCCCCTGGGATGCTGGTTAGGATGACCGGGAGGGAGGCGACGATGAGCAGCAACTCGACGGTGAGCGACAGCGCGACGATTATCGCCCTGGACCTGGGAGCCTCGGGAGGCAAGTGCTTTGCCGGCCGGTTCGACGACAACGGGTTCTCGCTCGCGGAGATCCACCGCTTCTCCCACGAGCCCGCCACGCTCTTCCTCGCAGACAGGACGGGCCGGGTCGAGGAGCGCGCCTTCTGGGACGACCTGCTGATCTACTCCCACTTCGTCGAAGGGCTGCGCGCATACAGGCGGGAGGTCGGCGCGGCCGTCGACTCCATCGGCATCGATGCGTGGGGGACCGACGGGCAGCTCGTGACGGAGGACGGAGTCCCGCTGGGCAGGATGTACTGCTACCGGGATCACAGGCTGGACGGAATGATCGACGAGGTGAAGGGCTGCATCGGGGCCCAGCGGATCTACGAGATCACCGGCATCCACTTCCAGCCCTTCAACATGTCCAACCAGCTGCTGTGGTTCATGCGCAATCGCGGCAGCCTCGTCAAGAGGGGGGTCCGCTTCCTGCCGGTTCCCGCCCTTTTCAACTCGTATCTCGGCGGGACGACGGCGATCGACTCGACCTGGGCGAGCGTGACCCAGCTCATGGACGCGAAGAAGAAGAAATGGAGCAGGGAGATCATGAAGTGCCTCGGGATCCCCGCGTGGCTGATGCCGCCGATCGTTTCGCCCGGCACGGTGATCGGCAGCCTTCGCCCCGAGCTCGCCGCCTCCGTCGGCCTGAATGCGGCGAAGCTCGTTGCGGTGGCGTCGCACGACACGGCGAGCGCGTACGCGGCAGCGCCCATCCAGAATCCCGCCGCCGCACTCATCATCAGCTCGGGCACCTGGTCCCTGATCGGCAAGCTGATCAAGAACCCGGTCACGACCCCCGAGGCCATGGCGGCGAACCTCAGCAATGAGGGGGGCATCGGCAACGTGCGCTTCCTTAAGAACTGCATGGGCACGTGGCTCGTGCAGGAGCTGCGCCGGAAATGGCGGGCCGAGGACGGGCGCGAGATGAGCTGGGAGGAGGCCAACCGGCTCACCGGCCAGGCAGCGCCCTTCGCCGTTCTGATCGACCCCGACGATCCCGGTTTCTACAACCCGCCGAACATGGAAGCCGCGCTCGTGGAGTTCTGCAGGAGAACGGGGCAGCAGGCGCCGAAGGATAGGGGCACGATGCTGCGGGCGGTCTACGAGAGCCTCGCCTTGAAATACCGGATGGTGGGCGAGGCGGTGAGCGCGGCGAGCGGAAAGCCCAACAGGGTCGTGCACATCGTGGGCGGCGGATCGAGGAACGAGCTGCTCAACCAGTTCGCGGCCAATGCGACGGGCCTGAAGGTCGTGGCGGGCCCCGAGGAGGCCACGGCCGTTGGAAACGCGGTCGCCCAGGCGGTGGCGCTCGGGGTCATCGGGAAACCGACGGACGCTCAGGCGATGATCCGCGCAGCCTTCCCGATCCGCGAATACCTGCCGCGGGATAGGGAGACGTGGGACCGCGCGTACGAGAGGCTCCGCGCGGTCGTGAAGGCCTAGGGATTCGAACAGTGCAGGGGTCGGACGAACGTTCCTTCGCGAGCTTCCTGTCGGGCGTGGAGCCGCCTGCGGGCGCCCCCGCGGGCTCCGCGACGCCCTCATTCTGGTTCGCATTCCAGGACGGGAAGATCCTCGTCGCGAAGAGCGGCGATGAGGTCGCCATCCCCATCTCCGTGCCGATCGCCGCCGATCCGCTTGAGCTGGGGCTGCACCCTCGACGAACCGCCTTTCTCGGCACGGCGAGCGGGCGGAGCTGTTTCGCGGCCGAGGTGCCCGAGGCGGACCGAGCCGCCGAGGGCTGGTCGTTCGAGGGGATGCGGTCGCTGTTCAGCGTCGTTCCCGAAGACCTCTTCCGCGTGGCGGGCATGGCCACTCAGGTGCTGGACTGGGACAGCACGCACGCCTTCTGCGGCCGCTGCGGCACGCCGACGGCGGTCAAGCCGGGCGAGAGGGCGAAGGAGTGCCCATCGTGCGGCCTGGTGAGCTACCCCCGCATCTCCCCGGCCGTGATCGTCGCCGTCGTTCGGGGGGATCGCATCCTGCTCGCCCGCGCGCACCGTTTCGCGCCGGGCATGTACAGCGTGCTCGCGGGCTTCGTTGAGCCCGGCGAGACCCTCGAGGAGTGCGTGCATCGGGAAGTGAAGGAGGAGACGGGCATCGAGGTGAGGAATGTCCGCTATTTCACCAGCCAGCCGTGGCCGTTTCCCAATTCTCTCATGGTCGCTTTCACCGCGGAGCACGCGGCTGGGGAAATCGCGGTCGATCCCGAAGAGCTCGCGGACGCGGGCTGGTACGCGGTGGACGAATTTCCTCGGATCCCCGACAGGATCACGGTGGCGCGAAAGCTCATCGACTGGTTCGTAGAGACCCGGCGTGGCTGAGGAGAGCCCTGTCGCGGCTGACGCCCTCCGCCGCTGCCCGTGGTGCGGCACTGATGCGCTGTACGTCCGCTACCACGACGAGGAATGGGGCGTGCCCGCGCACGACGACCCCCGGCACTTCGAGTTCCTCGTGCTGGAATCCGCGCAGGCAGGCCTCTCCTGGATCACGATCCTCAGGAAGCGCGAAAACTACAGGAAGGCCTACCGGGGCTTCGACCCCGCGAAGGTGGCGCGGTTCACGTCCCGGGACGTGGAGCGCCTGCTCGGCAACGCGGGCATCGTGCGCAATCGGGCGAAAATCGAGGCCTCGATCTCGAACGCGCGCTTCTTCCTGGCGCTGCAGAAGGAGCGGGGCAGCTTCGATGCGTACCTGTGGAGCTGGACGGGCGGCCGGCCCGTGGTGAATCGCTGGAAGACCCTCGCCGAGGTGCCGGCGCACACCGAGCTTTCCGATGCCATCGCGAAGGACATGAAGGCGCGCGGGTTCCGGTTCCTCGGTTCGACGATCATGTACTCGCACCTGCAGGCGGTCGGGGTGGTCGACGACCATCTCGCCTGCTGCTTCCGCGCGCGCTCGAATCCCCCGGCGCCCTGTATCGATCCTTTCGGCTAGGTTCTCGCGAGGCGCTTGACCAGGTCTCCGACCGCCGGCTCGCCGCCGGTGTACCCCAGGGCTTCCCAATCGGCGATCGCGGCGCACTTGGCGCCGATTCCCTTCTTCGCCCCCGCGACGGGATCGCTCGTGATCTCCTGGGCGAACTGCTCGACCCACGTGTGCAGGAGCACCTCCGTCGACACGCCCTTCAGCGCGGCGGTCTCGTCGAGGATGCGCGCGTGAAAGTCCGGCACGTCGATTCTGAAGCTTCGCCTGTTCTGCTTCTGCCAGATCGGCTCAGCATCGACGACGGCGAACGGGCACTGGAGGATCGCGCACATCTGCTCGACGGTGGGCATGAGGTCCTTCATGAGAAGCAGCTTATACGTCTTCATCGGCGGCGACCTCGTGCGGCGAGGATGACCGAAACCCAGCCCCCAATTGAGCCGGGATTGCACGATTGGCTTTTCATCAACTTTCCGCCGATGATAGGCCGGCCCTACCGGGGCTGTCAAGCGTCGCCAGCCCTGCCTGTCGCCAGCCCTGCCCTGGTGCGTCCGCCATCTTTTTGCGTTTGTTCCCGTTTGCCTTATCGATCGTTCACGTTTGTGCGAAATGTTTGTTGACTTCTGCCAGAAGTTGACTTAAGATCGGCTGTTTGGAGGAGGCGGAACAAGGAAGTCACCTGGAAGAATCAGCGCGCATGCGCTGATCAGCTTCATAGCGAGGAGGTGAGCGGACGAGACGTGGAGAGGGTTCTCGAAACTACACGAACACGAGGATTGGGAAGACCTGAGAAAAACCATTGAGGAGGTAGAAAATGAAGCGAGGAACTTTGTGCGCATCCATCATCATTCTTCTGTGCATCTTCATCGCCCCGCTGGGATTTGCCGGTGACCGCTGGCAAAAGCCCATCGTCATCGGGTGGACGCCCCCCGACATTACCGGAGTCTTCAAGACGGCGACCAATTTCTTCGAGGCGGCGGCCAAGGACGGGAACAGCCGCGGCTTCAAGATCCAGGTGATCTCGCAGTCTCCCGCCACGCATGTCGCCTTTGCGGACCAGGTCGCCATCATCGAGGACTACATCCAGAGGGGGGTCGACGTCATCGCGATTTCGCCGATCGAAGTCGAGGTGATCAAGCCGGCGCTGGCGAAGGCCAATGCCAAGGGCATTCCCGTCATCATCGTCAACCTGCTCGAGCCGATCGCCGGGGTGGATGTCGCCTCCTACATTGGATTCGACAATACCGTCGGGGCGGAGGTGAGCGCCTATTCTGTGCTGGACTATTTCGGGGGTCCCGGCGTTCTGGGCACCGGCAAGAAGGTGAGCGTCACGCGGGACCAGTACCTGGACCTCGCCTTCTGGGAGAAGCTCTACAAGAACCTCTCCGCGTCGGAAAAGGCGTCGATCAAGGCGACGGGAGCGATCATCGAGGGTGTGGCCGGCGGATTCTTCTCGACGGCGCGCCTGAACGGCTTCCACAATGTGCTCGACCAGTACCCGGGCATCAAGATCGTGGGAGTTCCCTGCGCAGCGGACTGGAACCGCGAGAAGGGAATCAACTGCACCGAGGACATCCTGCAGGCCAATCCCACGGGGCTGGACTTCATCTGGGCCGCATCAAACGAGATGGGTCTGGGCGCGATGCTGACCTGCGAATCGGCGGGACGGCTGCAGCTGGCCACCGAGGCTCACGCTCTTGGGGGCAAGAAGGTGGCGGTGTTCACGAATGACGTCACTCCGGAATCGGTCGCCCGCATCAGCGAGGGCAAGATGATCGCCGAGACCACCCACGGATTCGCCGACTGGGGCTGGTTCGGGACTGAGTTCGCCGTCCGGCTCGCCTGCGGCCTCGAGGTTCCCAAGACATTCGACATCCGGCCGCGCACGGCATACAGGACAAACGCGACGCTGTTCTATCCCAATCCCGCCCTGCCAAAGATTGATTGGGAAGGGATCAAGAAGAATAGCAAGTAGGAGAAGCTGCAGATTTCTGGCGTGCTTGGGAGCCCCACGGCTCCCAAGCCTTTTTCTCAGAGAACGAGACGAGAGGGGCGAGGGGAAAGATGCGGTTCGAGGGCAAGGTGGCGATCATCACAGGCGCCTCTTCGGGGATCGGGCGATCCGCGGCCGTGGCTTTTGCCCGAGAGGGCGCGGTGGTTGCGGTCGCCGATACGGACCGGGCGGCGGGAGAGCAGGTCGCGAAGGAAATCGGACAGGGGGGCGGGAAGGCCGAGGCATTCGGCACCGATGTCTCTCGAGAGAAGGACGTGCAGGCGCTGATCGACGCTGTCCTGAGCAAATGGGGACGCCTGGATATTCTGGTGAACAATGCCGGCATCTACCACCAGGCGGACGCTGTCGAGACTCCCGAGACGGTCTGGAACAGGGTCATCGCGGTCAACCTTACCGGCGCCTTTCTCTGCATCAAACATGCCGTGCCGGCGATGGCGCGGGGAAAGGGAGGGGCGATCGTCAATGTCGCCTCCGAAGCCGGGCTGGTGGGGATACGGAACCAGGTCGCCTACAATGTCTCCAAGGGGGGGATGATCTCCCTGACGAAGAGCTGCGCCGTGGACTTCGCTCCCAGGGGGATACGGGTGAACTGCGTCTGTCCGGGCACGACGGATACGCCGCTGGTGAAAACCGCCATCGGGCGGGCGCCCGACCCACGGGCGGCCCGGCGGGCTCTCGAACAGGTCAGGCCCGCCGATCGACTGGGCACGCCTGAGGAGATAGCGTCGGCGATCCTCTTCCTGGCGAGCGACAGCGCGGGATACGCGACGGGAGCCGTTCTGAGCGTCGACGGCGGCTACACAGCCCAATAGAGGCCCTCAGAGGGACCTTGGAAGGACGCGCAATGGGAGACAGGCAGCCGATACTTCGCATGGTGCAGATCGACAAGAGCTTCCCCGGCGTCCACGCCCTGGATCATGTGGACTTCGAGCTGGAGGCGGGGGAGGTCCACGTCCTCCTCGGCGAGAACGGCGCCGGAAAGTCCACGCTCATGAAGGTGCTGAGCGGCTCTCTGCAGAGCGACAGCGGGCAGGTTTTTATCCACGGGAAGGCGGTTCGCAGCCTCAGCCCAGAGCACGCGCGCGCGCTCGGCATCGGCATGGTGTACCAGGAGCTGAGCCTGGTGCCCGCTCTCAGCGTCGCCGAGAACATCTTTCTCGGCAAGCTCCATCGAACGCGCCTCGGCACGATCGACTGGCGGCTGATCCACAGGGAGGCGGAGAGAAGCCTCGCCGATCTCGGGCTCACCATCAACCCGAAGACGGAGGTCCGCCGCCTCAATGTCGCCGAGCAGCAGCTCACGGAGATCGCCCGAGTGCTGACCGCCCAGCCGAAAATCGTGCTCCTCGACGAGCCGACGTCCGCGCTCTCCGACACGGAGCGGGAACGGCTGTTCGCCCTGATTCAGCGGCTGCGCGAGCGCGGCGTCGGCATCGTGTACATTTCCCATCGCCTGGCCGAGGTTCCCTTCGTCGGCCAGCGCGTCACGGTCATGCGCGACGGGAAGGTGATCGGGAGCCTTCCGGTGGAGCAGGCCGACGAGCCGACGCTGGTGAACATGATGGTGGGACGCCGGCTCACCGAGCAATTCCCCAAGGAACCGCAGCCGCCCGGAAAGCGCATCCTGCAGGTCGACGATCTCTCCGTCAAGGGGAGCGTGCGGAACCTTTCCTTCGATCTGCGGGAGGGGGAGATCCTGGGGATCTTCGGGCTGATGGGCGCGGGCCAATCCGAGCTGACCCGGGCGATCTTCGGGCTCGATCGGATCAGCTCGGGGCGCATCCGGATCGCCGAGACGGAGATCCGCATCCACAATCCAACGGATGCGATCCGCCATGGCATCGGGCTTCTGACCAGGGATCGGCGGATGAGCCTGGTGCCGGCCCTGCCGATCCCTCCCAATGTCACGCTGGCGAACGTCAGCCAGCTCGGGCTGCACAGGTCGGTGAGGCTTCGCTCGGAGGCGAAGATGGCCGCCGGCTACGTCCAGAGCCTCCGCATCCAGCCGCCGAACCTGAACCGGGCGGTGATGCTCCTGAGCGGAGGCAACCAGCAGAAAGTCGTCCTCGCGCGGTGGCTTTTCAGCAAGGCGAAGATCCTGATCTTCGACGAGCCGACGCGCGGCATCGACGTCGGGGCCAAGGCGGAGGTGTTCACGCTCATGAACCAGCTCACGAAGAACAAGGCGGGGATCGTCATGATCTCGTCGGAAATGCCCGAGATCCTCGCCATGGCCGACAGAATTCTCGTCATGCGCGCGGGCCGGATCACCGCCGAGTTCGCCGCGGGCGAGGCGACGCAGGAAAAGCTTCTCAGGAGCGCCAGTTGAGGAGGGGGATCGCATGAGGCAGAGATCGAAGGAGAGCCTCCCCGCCGCGGGGGGCGGGAAGGCCGCGGCGAGCGAGACCGGCCGCATGCGTCTAGTGGGCCGGGAGCTGATCGGCCGGCTGGGGCCGGTTCTCGCCCTGGTCCTGCTGGGCACGTATCTCTCCATCGCCAGCCCGCACTTCCTGAAAGTCGACAACCTCGCGAACATCACCCGGCAGTCCGCGATCACCGCAATCCTTGCCGTCGGTCAGACGCTGGTCATTCTCACCTCGGGGATCGACCTCTCCGTCGGGGCAATCGCGGCGATCTCCGCCTCGGCCTCCGCTGTGCTGATGACGCAGAGGTTCGTCTTTCTCGGAATGGTCATCGGGCCGCTGAGCTTCGGCCTCGGCTTCGCGCTCGCCCTGTTCATCGGCGCCCTCTGCGGGACGATCAACGGCCTGATCATCACCCGGGGGCGCATCCCCGACTTCATCGCCACGCTGGGAACGCTCACGATCTTCCAGGGCATCGCGCTCATCATCACGGGCGGGCTGCCCGTGCCGTCGCACATCACGGCGACCGAGTTGAAGGGGTACCTCCCGCCCCAGATGATCTGGATGGGCGCGGGGGAGATCCTGGGGATTCCCGTCGCGGGTCTCATCGCCGTGGTGATCGTCGTGCTGGGCTGGCTCCTGCTGCGCTACACGGTGCTCGGGCGCTCCGTGTTCGCGGTCGGCGGGAACCGAGAGGCCGCGCGAGTGTCGGGGATCAATATCGAGAAGACGAAGGTCGCGACGTACCTCCTCTCCGGCCTGATCGCGGCGGTCGCCGGCTTCGTGCTCGCGGGCAGGATGAACTCCTCGAACGCGCTGATGGCCGGCGAGGAGAACCTTCGATCCATCGCCGCGGTCGTGATCGGCGGCACAAACCTTTTCGGTGGAGAGGGCGGCGTGGTCGGCTCGCTGATCGGGGCGTTCATCATGGGAGAGCTCAACAACGGCCTCAACCTCCTCAACGTGAGCACCTTCTGGCAGCGAATCGTTCAAGGTTTTGTCATCATCATGGTGGTGGTCTTCGATCAGTGGCGGCGCCGGCGCTTCTCGCCCGCGCGATAGCAGAGGCGGACAAGCCGACGGTCACGGAGAGTCTCGTGCGGAACAAGGTCGGAATCTACTATGCCTACTGGACGCGGGACTGGAACGTTGACTTCGTCCCCTACCTCACGAGGGCGAGGAGACTGGGTTTCGATGTCCTGGAAGTGAACGCGGGGACCATCGCGGTCATGGGAGGCGAGGAAAGGCGGCTGCTGAAAGAGGCTGCCGCCGATGCGGGAATATCCATGAGCTGCTGCATCGGCCTGCCGCCGGAATCGGACCTCGCCTCATCCGAACCCTCGATCAGAACCGCGGGAATCCGCCACCTGAACCGGATCGCGGATGCCATGAAAGCCTGCGGAATCGATCGGCTGACGGGGATTATCTACTCCTCGTGGCCCGGGATTCTGGAGGGGCGGGGCGCAACCAGGCAGCAGGCGTGGGAGTGGAGCGTGGCGTCGATGAAGGAAGCGATCAGGAAGGCGGAGGATCTCGGGCTCGCCTACAACGTCGAGGTGGTGAACCGCTTCGAGCAGTTTCTCCTGAACACGGCCGCCGACGGCGTCGCATACACGGCTGCCGTCGGCAGCCCGAATCTCAAGATCCTTCTCGACACGTACCACATGAATATCGAAGAGGATTCCATCGCCGCCGCCGTACAGACCGCGGGCGCCCGCCTCGGTCACCTGCACATCGGCGAGAACAACCGCAAGCCGCCGGGGCACGGCCATATTCCTTGGAACGAGCTGGGCAACGCTCTGCGGTCGATCGGCTACCAGGGGTGGGTCGTCATGGAGCCCTTCCTCGTGCCCGGTGGCGAAGTGGGGAGGGACATCAGGGTCCACGAGCGGCTGCTGCCGGGGGCGGACCTCGACGAGGAGGCCCGTAGGGCCTGCGCGTTCACCCGAGCGTTTCTCGGATAGCGCGGCGCAAGCGCCTCGGCCGGAGGCTGGAAGGGACCGCGTGGATTCGATACATTTCCCGCATGAGCCCGGTACCCGCAGGTCGCGTGCTGCTGATCGTCGACGTGCAGAACGACTTCTGTCCCGGTGGGAGCCTCGCCGTGGACCGGGGCGACGAGGTGGTGGAGGTGATCAACCGGATCTCGTCCGCCTTCACCCGCGTCGTGGCAACGCAGGACTGGCACCCGCGCGGTCACCTGTCGTTTGCGTCGAGCCACCCGGAGCGCCGGCCTCTGGAGACCGTCGACATGAATGGGATCGCGCAGGTGCTGTGGCCCGATCACTGCGTGCAGGGGACGCCCGGCGCTGAGCTGCATTCCCTCCTCGACGCCCGCGGGATCAGCCTTGTCCTGCGCAAGGGCATGACGATCGGACTGGATTCGTATTCCGCGTTTTTCGAGAACGACAGGACGACGCCGACCGGCCTCGCAGGGTACCTGCGCGGCCTGGGAGTCGAGGAGCTTTTTGTCTGCGGCCTTGCGACCGACTACTGTGTTCTTGCCTCGGCGATGGATGCCCGGGGGCTCGGGTTTCGCGTCACCCTCGTGCGCGACGCATGCCGAGGGGTGGACTTCCCCGCGGGCAGCGTGGCGCGGGCCCTCGCGCAGATGGAGAAGGCCGGCGTGACAATGGGGGAATCGACAGCCCAGCAGCTCTCGTGAGGCTGAGTCCGCAGGAGACGCGTGCTCACCGCCTCGATCGAGCGCTCATTCCTCTGGCTTCCAGATCGCGCAGCGGCAGTGCTGCAGGATAGTCGAATCCTTCGTCATCAGAGAGGCCCGAAGGACCTGCGCATGCGACACGATGACCCTGTCGAATGGGTCGCGCGTCCACTTGATGTCGCGGGCCGCGAGCAGCGCCTCGGTGAGGCGACGATCCTCCACCTTCAGCCCGATCTTTTCTCCCAGGAACCCGAGGATGGCCCGTGAAGAGGAGGCTATCCTGCCGACCTCGTGCAGGTACTCGATTTCGACGGCTGCCATTGGGCAGAGAGCCACCTCCTGGCTGTCGATGACATCGAGCATGTTGGGAGGCACAAGGCTCTTGTCCGTGTACAGCCACACCGCAACGTGGGTATCGAGGAAAATCATGGGAGGCGGTTGTCCCAGAGTCCCGACCAGTCCTGGTGAACGATCGCCTCAGGGTCGTCGACGGTCCCGGGGTGAGGTTCGAGGGCATCGGTTTTTCGAACGGGATGGTCTGGGACGATTCTCAACCTTTTTCCTTTTCTCACGATCTCGACCGGTTTCCCAGTTTCGATCACTTCGTCGAGAACAGCGTATAGGTTTGCCCTCAGCCTTGTTGCGTTCATGGCTTCCTCATGTGAAAGGATAGCGAAAAAGCGTACGTACGTCAACAGAAAGCGTACGTACGCTTAGGTGTCTCGGTAGGAGTGCAGGTCTCGCTCGAGCAGCGGACGGTGCCTCAGGGGGCTTCCAGCGGGTCGATATGGATAAAGGCCCGGGAGATCTCCTCCATGCCCTCGACCGCCCTCTGCACCTTCTTCCCGATGGCGTGCGCCTCCTCGATATTCAAGCGCTTGTCCACATTCACGTGGACCTCGATCTCGACGGTGGTGCCGACGTAGTGGGCATACACGTCGTTCAGCGCGAGCACGCCCGGCACCCCGCGGGAGGCGGCGAGGATCCGCTCGACCAGGTCCTTCGGCGGCGCTTCTCCCATCAGGTATTTGATGTTGTCCCGGCCGATCGAGAACCCCGCCCGGATGATCCAGAGGCCGATGAGGATCGCCACGATGGGGTCGAAGATGGGAAACCCGAGGTTGGAGGCGATCACGCCGGCGAGGACCGCAGCGGAGATGAGCACGTCGTTTCTGTGATCCATGGCCGAGGCCATGAGGGCCGTGCTGCGCGTGCGCACGGCGACCACGCGCGCGTACAGGTGCATGCCCAGCTTCACGACCATGACCGCCACGACGAGGAGGATCGGGAGCAGGCCTTTCTGGATTTCCGCGCCCGTGAACAGGCGCGTGACCGCCTGCGTGATGACCTCGAAGCCGACTATGCCTGTGAAGATCGCGACGATGAGTCCCGCGATGGGCTGCGCGCGCTTGTGGCCGAAGGGATGCTCGGGGTCGGGATCCTTGTACGAGCTCCTGATGCTGATGAACACGATCGTCGAGGCGATGATGTCGGTGAAGGAGTTCAGGGAGTCGGAGATGATCGCGATGCTGTTGAACGAGAGCCCGATGACGATCTTCCCCCCGAAGAGGACGGCATTGCCGATGATTCCCATCCAGATCGCGAGCTTCTCCGCCCTGCCGAGTGCGGTTTTTCCCATGGGGCGCAAACATAGGCCGGGCGCGCGGCGCTGTCAACCGCGGTTCTGCGGCGAAAACAAGGGTTGCCTCTCCGGCGGTTCAGCGAGAAACTCTTCCAGGATGGCCTCGAGCTCCCGCGGCGCGCTCACATGCGGCCAGTGATCGGCGCCGGGAATGGCCACGATGCGGGCCCGGGGAAAATGTCGCAGCACACCCACATGGTCCAATTTCCGCAGGTAGTCGGACCTGCCTCCCGCCACGAAGAGTGTGGGTCCTTCGAACCGGCCCGTCACGCCCGCGAAATCGCCTGAAATGCTCGAGGATCCCAGCGCAGCAACGTTCAGCCGCCACCGGAACCCCTCGCCGGCGCCGCTGGTGTCGCTGCGCGCGTGGACCGCATTCGTGAGAATGAACTGCCGCACGAGGGGATCGGGGAGGAGGGGCGCGAGCAGGACATCCAGCTCCTCCCGCGTGCGGCACGCGGAGATGTCCGTGCGCAAGGCTTGGAACTCGCGCTCGTGGTCGAGTGGGTAGGCGCGCGGCGTGATGTCGATGACGGCAAGGCCGGCGGTCATGCTTGGGTGCGCGATCGCGAAGCCCATTGCGGCCAGCCCGCCCATGGAGTGGCCAATCAGCCGGGGAGGCGAATTGAGGCGGCTCTCGATCCAGAAGCGGAGGTCCTCGACGCAATCGGCCAGAGAATGGGTGGGAGCATGGGGCGAATCGCCGTGGTTTCTCAGGTCCAGCGCGACGCATCGCCCGCGCGCGGCGAGGTGCCGCCCAATCGAGGCCCAGTTCTGCGAGGAGCCGAAAAGCCCGTGGAGAATGACGATCGGCGGGCAAGGTCGGCTGGCAAAGTCGGCGGGCGGGGTCTACAGAGTCGAGGTCGTTGACTTTTTTCGAGAAATGTATATTTATACAAGCACGAGAGGTGAACCATGGCGAATGCGAGCGCGGGAAAACCGGCCGCTGCGAAGCTGATCCTGGAGGGCAAGGAGTACGAGCTCCCGCTGGTCAAGGGCACGGAGGGAGAGAAGGCCTTCGACATCTCGGGCCTGAGGAAGGCCACCGGCTATGTCACCCTCGACAAGGGCTACGAGAACACCGGCTCCTGCCGGAGCGCGATCACGTTCATCGACGGGGAGAAGGGGATCCTCCGCTACCGCGGCTACCCCATCGAGGAGCTCGCCTCCAAGTCCACCTTCACCGAGGTCGCCTACCTCCTGCTGTACGGGGAGCTCCCGACCATCACGCAGCTGGAAGAGTTCTCGACGTTCTTGAACGAGTCCTCTCTCATCCACGAGGACATGCTGCATTTCTTCGTCGGTTTCCCGCGCGGCTCCCATCCCATGGGCATCCTCGCCACGACGGTGGCCTCCCTTTCGACCTTCTACCCCATACCCGAGGAGATGGACGACGGGGCCGAGCACCAGATCCTGGCCAATCTCATCTCGCAGGTGCGCACCATCGCGGCGATCTCGTACAAGAAGTCCATCGGCGAGCCGATCGTCTACCCCTCGTACAAGCTGCGCTACGTGCCGAACTTCCTGAACATGATGTTCTCCTCGCCCGTCAAGGAGACGAAGCTCGACGACGACATCGTGCGGGCCATCGACCTGTTCCTGATCCTGCATGCCGACCACGAGCAGAACTGCAGCACCTCGACGGTGCGCATGACCGGCTCCAGCCTCGCCAACGTGTATGCCGTCATTTCGGCGGGCATCGCCGCGCTGTGGGGGCCGCGTCACGGCGGGGCCAATCAGTCGGTGATCAGCATGCTGCAGAAGATCCGCGACGAGGGCGGAGACGGGACAGAGTACGTCGCTCGCGCGAAGGACAGGAACACCCCCGATCGGCTCATGGGCTTCGGCCACCGCGTGTACAAGAACCATGACCCCCGAGCGACGATCCTGAAGACGGCCTGCCACACGCTGCTGAAGAAGCCGGGGATGAACGACCCGCTGTTCGACATCGCCCTGCGCCTGGAGGAGATCGCGCTGAAGGACGAGTACTTCATCTCGCGCAACCTCTACCCCAACGTCGACTTCTATTCGGGCCTCATCCTGCGCGCCGCGGGGATCCCCTACGACATGTTCACGGTCCTCTTCGCCATCGGGCGCACGCCGGGGTGGCTCGCCCACTGGCGCGAGATGTACCACGGGGAGGACTTCCGCATCATGCGTCCGCGCCAGATCTACACCGGCCCCACGACGCGGCACTACGTGGAGAGGTCGCAGAGGAAATAGGCCGGGGCGTTCGTTCGACAATCATGAAAAACGAATATGCCAAGGGCATGCTGGTCATGGCGGCCTCCAGCGTGCTGTTCTCTGCTATGTCGCTGCTGGTGCCCTGGACAAAGTCGGCCAGCACCTCCGTTGTGACAGCGGCGCGCTTCATCACGGGTATCCTCATCATCGCCGGTGTCGCCGTGTCGGGCGTCACGCGCCTCACCGCGACAAACCGCCTGTGGCTGATCGTGCGCGGCGTGCTCGGCGCGGCCTCCGTGTTCCTGTTCTTCCGGGGCATCGTCACCCTCGGGCTGGGCAAGGGCACGATCCTCAACTACACCTACCCCATCTTCGCCGCGCTGCTCGCCCCGCTGATCCTGCGGGAGCGGCTCCACGTCGACGTGCTTGCCGCGATCGGGGTCTCGTTTGTCGGCATCTACCTCGTGCTGAATCCCGGAAACATTTTCTCGATCGGGGCTGACGGGCTGCTCGCCCTTCTCGGAGGCGCCCTGGCGGGCGTGGCGGTGGTGGCGATCAAGAAGCTGCGCGAGACCGAATCACCCTACATGATCTACCTCGCGCAGTGCGTCTTCGGGCTGATCGTGGTCGCCTACCCGACGGCGACGAGCACGTTCGCCTTCAGCGCCGTCACGTGGCTCACCCTGCTGGGCATCGGGCTCTTCGCCACTGCCGCGCAGCTTCTCATGACCTCGGCGTACAAGCATGTCCCCGCGACGCAGGGAAGCCTTCTCGCTTTCCTTGTCCCCGTGCTGAACGTGATCCTGGGCGTGATCGTGTTCGGCGAGACCATGCGGCCCGCCACCATCGCGGGCTCTCTCCTCGTGCTCGCCTCTTGCGTCTACGTCGCCTTCCGCGAAAAGATCATCGCCCTGGCGAGGTAGGCCCCGCCTGGCAGGGTAGGCCTGCAGCGGGGCTACGCCACCTTCATGTAGATCAGGAAGACGACGAGGATCGCGATCCCGATCCTGTACCACCCGAAGATCTCGAGGCTGCGCGTGCGCAGGTACCCGACCATGGCCTTCACCGCCGCGAACGCAGCCACCGCTGCCACGACCAGCCCGATCGCCGGCGAGACCCACCCGAATATCCGAATGATCTCGGGCCCTGCCTTCACGCCTTCGTAGATCGTGGCCGCGCCGAGCGTGACCAGGCCGAGGAGGAAGCTGAACTCCACGGCGGCCGAGACGCTCAGCCCGAGGAGCATGCCTCCCGCCATCGTGACGAGGCTCCTGCTCACTCCCGGCCACAGCGCAATGCTCTGGGCGAGGCCGATCACCAGCGCCTGCTGCCAGGTGAGGGATTCCAGCGGGTTTCCCTCGTTTCCCTTCCGCTTTCGCGCGAGCAGGAGAATGAGCAGGCCGCCGACCAGCCACGCGGCGGTCACGGGCCACAGCCCGTACAGGTACTGCTTGATCTTTGCTTCGAGAAGAAGGCCGATGATGCCCGCTGGTATGGTGGCGATAACCAGGTTGATCAGGAGGTGGAGCCCGTCGCGATCCCGGCCGAAGAGGCCCGCCACCATCCGGCGGATCCTGCCGAACGAGATCAGGAAAACGGCGATGATGGCCCCTGCTTGGATGCAGATCGTGTACGCGTCCATGGCGCTTTTCTCCTCCTGCGTGCGGCCCATGCCGAGCAGCCGCTCCACGACGGTAAGGTGACCCGTCGAGCTGACCGGGAGGTACTCGGTCACGCCTTCGACAACGCCGAGGATGACGGCCTGCACAATGGTCATGCGGGCGGTCGCGGGGGCAGGCTCCAGGGGGCCGCCGACCTCGAACTTTGGGGCATCCTCCGCCAGGGCAAGCGATGCGGGGACCAGCAAGAGGAACAGGAAAAGCGCGCCGATCGCGAAGAGCGTGTTTCGTTTCATGGGAGGGAAGATACCACATCGGGCCCAAGGCCTCCACCATGGTCCCCACGGCACTGTGAGCGCCATGAGCGCCGGTCTTGACAATTCGCCCGGCTGGGGTAGAATTCCATGCATCACAGAGTTCTATAGATAGAATGTTCAGGGTGTAAAAGTGGCATCGCGCTGGTCGGCAACCCCTCTCCTCGCCCTCCTCCTCATCCTCACGGCAGCGCCGTTTTCGCCCGCGCAGGAGCGCGACCCGGTCTCCCTGTTCAAGATGAGCACGCTCGAGGTGTACCTCCAGCGGGCGGACCGGGAGCTGGACGAGCAGGACTGGCTCCTGCTCGCGCGCGAGGGCAGCGAGGCCGCGGTCGGGGCGTGGGAGCGGGAGGCCGTCCTCTTGTACGAGACCGCGGAAGGTTTCTCGCTCGGCCGGCAGGATGTGGAACAGCTCATCGCAGGCGAGATCGACGCCCGGTTCACCGAGTGGCTCGTGAAACGGTTCTTCGAGAGGCTCCCCGCGGCCTCCCTCGCCGCCTTCCATGCCGCTGTCCAAGCGCAGAACCTCGCTTTCCTCTACCGAACCACGGACGGAAGGATCGACGTCGAGGAGGCGACGGGCGATCCGCTGCTGAAGACCTCTGACGGGCTCGAGACCGACCGCGCGGGCTGGCGTGCAGGCGCGCGTGCCGGGGTCGACGAGGTGCTCGCCTCCTGGCGCGCGAGCGTCGAGGCCTCCGCGCCCGAGCTCCTCGCGGCGATCCCAGTCGCGAAGAGAGAGGCGGCGAGCGCGATGCTTGCCGGATACGGCGACCGGTGCGCGGAGGGACTGCGGAGGGAGCTAGACGCGCTCTTCGTCCAGGAAGAATCGGGCTTCGTCGCTCGACGCCTCTCGGACAGCTACTCCTTGAGGCGCAAGAGCGAGCAGGCCACCGCGGAGGCGGTGGTGAGCCGGCTCATCCTCGAGACAAAGGACAAGACCGCGGAGGGGATTCGGGCGCTGGAGGCGGGGCTTCGGGAGCGGCCCGATGCCCCTGCCGGGGTCCCGGTGATCGACACGGAGGCGTGGCAGCGGAGCTTCGCCGCCGCCCTCGAGGCCGGCCTCGCGACGTGGGATTCGGCGGAGGAGAAGCTTCTCGTCGAGCGGGTCGAGTGGGAAAACCGAGCGGGCACGGATTACTCCGACGGCGAGCGCTCCTGGGCCGCCGCCTACGAGAGACTGCGCGCCGAGCGCACGAAGTGGGAGGGGGACATCAGGAAGGTCCTCACGGCCGGCGAGGAGCAGTGGAGGGAGAGACAGGGGGAACTGGCGGACGCGATCAGGGCCGCCGCTGCGGAGCTCGAGCGGGAGATGCAGAGCAGGGCTGCTTCGAAATCCGAGGAGATCGAGAACCTGGTCGATATGTACGCCCAGGCTTCCTCGATGATCGCCACAGCACAGGCCTCGGGCAGCTATTGGCTGGAAAAGATCAAGGTCAGCCTGCGGCTCGATGCTCCGTACTCGGACATCGAGAGAGCAGCGAGGGCTCCGACCGACGGGTCAACGGTCGACGTCGCCCTCGAGCAGGTTCGCTACTGGCAGGGCGTGCTTGCCGCTTACACCGGACACGTCGATGCGGCGCGCACGAGGCTCGCCAATGTGTATGCGCTCATCCTCGATGACGACGGCCGCGAGGACCCCCTGCGCTCGATCCTTTCGGGCGCGGATCCCGATGGCGTATACCTGGATGAGTACCAGGTCGAGCTGCTGAAGGCAAAGGCGGTGGCCAATTACTGGGAGGCGCAGTACGCGATCGCGGAGGCCGTTGACCGATATGCGCGCGACCTCGGGTCGGGCCGGGCGACCGAGGCTCAAAGCGAGGCACGCTACCGCGATGCCTTGGCCGGCTACACTGTTGGGAAGGCTGCCTACGACGCGGCGGTCCTCCGCCTCGATGAGGCAGGCGCGGTCCTTTCGGGCAGGGAGGAAGCGATCCAGGATGCCTTGGCTCAGGTGCGGCAAGAGAGGAGCGCGCTCGAGAAGGCGCGCGCGGACTACGATACCCTCTTCGCCCTGTACGCGAGCGGGGGCGGGGAGTTTTTCGCCGCGCAGCTGCGTGACCGCTATCAGACGCTCCTCGATCTGATGGGGTTCGGCGAGGAAGAAGACGGCACGCTGGGCGCGGTGATGGCGGAGTATCTCCATGCCGCGCGCCGATATGGGTTCGAGGGCATCGTTACCCTCGCAGCTTCAGACATCGCGCTTCTGATCAAGGGACAGGCACCGGGTCAGGCGTCGACAGGGGAGGCTGTTCCAGGATTCCCCTCCCTTGCCGCGCTGCGCGAGGTTGCGGCCCGGCTGCGCGTGCCTGCCCCGGATGCGATCCCTACTGTTTCGGAAGAGCTTGGCGTTCCTGTCGACCATCCCTATCACGCCTTGCTCGACGAGCTTTTGGCGACGCATGCGAGCGCGACCGGCCTTGAAGAGCAGTTCTGGGGGAGACAGTGCCTTCTTCTCGCGCAGAAGATCCGATCGGAGGCCGAGTCGGCGCTGGAGAATCGGGAGCAGGCAATCCGGCTCCTCTCCTGTGCGGACGGGGCAGCCTGGTACAAGCTTGAGACCGGTCGAGATCTCTTTACTGGGCGGAGTGTCGGCGAAGCCCTCGCTCTGGACAGGAACGAATCGGCCGGCGCATATCTCCTGGCCAGGGCGCGGAGGGAGCTTGAGGGGCTCGCGGCCTGGGATCAATGGCGAGTGAGCGGCCTGCCGGCAGGGCTTGAAACCTCAGCGGACTATCTCGCATATGCCCTGCGCACGCGCGAGCCGGGACTGGGCTCGGTCGAGGCAGGCGCGCGGGCAGCGTCGCTCGAGAAGCTCATTGCTTTTCTTGCCGGGGGCCTCGATCTTGCCGCGCGCCGGGAGGAGCTTCGCGGGCTTCTCCGCGACGAGATCTGGCTCTCGGCATTCGTCGGCGGTCAGAGCTGCTTCACGCTCCTAGTTGCCGGGAATCCGATCGACTGCAATGCCCTCGGAATGAGCGGAGAGTGGAAGGCGCGCGAGCGTGCTGCCGGTATGCTCGAATCCTGGCTCAGGTACGCGGACAGCGCTCCCGGCCTGGCGAGCGAGAGGGTGAAGGAGGGGAGGGAAGCCCTTGCCGCTGTGCTGGCAAACTTGGATCTTCTCGAGCTGGGCGACGACAACCCGGCCGGTGCCCTGCGGCTGAAAAACCCCGCCGCTCTGGCAGGCGCGCTGCCGGTCGCGGACGCTCGCGAGCGAGAGGAATGGGTCTCAAACCTCGCGGCCGACCTACGGCGGGTGGAGGCGCTCCTTCCGGGATGGCTCTCCGAGCAGGTGCAGGCCTGGTTCGCCGAGCTCATCTCCTACGCGGCTGCCGCTGCCGCAAGCCGCGGTCCTCATCAGGCCGCGGAATCGACGGCAGAGGCGGCCGGCAGGGCGCTCGAATCGCTCGGCCGCGAGCTGGAGCAGATCGGGGACCTGCGCGGGCAGCTCGCGGATGCGGCAGATACGATCGTGAGCCTTGTAGATCTCTTCGACCGGCTGAAGAGCGCCGTCCCCGGAACAGGAGCGCTCGGGGGAGCCGCTGCCGCGGGGCTGACCGCCGAAGTCGTCGCTGATCGGCTCGCGCGCGCTGCCGCCGTCTCCGTAGCGTCGCGAGTCCTCGCATCGGGAGAAGACCCCGGGCGCGAGGAACCGTGGGACGCGGCATTCAACGAGTGTTTCCTGGGCGCGAGCAGAACGCCAGCAGAGCTGAAGCAAAGCATCGTCGGTCAGGCAAAAGAGCTGCTGGGCATCCAGCGCGCCCTCGATGGCCTCACGCCTCTCGCCGACATGACAGCGGCGGAACGACGGGCGTACGCGTACGCTCTGTGGAACAGCGGGGCGATCGATCGGATCGGGGTCGGCTTCGAGGTGAGCCGGCAGGCCGACGCGATCTATAGTCTGCGAGCGCTCGTGGACAGGGGAGCCAACGATGAAGAAATCGACGCCTGGGAGGCGGGGCTTTCCGACGACGGCGCCCGGGCGGCTGTGCGCCTTTTGCGTGAGCGGCTCGCCTCCTCCCTGCCGGAGAAGCGCAATTTGGTTTTTCTCTCCGCCTTGCTCGCTGGTGAGCCAAGCACGAGTGAGCCTGGCGCTGGTGAGCCTGGCGCTGGTGAGCGATCCGCGCGCGAGCTTTCCGCGCGCATCGAAGAGTGCCGGCGTCTCGCTCCCGTCGGCGGGGCGGTTCTCGAGAGGGCTCTGTGCCTGGAGCTGGCCAGTCGCCTGAGCGGGCCGCACCAGGATGCCATCCTGGGTCTTCTCCAATCGCTTGCGGGTTTGGAAAGCTATGGAACGATCGATCCCGCCGCTTTCGGCAACGGAGACTACGACGTGAAGCGGGCCGCATTCTCGGGACTCGCGGGCAGCGCTCTGCCTGTCGATTCTCTTGCTCCCGAGGCGCTCGCGTACTTCATCAAGAAGACAGCGCTTGCTGGCGAGGAAGTGTCGGAGCTTGCCGGCGGTCTTGAAGGCCCCTTGCGAGGGGATGTGGACAGGTTCCTCGCGTTCCTGGGGGACCTTCGGGGGTACCTGCCGGGAGTAGATGGGAACGAAAAATCCTACGCGGACGGATTGCCCGGTGCCCGCGATGCGGACGATATCAGCTCGTACATCTCCGCGCTCCGCACGGGCGTCTGGGACGACCCGATCTTCACGGCATCTCTCGGAGCCGGAGGTGAGCCGAGCGGTTTTCTCGATGTGCTCTTCGCGCTCGATACCGGCGGCCTTGGAAGGGGAGCGATCCTGATCGGTCTGGCGGGAGACTATCTCGACGGCCTCGCCCAGACATTCACCGAGCGGCATTGCCGGCTCGCATCGGTGAAAGCCTATCGCGATGGCTACGAGGCCGCGCTGGCCTCTGCAGCCGAGGGAGGAGGAGGCAGCTACAGGGAGTATCTCGTCACGGGGAACCTGACCGCGAAGAAGGCGGATGACTCCCTCGCATCCGCTCTTGCCGCGGGCCCGGATCTCACGGATGCGGGGAACGTCGCTCACTGCGAGAGCGCTGATCCGGTCGCCCGCTCGCTGGAGAATGGCGCGCTCGAGGCGCACAACCGATTGAGCAGGGCCGGGGCTGCGTTGGAGGCCTTCCTCGCCGCGGACGGCGAGGCGGACTCCGCAGAGCGCGGGAGAATCAAAGCATTCGCCCAGGCCATGGGGAAGTTCACTCGCGTCGAAGACCCCGTTTCCGTTTGGGCAGAAGCCGACGGGATGCCCATCCCCGCTGAAATCGTCGTGCAATACGCAGGCGCCCGAGGAGCGCTCGAGTCCACGTTGAACGCCATCAGGGCCGCACAGGCGGAAATCGTGCGCCTGGGCTCCGCGCTGGAGACGTGGAAGTCGTCCGCCGGTGCGGAGCCCGACTCGGCTCCGGTACGAGCTGCGCGCGAGCGTCTCGAGGCGGCGCAGGGCGAGCTGCAGCTCGCGATCGAGGAGTTTCGAGCAGCGAGTGAAGCGTACGACACCGGCTGCAGAGCGGCGCGGGAGGCGTCGACCGATCTGGAGACGGCGCGCTTCGAGAGGGACAAGCAGCAGGAAATCCACGAGTACGCCGCGAGCGGGTACCTCAGAGGCTCGGGCGACGAGACGAGCGGAGCGATTGCCTGGCGAAGCCCCGAGCAGCAGCTGGCGCGCGTGCAGGACCGCCGGGACCGGGCGCGCGCCGCTCTCGCCGCACTCGAAGGCGTGATCGAAACCGGACAGATCGCCCGGTCGTCAACCGATGGGGAGTACCTGGAATCCATGAGCGTCTACCGAGGCGCTTTAGAGAGATACCTTTCCTTCAAGAAAGTCCAGGGAGAGCTCATCGCGGAGATCGCCCGACAGGAGGCCGTGGTCGAGGAGAAGGAGGATGAGCTTTCCCGGATCGCGAGTGAGATCCTTCGAGGCGATTCTTCCGCATATACCAGCGAGGACCCCCTGGTGACTGCGGCTGGTCTTGAAAGCGCGCTCGATCCCGACTCATCGGACAACGAGTACAATGGCCTTGCGATCGCATATTTCTGCCGGCTGGAGGACGGCGACAGCCTGCGCCTGGCCTACGACCCGGCGAGCTTCGCTTTTCAGAAGAACTCCGACTGGACGGCATTGAAGGAGTACATGTCGGGCGAGACCGAGGCGGGCGAAGCGAGCGAGGGGTCGACCTTCCAGCAGGAGCTGCGTCAATGGATCGCCGACATGGATGCCCTGCTGGGTGGGAGCACCGATCCCGTTGCCATGCTCACAAGGTGGGGCCTCGCCGCAGGCTACGTGAAGCAGCGGCTGCACGAGGCGAACGAGAGGAGCGCCGACATCGCGACGCGCACCGCTGGAAAGGGCATCGCGGACGGAGCGGCAGCAGAGATGGTGGGCGCCGACCAGCAGCTGGGGGCGTTTCTGACCACCAATCACGACCAGACCCTGGGCCTGGACTGCGTGGCTTTCATCCGGCAGGAGGGTGCGGCGGCGCTCGAGGCGCTCAGCGGCAGGGAGCGGGAGCTCTTCCGGTTCTATCTCGCCATGGATGCGCTGGGGGGGACAGTGGGACAGTGGGACGGGGGGCGAGTTTTTTCAGCGACAGCTCGATGCTTGCCGTTTGGAAGTACCTCGAGGGAAAGCTCAGCGAGAGCGCCGCGGCCCACGCAAGCAAGGCGAGGTCCTACGCAGAGATCGGAGGCGTTCTGTGGGCGGCGGGCATTCTCCTGAACATCTTCCCCGGGGCCGGAATTCCGTTCCTGCTCCAGGCGGCTTTCGTGCTCGGCATGGCAGTGTACGAGCAGGGCGAGGCGCAGAAGTACGAGCCAATCATCGCGGGAGCGCGGTCCCGCCTGAGCGGAGAAGGGAGCTATGGCGCCGTTGTCGCCGGCTCGGCATCCACCCTCGCTGCGGACATCGGCTCGGGAAACGACGCGCTCGCTTGCCTTTTTTCCGAGCAGGCCGCTCTCGCCGGTCTGAAGGGGTCCGGCTGGAACGGCAAGCCCTCTGAGGGAGAGTTCGTCCAGACGCTTGCGCGCATTGGCGCCGCTGATCTCGACCCCGATCTCCGAGCTTCAATCAGCCGGTACTTCCCTGGCGTGGATCCGCTCACCAAGACTCCATCGGACATCCTCACAGCAATGATTCGCGCAAGTGACAGGGATAGGACCGCCGCCGCTCAGGCGCTGGAGAGCGAGGAGCGTCGGGCGCGGGAAGCTCAGGCAGAGGCCATGAAGGAGTATTACGCTGCGCTTGAAGACCTGATGAATGGAGATGGCCCCCCGGATGTCGAGGCGTTCTCCGAAAGCGCCGCTGCGGCATTCGCCCTGCCCGCCTTTGTTGAGGAGGGCCATGGGAAGGCGCTGTACGACCTGCAGGCGGAGCTGGGGCTTGCGCCGGCAGCGACGGGAAACGGCGAGTTCGAGACGGCGCGAGGCGAGGTGCTTGCGGGCTTGAAGGAGTCACTCGCCTCGCTGTACCAGCAGAGGCTTCAAGCGCTCGCGGAGGTCAGGCAGGCCGAGTGGGCGCTGAAGCAGGAGGATCTCGCGCGGGCCCGGGCAGTGTGGGGCGAGAAGATGAGCCTCCTCGTTTCTCGGGGCATGAGCGAATGGAAGGAGAGCGATGGTCGCTTCAAGGCTGAGCTCGCGCAGTGGCGGACGGGTTTCGCGGATGAGTACCGGCGCAAGAGCGTCCAGTGGAGCGAGGTGCTGCTCGGGTTCCAGGAGGCGAAGAAGGAATGGGTCGATGACACCGCGCTCGAGGCCGCGCGCGTGGGAAATGAAAACATCCTTGCCGAGGTAGGGCAGGCTGCGAGCGCGCGAGCGCGGGAGATGGCAAGCCGTATCGTGACAGGCATCAGCTACGAACCGCCAGATGGGGAGAGGCTGCTCGCCCGACTCATCCCAGGGGAAACCCTCAGCGCTGTGCTCGAGGGCGCGCGGCGATCGGCCGATCGCATTGCCGCCGCGGGAATCACCGTGAGCAGAGGGCTGGGCCTGAACGGCAGCCTCGCTTCCTCGCTCACCCTCATCCGAGGATTCCTCTCCGAGGAGAGGGAGGAACTGGCGAAGAGAGGCGTTTTGATCGTCGCCGATCAGGCGAGCGAGAGCCTGCAGGAAGCGAGGGAAGGCTACAGGGAGCTGGTGCAGGATGCGAATGAAGGTTTCGAGGCAGGCATGGACAGGATGTACATCGCCGCGGGGTACGCGAAAGGAGCGGGGCGGTACGAGAGAGAAGGGATCATCGGCTCGACGGTCTTGAGCGGCACGGTGACGGAGCGCCAGGAGGTTGCCGGCTACTCGCCGTTCCCCGTGCCCTCCTTTGAAGTGAAGACAGGGTTGGAGGCGCAGGCCCTCGTGGGCCTGAGCGCTGAGGGGGTCCATGCGCGGCTCTCGGTCGCACTCGAGGAGCTCGAGGATCAGAGAGAGGAGATTTTCGGTCCCGACGACGAGACAGACGCCGAGAAGGCCGCGCGGAAGAAAAGCTTCCTCAAGCAGGACTTCAGCATCGACGAGGACGATGGGTTCCTGGGTGAGATCTTGGAGGGCGTGACGAGCATCTTCGGGGCGAAGGAGTTCGGGTATACGCAGGTCGAGCAGAGTTGGGGCGCAGGGAGCTTCGGCGCTCATATCGGCTACGCTCCCATTTTCGTGGGGGCCCCTGATCCCGACAAGGGCTATGCGGAGAACATCCTGGAGCCCGGCAGCGGCCAGCTCGATCACCTGATGGGCTGGTATGGCTACTACGAGCTGCGCGTCGGCAAGGGGCTGGGCGAGCTGAACGCGCCGGCCTACGACAAGCCCCTGTGGAATGACGAAGGCGGCTTCGTAGAGGCCCCCACCCTTCGGACGGTGGTCGATATTGGCGTGAGCATCGCCGCCACCCTTACGGGAAACGTCTGGGTCGCCGCTGCTCTGAGCCTCGCCGATGATGCCCTGTTTGGGTTGGCTGACGTGGCAGGGGGGTACAAGGAAGGCTCCGCGGTGGCCCTTGAGTTCGGGAAGAAGGCACTGGTGGGCTTCGGGACTGCGGCAATCGGGGGGGTGTTCGGGACCAACAACGCTTTCGGGGATGCCTTTGGATTCGATGCATGGCTGGGGATAGGGGAGAAGAACGTCATCGGGCAGGCTCTCCTGGCAGGGACTCAGGCCATCACATCGAACGCCTTCAGCGGGGCGGGGAATGCGATCAGCTACAGCGACCAGGGCGGCTGGGGGTGGGACTCCCGGACATTTGCAGGCAGCCTCGTAGGCAGGCAGGCCTTTGCCGGCTTCGTGGGAGAGACAGTCTCAGGGGCCATCGGCGTGACCCTCGCGGGAGCGACGGATAAGTTTACGGAAGGGCTCGCGACTCTCGCCGCTGGACTCGGGGGAGAAGCGGCACGGTGGACGTACTATCTGACCGCCGAATCTATCGGCAACTCGGACGGACTTTCTACCGGGCAGCTGGCGGCTCGCGCACTTGACGACATGGGAGGGCTCACTCTGAATATCGCGAATCTCGGCGCGCTCCTCGACATGGTCATGCTCGCGCAGGAGGGGCAGGGAGCCTTCAGCGCAAGCCAGTACGCCTCCCTGTCAGGGATAGCGGACCGTCTGGCGCAGACCGGTCTCCTCGAGCTGACGATCGGGACTTCTGGTGCGAGCCTTGCGCTTGGCACCGGTGGGGTCGATCTTGGCGGCAGCCTCTACGGGATGGGCAAGGCCGCGCTCTTGGGCTCTTTGGTTTCCTCATATACCGGCAGCGAAGGGCTGAAGGAGGCCATGCGGCAGGCCTATGGCAAGGGAGACTATGCGGCTGAAGCGACGATATGGAGGGTCCTCACTGGAACGGATAGGATCATCGAGGGAGATCCGGACGGCGCGCGCGCGAGGACGGAGAGCGATCCATTCGGCTCGCGAACGATCCTGCTCGGCAGTACCGGGGGAGGGCAGTGGGACGCGCTGGATGCGGCTGTGCGCCTGCAGCATGAGAGCTGGAGAAACGGCGTGACTGACAGCGCCAACGCGCAGGAAACCTTCGCTGCAGTCCTCGCGCACACGAGGCTGGCAAGGGCTCTGGGAGACAAGAACAGGAACTACCTGGCCAGCGATGGCAATCTCCTGGCCGAGGTGCGGCTGTTGGACCGCGCCGAGCTAAAGGGCGATCTCGGCATTTTTGGACTGTACGCAGGGAGAGAGTACGATTCGAGCCAGGATTTCTGGAGGCTGGTTCAGGAGAACGACGGCAGTCATGCCCTCGAGTTCGACGCTCGTGCGGAGATCTATGACGAGAACAACAACTTTCTGGTCGGTACGGGGAGCCTGGCTGTGCAGGGAGCGCTGGCGGAATACCTTGGCCTGACCGGCGAAGAGGCTGAACAACTGATGAGCGCGGCCGGCATGACGATGGATGCAGAGGGGATGTGGAACAAGTCCACGATAGAGCTGAACCTTGGCCAGCGCATCGCAATCGCCGAGGCAAGCGATCCGCTGTTGAGCAGCTACCTTTTCGCCGCGTACCATCAAAACCAGGTCCTCGACGAGATCGCCGCGGTGGTGAGCCAGAACGGACAGACCATGAGTCGGACAGCCATGCGGGAGTACCTGAAGGAGAATGTTCCCGTGTGGCAGGAGATCGATGATTCATATATAGCCAGATACCAGACGCTCAGGAACTCGCTCATCGATTTCTACCTTGGGTCGGGGAGGGTGGATGCGCAGCAGGTACGCATTACACAGTTGTTTGGGTCTCCAGATGTTGAGGCAGCGGCCTTCTACCCCTATCACACTGGGATCGACGCGGAGAATCCCAAATTGACCGAGCTTCTGGCTGCCTGGTCGGGGAGAGTAGAAAGGTCGAACTGGAGCGATGCCATTGGAAATGCCATCGAAGTGATGTCCGGCTATTCATTTGAGGGCGATTTCATGTCTGCGGGCTTCTCCTTCGGCGTGGCGCATATGGCGGACAATGTTTCTACAATAGGTCAATCAGTCGATTTCAACACACTGTTGGGTCACAGCGGGAATACCGGCGCCCTGGTGATAGGACAGAATGGTGGGTACCACAATCATTTTTCGATCTTCAATTCCAACTATGGGAATAGCAGGTACCTCAGCGACATCCTTGGGTTGGGTGATAGCACCGGTTGGATGAATTTAAATGGCACCATGTGGACGTACCCCTATGAACCATATGACAGGAGGTTCTATAATCCCCGACGACTATATGAAGACTGGTTCAGGAATTAAATGTTAGGTTCGTACATGCAGCGAATTATGAAGTGGCGTAGCTTTCGAAAAAGCATGTATCCCTTGTTTATATGTTGCGTGTGCGCGGCTGCACTAGCAGATGGGGCGGCAGACAAGAATGAGCAAGGATCGACGGTTTCAGAGGTTATTGGAGGACGAGTCAATTTGGTAGTGGAGTTAATTTCTTCAGGAGCCATGGAAAGGCCGCCTATACGCAGCGGAAAGATATTCTACGATGGACAAGATAAAAGGAGTATTCCAATTGGGTCGATGAACGAGCTGCTCCAACTCTATTCTGATGAAGAACTTGACGACGTGATAGAAGTTACTTGGGCCTCATGCAAATTCCGCAGCATTGAGGGGCTATCTCGGTTACGCAATCTCAAGACGCTGGATCTTGTTGGTAACAGGATCGCAACCATATCGGGTATAGAAGCTTGTCCGTTGCTGGAGGTCGTCAACCTTTCTCAGAACTGGATCGAGCGGATCGAAGGACTGACATCCCTTCCGCAGCTGCGAGAGCTATATTTGGCAAACAATCGAATCAAGCGTATCGAAGGGTTGGAGGACCTGAAGAATCTCGAAGTGCTGATCCTCGAGGGGAATCAAATCACAAAGATCGAAGGCCTGGGACATCTACCGGCCTTGAAACGCCTCGGGCTCGCAGGTAACCGGCTTCGGGATGTCAGCGGTCTGCTGGAGCTTGGCGATTTGAATGAAATCTCCATTCGGAGCCTCGATAACCAGTTGGACGAAAGGGCAATGGAGATAATCGCCGAATGGAACCGCAGGCATTCCGACAACCCCTTTGCGCAGCTGTAAACGAGGGCTGCTGCGGACCTCAGGCCAGGCAAAATTCAGACCAGGAGCTCCAGGGCGACAGCAACGCTAATCCCCACCAACACCGGGAAGATCGAGTTGCGCGCCCACCAGGCAACTGCGGCAGCGCAGGCGCCCGCGGCGAGGCCGAGCCAAGGCTTGTCGGGAACGACTGAGAGAATGCCGGGAAAGATGAGCCCGCCGAGGGCGGCGGCGGGGAAGAAGGCGAGCCAGCGCTTGACCCAGGGAGGGAGGGCCAGGTTCCTGCCGAGCAAGAAGGGGATCAGTCGGGGCACGAAGGTGACCAGAGACATGGCAGCGATGGTGACCCAGATCATGTGGCCGCCTTCTGCGCAGGATCGTTCGGCTGTTTGATCGCCGCGCCCACGCCCGATGCGGCCAGGATCGCGATCACGATCCGCCAGCCGTAGGGCAGCCCAGGGAAGACGAAGGCGAGCCCCCACGTGAGCAGACCCCCGATGGCGGCAACGACGAGGACGACCCAAGACTTTCTCGCGCCGGGCACGAGGATGGCGACAAACATGGCGTACAGCCCTACGCTCATGCCGCGCGCGAGCACCTGGGGAATGAACGTCGAGAAGACTGCACCGATGATCGTGCCCGTCGACCAGGAGAGGTATACGGTGACGATGAGGCCAAGGAAGAAGGTGGGTGTCAGCCGCTCTTCGGCCATCGCCACGACGAAGGTCTCGTCGGTCACGCCGAGCCCGAGAGCTGAGGAGGCGTGCGGGGGGAGCTTCTGCGCGAGGGATGCGCTCATGAGGAAGTGGCGGAAGTTGAGCACGAGAGTGGCAAAGGCGATCGCGATCGGCGAGGCGCCCCCGGCGAAAAGCGAGAGGGAGGCGAACTGGCTCGCACCGGCGTAGACGATGGCTGACATGCCAAGGGCCTGAAAGCTATTGAGGCCGGCCTGCTTGGCGAGGATGCCGAAAGCGATCGCGATGGGTACGTAGCCGATGGCGATCGGGATGCCCGCCCGCGCGCCGCGGAGAATCTCGCTGCGTGAGTCATGATTCATGGCGCCCGCATCCTATCGCGGCAATCGAGTTGAATCCAGAGGCGCTGTGGGGGCAGGGCGCGGGGCCGTGGCGGCCTTGTGCTCTCCACGGGGATTTGCTACAACTTGTTGCCTATTATGGAGGGACCGTCCATGGGCCTGATGAGCGGAAAGCGAGGGGTGATCTTTGGCCTCGCAAACGACAGAAGCATCGCATGGGGCATCGCCCAGCGCCTGCACGCGGAAGGGGCGAGCATTGCCTTCACATACCTGAACGAGGTCTTCGAGAAGAGGGTGCGGCCCCTTGCCGAGAGCCTTGGCTCCGAGCTGATCCTCCGGTGCGACGTGCAGAACGACGCGGAGGTCGAAGGGGTCTTTTCTGAGATCGAGCAGAAGTGGGGGAGCCTCGATTTTGTGGTGCACTCGGTGGCCTACGCGGGCCGTGAGGAGCTGCGGCAGCCCTTCCACCACACCAGCAGGGAGGGCTTCCGCATCGCGCTCGAGGTGAGCGCTTTCTCGCTCATCGCAGTTACCCGATGCGCTGTGCCCTTGATGACCAAAGGCGGGTCGATTCTCACGCTCACCTACCTTGGCTCCCAGCGCGCGGTGCCGAACTACAACGTCATGGGAGTGGCGAAGGCCGCCCTGGAGTCAACGGTCCGCTACCTCGCGGCCGAGCTGGGCGAGAAGTCGATCCGTGTGAACGCCATTTCGGCAGGGCCGATCCGGACCCTCGCGGCGAGCGGGATCTCGAACTTCAGCGAGATCTTCGGCATCATGGAAAACCGCTCGCCCATGCACAGGTCGGTGACGCAGGATGAGGTCGGGAAGTCCGCGCTGTACATGCTCTCCGACCTTTCAAGCGGCGTCACGGGCGAGACGCACTACGTGGACACGGGCTACAACATCGTCGGGCTGTAGGGGACAGGCAGCGCTTAGCGCAGCTCGACCCGGGCGGCAAACTTCCCCGCAGCGAAAAAAATCTCGACAACCCTCACCTCTCCCGACTTCCTCTTGCTCTGGCTTACGGCTCGGATGGCCGCCATCCTGGCGGGCTGGTACAGGACCCCGCCCTTGTTGTTCAGGCATTCCTTCACCGAGAAGCTCACCTCGGCGGCTGAGGTAGCTGAGGCCGTTGGGCCAGCTTCTTTTCCTCCAACGACGGCGATCACCACGTCGTAGCCCTGCACCAGCACTCCTGCAGAGCGCTCCTCTGAAACCTTCCTTTTCGACCGCTGCGACCAGGTCTGCAGAGATTCGGTCTTCACTTTGCCGTCGACAAGGGAGAAACGCGTCCACTGGGTGAGGGAGATCGAGTCTGGCAGCGCCACGCGCTCGGTGTACATCCGGTTTCCGTCACCCCCTCCTTCGGCGAGAATATAGAGGCTGTACGACCTGTCGACAGCTGCAGGAGCTGGCGATTTTTCGCCGGCTCCTGCAGCGAAGCCATCTGTTGGACCGAGAAGCGTGAAGACAATGACGAGGATGAGAGTAGTCACGGGGAAAATGTACACCACTGCCGGCCGTTTGACAGAGGCTTCCCGATCCCGTATGACTGGTACTCCATGGTGAAGATCATCTCCTGGAACGTGAACGGGCTTCGCGCGATCATCGCAAAGGGCAGGATGGACGACATCGCGCGGGAGGAACCCGATGTCGTGTGCCTGCAGGAGATAAAGACGGGCCGGGGCTTCCCGTCCGACGGGCTCGACCCCATTCTCACCCAACTTCCTCACCAGCACTTCTGTCCCGCGGAACGGCCGGGCTATGCGGGCACAGCCATCCTGTCTCGATCGCAGCCCCTTTCATGGACGAAGGGAATCGGCAGCCGTGTGTCGGATGCTGAGGGGCGCGTGCTCACTCTTGAGTTTCCGTCGCTGTACTTGATCAGCGTGTACGTCCCCAACAGTCAGCGCGGCCTGCCGCGACTGGGTTTTCGCCTGCGATGGGATGCGCTGTTCAGGCGATATGTGCGGGAGCTTGCCGAGCGCAAGCCCGTCGTCTTCTGTGGGGATATGAACGTCGCTCACGAGGAGATCGACATCGCGCGACCCAACGACAACCGCATGAATGCCGGATTCACCGACCAGGAGAGAAGGAGCTTCACTCGCCTGCTCAGCCAGGGATTCACCGACGCCTTCCGGCTCCTGCATCCAGAGGAGACGGACCGCTACACCTGGTGGAGCTACGCGACCCGCGCCCGCGAGCGGAACATCGGGTGGCGCATCGACTACGTGTGCATCTCGAGCGGGCTTCAGCCCAGGCTGCGGGACGCCTTCATCCTCGATGCGATCCAGGGATCTGACCATTGCCCGGTCGCTGCCGTGCTGGACGGCGAGCTGTAGGCCCTCAGGTTTCCCTGGCGTTCGGCTCCCGCCAGACCCTTCCGTCATGGCTCCTCAGGTACACCGCGCTCTCATCGCGCCGGTCGATCGTGCCGCGCTCAATGGGAACCTTGCCGTAGGGGGTGTCGACGATGTAGGAGGGCACCGCAAAGCCCGTCGTCGAGCCTCGCAGGCGTGAGATGATGTCGACCCCGGTCTCCACAGGCGTGCGGAAATGCGCGCTCCCCCGATTGAGGTGGCATTGGAAAAGGTAGTAGGGCCGCACCCTCATCCGCACCAGGCCGTGCAGGAGCCTGCGCATCGTGGGCTCATCGTCGTTCACTCCCCTGAGGAGCACGGACTGGTTGCCCAACGGGATGCCCGCGTCGGCAAGGCGCGCGCACGCCGCTGCCGCGAGGGGGGTGAGCTCGCGCGGATGGTTGAAGTGCGTGTTGACCCAGAGGGGATGGAAGGCGCGAAGCATTTCGCACAGCCCGGGGGTTACCCGTTGGGGAAGGGTGACGGGCGCGCGCGTGCCGATGCGGATGATCTCGACGTGGGGGATGGCGTGAATCCTCGCGAGCAGGCTTTCCAGTCGATCATCGGAGAGCATGAGGGGGTCACCGCCCGTCACAAGCACGTCGCGGATCTCGGGTGTATCCTCGATGTAAGCAAGGCCGCGGGTGAGCGCGGCTTCGGAGTAGTCGCCGCCCGGATCCCCCTTCAGGCGCCGCCGAAAGCAGAACCTGCAGTACACCGGGCAGGAGCCTGTGACACACCAGGCGACCCTGTCGGGGTACAGGCGGATGAGGTTGGGCGCGACGGTGCCCTCCTCCTCGCCAAGAGGATCGGGAGTGCCGTCAGGATCGCTCAGCTCTTCGAGCGAAGGGACCGCCTGCCTGCGGATCGGGCAGCGGGGGTCTGCTGGGTCCATGAGGCTCGCATAGTAGGGGGTTATTCCCCAGCGGGATGCCGCTCCTGCTTCTCGCACCCTCCGCTCCTCGGATGGATCCAGATGCAGAGCCCGCGCGAGATCCTCGACCGTCGTGATGCTGCGGGCGAGCTGCTCCTGCCAGGAGCCCTCCTCACCCATGAACGCCTTTCACCGCGTAGCGGGACTCGAAGAGGGCCTGCTCGTACGGCGCTCTCCTGTTGGGGCACACCTCCCGCGGGCAGAGCTGGCAGCTCTCGAAGGTCGCCTCGGTCGGGAAGAAGATGCCCGAGACAGTCTTAGTTGGCAGCATCAGGAAGCTCTCGGTGAGCCTCACGCCGATGAGAGCCTCCAGATCGCCGAGCAGCTCGAAAAGCGGGGCCTGCTGGGGAAGCGGCCAGTCGGGAAGCGAGCCGGGGTTCATGTGCGAGAGCTTCTTGATAGCATGCCCGTCGGAGATGTGCGCCCTGAGGTATTCGAGCGCATCGCGGACAGCGAGCTCCTTGATGAGATCGGCCGCGAACCGATCAAGGGGATCCGCGACGCCCTCGCTCCATTCATCCAGTTCCTTTCCGCATGTGGCCACATGGGGGAAGGCCCGGTGGATGGGGTCGAGGTTGACCCGAAGCACCCGGCTCGCGAAACGAATGCCGTCGATCACGACCTCGTCAGCCGATCGCTCATCGATGAAGCCGATCTTGAAAGCAGCCTTGGGCCGGGCGACCCTTTCGGCTGAGCCGGCAAGCTCCTCGAGGGCGCGCCCAGAGCCGTCATCGGCCCCGGCCGGCTTGGACGTGGAGGACTCCTCGGGCATGCCGAGCCCCCGGCGGAGCTCCGCCATGTCGACTCTGAAGGGAATGCTGTCAAGTACAAGCGTTTCCATTTGCGATCCTTGCTTCTCTTGTGGTTCGGGCGGGGATTCTATCAGGGAAAGGCGGTGCGGGGGAAGTTGGCCGGGTTCGGCTGGGCCGTGCCGCACACCCTATCGAGCCCTACCGCGCGTCCCATTCCTTTCCGCCGAGAACGACGCAGAACCAATGCCCGCTGCCCTTCTTTGCGGAGATCATGCAGATGAACTCGCCTCGCGCGTTCAGCGTGACCCTGTTGCCTTTGGTCAGGTCGAGATCGGCGAGAGCGGCGCCCTTCGCATCCGAGATGGAAAGCCTCGGCTCCAGGTCCGGGCCGTCCCAGAAGAACATCAGGTGAATAGGGGATTCGTCGGTGCGCACGACGATCCTGTCCTCGCGGTGCTTCTCGCCCAGCCATCCCTTGAGCCCGTCGACAGAGAGCCCCGTGCTCCCGAAGAAGACGATACCCGCCTCGGCAGGCAGACGCGCGGCGCCGAAAAGAAAAGCCGCGCAGAGAAACGCGGAGGCGATGAGCGTTCGCGCAAACGGTCTTCTCATTTCATCATCCTCCCGATGTCGGGATGATCTCGTTCTCCTTGAGCACGACATCATGCGCCCCGCCCTCGCGGATGCTCACGGCCGAAGCGAGGGCGATGCGGGCCTTCTTCTGCAGCTCGGGGATCGAGGAGGCGCCGCAGCTCACCATCGCGCTCCTCACCTTGGCGAGGGTGAGGTCGAGGTTGTCCTTGAGCTTTCCTGCATAGGGCACGTACCCGTCGACGCCCTCCTCGAAGCTGAAGCCCGGGGCGCCGGCCGCGTCAGAGTACCGCTGCCAGTTGCGCGCCTTGTTGGACCCCTCTCCCCAATACTCCTTGACGTAGCTCCCCCCGACGCGCAGGCGCCTGCCGGGGGCCTCGTCGAAACGGGCGAAGAACCTTCCCATCATGACAAAGTCAGCGCCCATTGCCAGGGCAAGGACGATGTGGTAGTCGTGCACGATGCCGCCGTCCGAGCAGATCGGCACGTAGATGCCGGTCTTCGCGAAGTACTCGTCCCGGGCCTTTGCGACCTCGATCACGGCCGTGGCCTGCCCCCTGCCGATGCCCTTCTGCTCGCGGGTGATGCAGATCGACCCTCCGCCGATGCCCACCTTCACGAAGTCGGCCCCCGCATCCGCGAGGTAGCGGAAGCCCTCGGCGTCCACCACATTCCCGGCGCCGACCTTCACCGCGCCCCCGTAGGTCTTCCTGATCCACTGGATCGTCTCGGATTGCCACTCGGTGAACCCATCGGATGAGTCGATGCACAGAACGTCGGCCCCTGCCTCCACGAGTGCGGGCACCCTCTCGGTGTAGTCGCGCGTGTTGATCCCCGCCCCGACCACCAGGCGCTTGTTCCCGTCGACAAGCTCGTCGGGGTTCTCCTTGTGCTCGGCGTAGTCCTTTCGGAAGACGAGGTAGGCGAGGTGGCCCGATTTCGCGATCACCGGCAGGCAGTTCAGCTTGTGTGTCCAGATCAGGTCGTTCGCCTCGGAGAGCGTCATGCCTTCCTTGCCGTAGATGAGGTCGGGGAACTTCGTCATCAGGTCCTCGACCTTGGCGTCGGGCGGCGTGGTGGTGAGCCTGTAGTCCCGGCTCGTGAGCATGCCCAGGAGCTTCCCCGAGGGGGAGCCGTCGGCAGTGACGGCCATGGTGGTGTGGCCCGTCCGCTCGCGCAGCGCGAGGACATCCCGCAGGGTGGCGTCGGGCCTGAGGTTGGAATCGCTCACTACAAAGCCTGCCTTGAACTTTTTCACCCGCTCGACCATCTCGGCCTGTGGCTTGATGGGCTGGGACACGAAGATGAATGAGATGCCCCCTGATCGGGCAAGGGCGATGCCCATGGAATGGTCGGAGACGGACTGCATGATTGCCGATGCGAATGGGATGGCCAGGCGGATGGAGGGCTCCTCGCCCCGGGCGAACCGCACCAATGGGGCCTTCAGCGAGACCGCGCCCACGACGCACCCCTTCCCTGTCAAGTTTGGAATGAGCAGGTACTCGCTGAAGGTGTGCGAAGGCTCGGGGTAGTAGAATGCCACTGTCATCCTCCTCGGCCGTCAGGAACTGAGGGGTTTTTTTGGTCCTGGTTGCCGGCTATGGGTTGTCGAGGGAAGCATGTCCACAAGAGGCACCACTCGGACGGGCCGGTTTTCTCAAGACAGACCATTCCACCTCTCTGGAAAGCAACAACAGGAGGATCTTCGTATCCCGCAAGGAGCAGAGTGGCAAGGCGTCCGAGAAAGGGCATGTGCCCTACGATGATTCTGCTTTCCACCCACTCCGCGCACTGCTCGGCGAAAGGCTTCACGGGATCCAGGGGGTCCAGGCCTGCCGACGCTCTCACTTTGATCCCCAGAGCCTGCCCGAGGATTTCAGCCGATAGTGCTGCCCGCGCTTTTCCGCTGTGAACGATCTCGCGAGCAGAAACGCCAAAGCCCGCGCACGCGCGCGCAAGGGCCAGCATGTCTCTAGTCCCCGCGGGAGAAAGCGCTTTCCTCTGGTCAACGGCTTCCGCGAGAGCCTCCCCATGCTGGACAAGGTAGAGCATCATCCGGGCCAGAGTACCGCCAACCGCGGATTCGATTCAAGGCATGAAACCCTTGAAAGCATACGGTATAGTAGACTATGGTACGGCCACTTTAATATGCGAAAGGAGACAAGCTTGAAGAATAGAAGAATCCTCATCGAGAGCGCCTTAGTCTGCCTGGTGCTGTTGAGCGTCGCTGCGTGCAAGCCCACCCCGCCCGAGAACATCTACTGGGAACCGGACGGCAGCGGTTTTATCCGTTTCAGGACCGACGACCCACTTAACGCGGAGCAGGGCTTTGTGAAGTTGTACGACACTACTGCTGAAGACCCAATGATCACGCCCGTCGAGGTCACTGTCAAGAAGGTCCTCGGCAGCGTAGGAGGCGGGTTCGGCGTTGTTTTCTGCGCGCTGAACGATCAGAACTACTTCAAACTCCTGATCGATATCGCGGGGATGTACAAGATCTCGCGCGTCATCGCCGGAGGGGATACGACACTCAAGGATTGGACAGCTTCATCCGCCCTTCTCCACGACTACAACATGGAAAACACCATCAAGATCACACATGAGAGCGGACTCTTCCACCTGTACATCAACGATAACCCTGTCGAGGTGACCAGCTTCCCCGACTTCAGTGTCACAGGAGGGCAATCGGGATTCTATGCGTACGTCAGTAGCTCTGCGAACGAGTATGAGCTGGGTTGGGCTGACGTGCGGTTCAAGATGATCACTCCCGTCGCCATCCCATAGAGGCGAGCGCGAACAGCAGGCCGAAATAAAAAGGCGCACCTCATGGTGCGCCTTTTTTCATGCAGTACGAACTAGTAGCTGATCTTGGTCTTGAGAGTGATGATGCCCTTGTCGTTCCAGGTTCCGGGCTCGGTGTTCGTGAGGTCTGTGGCGATGTAGTCGAGGGTGATCGCGGTGTTCGCGATGCCCGTGAACACGACGCCGCCGTTGACCTTCATCATCTGGTTGTCTTCGACGGTGTTCGGGCTCATCTTGAACTCGGCGTACGGCTTCCATGCGCCTATGGTGTAGTTGGCCAGGACATCGACCTTCCAGGTCATGACCGCGGGGGTCAGGGGAACTAGGTTGTTCAGGCCGACCTCAACCGATGCTCCAACGCCAGGGATGTAGCCCTTGTCGGCGTCAGCTTCGACGAACTTCACGGCAACGTCGAACTCGCTGTTGGTCTTCGCAACCTTGTGGGTCGAGTAGTACATGCTCGCGGTCAGGGCGTCATCGCCGAGGTTGACCGTGAGGGCGGGGGCGAGGTCCATATCGAACATGCTGACAAAGTTGGCCAGGTCGCTGTAGGCATCGGCGCCGACAGAGAGACTGATCAGGCTGATGGGCTTCACCGTGAGCTTGCCGCCGAAGCCAAGGTAGCTCTGCTCCGTGTCCAGGATGCCCTTGAGGTCAACGCTGAGCATCTCGAGGGGGCTGGCGCTTACCCAGAGACCGTAGGCCCAGTTGCCCGAGTTGACAACGCGTGTCGTGACCCCATCCGTGTGGCCGACGCCCGAGGTGAAGAACGCGGACGGATCCGCCTTGTCGACCTGTGTCGTCACGGGGATGTTGGCCTCGGCGCCCTGGGAGAGGACCGTCACCCGCGCGCTGATCATCTTGCTGGCGTAGCCGAGAGCGATCGTGCCCGCATCCGGATACAGAACCTTGAGGCCAAAGAAGTTGACATCGCTGTAGCCATCGACGTTCGCGGCATAGTTGAAGCGCATGTCATCAAGGCCCTTGGAGACCAGGACGTAGAAGGGGTCGTAGACCACTTTCGCGGTGATGGTCCCGAGCGAGTTCTTAACGCTGTCCGCGAAGGCGCTGTTGTAGTCGCTGTCACCGTCCGCCTTCTGGGCATCCCACTTACCGTTGATGATGCCAAGGTGCACATCTGCGACCTGGATCATCCCATAGAGCTTCCCATCGCCGCCCTTGGAGAAGGTTTGAGTGGGGAAGAAGGCGAAGTCGAAGTCGAAGCTCTGGTCATTGCGGATGCCGCCTCCGCTGGAGTTCAGGTCATAGCCAATGATCGCGGCCGCGCTCCCCGAGACGGTCCATGTCGGCTTCACGTCTTCTGCGAAAGCGAGGGCTCCCACTATTAGGAGCACCACAAGCAGTAGAAGGGATTTTTTCATCAAGATCCTCCCTTTCCGATTTTCGGGGTTCGGAGCCAACGGCCCGAGTTCGTCCCCCTTATTCCATAACATCCTAGGTCAGTTTAGCAGAGCAAGGTTCGCGCTGTCAAGCGATATTTTTGCCTCCAAGAGATGTAGATCTTCTCAATATTCATGCGGTTTCACACGCCTCCCGCTATTCCTGAGCGGATCTTGCGAGCTCCGTTGCGGGTTGAAGGGCAAAACCCCGCAAGAAAGGCACAAGAGGCTCCCAAAATGCTAGTGGTGCGATTATCACGATGATACAAAAGGCGCCTTGAATCGCCTTCGCTCCCCTAAATCCGGCCCGTAAGAAGATTCACTCTTACGCTGAGTCCCACGACGGATACAATGGCGGTTTCACTTCTGTCGAACTCCATGCCCGCTACTTTCTCCATGTCCTGCGTCGTGCCGTCGGCTCGGCTCACGTTGGCGTCGTAGGTGCCCGTGATCGTGCCTTCCTCGATGACTATATAGGAGAAATCGGCGCGCTGCCCCCAGGAAACCGTCATGTCAGGCGGCACGGTGAGGGAGATCGTTCCGCTCGCGGTCCCCCCATCGGGGAACGAATGGGTGAAGGTGCGGCTATGGGCGCCCTCCACGGAGAGACTGGCTCCATCCGACCACTTGACGGTCAGATTCGTGATCGCGCTGAAAACGCGTGTGACGCCAGTTCGGGAGTCTGCGACAGTGCCGGAGACCTCGCGGTGGTACTTCATGGAACGGATGGTTCCCGCGCTGGATGCGAGACCTGCCGAGGGATCGATGAGCTGGACACCCGTCCCGCTCGCATCCCCTGAGGCGAAGAATGATACTGAGAGGCTGATGCTGGTGAGGGTGCCGCTCACATCCCCCCCAGAGACGGCGAGGCTCGTTTCCGTCACCTCGTAGGAGCCTGCCGAGGGGTTCCAGACGAACTTGCCCTGGTCGAAGCGGTCCCTCATGTAGAGCTGAGGGCCGGTAGCGAAGATCATGGCCCGGGATCGGGTGTCCGGCAGAGCCTCCGAAGCCGCGGTCGATTCGAACACGGAAGCCCCGATGTCGGCGATTTCCTGCGAGATGCCGTTGGTGGGGTCTGCGAGCGTGGTCGCAACATCCACCACCGCCTCCCCTGTCGGATTCCACACCCCGCTGCATCCAGCCGCCGCGAGGAGCAACACGAGAGGGAGAGCGCGCAAACACCCGTGCGAAATCGCATCCACAGCTTTTCTCCCCATGCCAACTGAGCATCCTATCACATGCGCGCCCGATTGCGAAGTGCTTGACTATGAGCCGAGCGGGGTTTACACACTAGACGAGTCGCCATGATAGATCTGTTTCTCAAGGGCGGGATGCTGATGTACCCGCTTGCCGCATGCTCGATTCTCGCTGTCGCGATCACCATCGAGAAGGCCATCCAGTTCTGGCGCGCGAGGAGCGACCGCGCGCAGGCGGATGGCGTGCTTCAGGCTGTGGGAGCTAGAGACTGGGCGAGAGCGGAGCAGCTCGCCCACCGGGGATCCGGTCCCCTCGCTCAGATCCTGGCAGCCACGTTGGCCGGCAGGCAACTGCCGGCCGCGACGCTGGAGGGACGGCTGTCGCGGCTGGGCTCGATCGAGCTGAAGAGGTTGAGCCATCGCCTCCACTTCCTGGAGCTGATCGGCCGCATCTCCCCGATGCTGGGGCTCACCGGCACCGTGACAGGCCTGACGCGCGCCTTCCAAACCGTGGCCGCCCTGAAGCAGATCTCCGATCCCAGCCTGCTCGCGAGTGGGATCTGGGAAGCCCTGATCACGACCGTGGCTGGGCTGTTCATCGGAATCCCCACCCTGGTCGCGTATCACCTGCTGGACAATCGGCTCAAGTCCCTAGCGTTCGAGATGAAGACAGTCGGCGAGGAGCTTGTTGCCCGGCTCGCCGAGGACGCATGATCGACTTCGAGTACGGCAGAGACCTCACCGATCGCGGCACGGGGCCTGACATGACCCCGATGATCGACATGATCTTCCAGCTGCTCATTTTTTTCCTTCTGACGTCGTTTTTCATCCTGCCCGCTGTGAACGTCGCTCTCCCCCGGAGCAGGAGCTCGCAGGCGCAGCCGCCTACAGCACTGTTCCTCACGGTCGAGCGCGATGGGAAGTTGCTGCTCGAGGGCCGCGTCGTGGGCATGGAAGAGCTGCCGGCCTTGCTCGCAACGGCGCTGGTCCAGAGGGACGACCGGACCGTGGTGATCCAGTCCGACCGGGGCGTGCCCTTCGGCAGGGTCGTCGAGGTGATGGAAGCGGCCCGGGATGGCGGTGCGCAGGAAATATCCTTCCTTGTGGAGCGCATCGAATCGCGATGAAGCGCTCGACGAACGCGCTCTTTTTTCCCGCGATTGGGATTTCCGCGGCGGTGCACGTGGCCTTGCTGGTGTTCCTGCCCTACAGGACCGTGCAGCCTCCGAGACCACCTGGTCGCGAGCTGATCCCTGTCAGCCTTCTGCACAGACAGGTCCCCGAGGCAGCGAGCCAGATTTCTACAAGTAAGCCGCCGCGGAGCGTGCAGGTCCCGACTCCCGCGCAGGAGCTGCCCGCCGTTCCTCCTGAACCCGAGCCCGTGCGCGTAGTGGAAGAACCTCCGCAAGAAGCAGCGGCCGCGGCGCCCGAAGCTCCTGAGCTCGCGGCAGGTGTGTCCGAGGAGCCTGAGCGATCAGCCGAGAGATCCGCCGAACGCCCACCGGCTGTGCCCGGGAGTTCCGCAGAGGGACCAACCGAAGCGCCCCCCAAGGCTTCGAGCGATGCAGCGGCATCCGAGACCGTCGCGCCGGGCGCGGAGATCGCCGGCTACCAGGCCATCCTTTCGATCCTGCGCAGCCGCATAGTGCGGGAAATCGGGTATCCAGCTCTCGCCCGCGCGCGCGGATGGCAGGGAACGGCCGTGCTCTCGGTCCGTCTGGACTCTGCGGGCCGGCTCGTGCAGATCGTGGTGCGGAAGTCCTCAGGCTACGAAGTTCTCGACAGGGCCGCGGCTGCCCTGCTGCGGAAGGTCACGCCGGTCTCAAACCCCCTGTCCCGGCCGGTGAGCATCGAAATCCCGATCGCGTACGAGCTGAAGTGAGAAGGCGGCCGGGACGGCGCCCTGACGTCAGCGCCCAGACGCCCCCCGGCCCGAACCGCATTCCTACATGCTGAGATCGATCCCCACGTTGAAGGAGAATGGCGGCATGATGTATCCATTTACTGTCTGGTAGACCTGATTGAGCAGGTTCTTGCCCGCCAGCGACAGGGCGAGAGCGGGGGTCAGTTGCTGCCGCGCCTCCGCATTCACCACGACGTACGCGGGCAGGGAGATCGAGTTCGGCTCATCGATGAACCTCTTCCCGACCACGCGGGCATCTACGGATAGCCGGGTGCTCCCGCTATCGTAGCGAACCGCCGCGCTGGCCGCGTGCATGGGCGTGTAGGCCGCCCTCTTGTCGTCGGCGAAAGTGTAGGCTGCGCTGGCCCCTTTCAGCACGAAGCTGTACTGGAACGTGTAGCCCCCGCTCAGATGCAGGCCCTTTATGGGCTGGAAGTCCACGTCCGCCTCGGCGCCGGGGTAAAGGGCTTCTCCAACATTGGTCGGCTGGTAGAAGTAGGGCGAAGTCTCCGTCCACTGGATTCCATCTTGCACGTACCGCACGAAAGCGAATGCGTTCGCCTCGAAGCGCTCGGCGGCCACCGTCACGCCGAGGTCGCCGCTGTAGCCCGTCTCGGGCTTCAGGCTGAGGTTGCCCACGCTGAACCCGTCGTTGGGCCAGTACAGGTCGTTCAGCGTCGGCGCCCGGTAGGACCTGCCCGCGCTCGCCTTGAGCGACACGGAATCCGACAGGGCGAACACAGCCGCCAGCTTGTACGTAAGGCTGCCGGGGAAGTCAGAGTACAGATCGTAGCGGACCATCGGGGTCATGATCATCCATGAGGCAAGATACAGGGGCGCTTCCAGGAAGACCCCGCCGCTCAGGCGCTGCTTCTCTCCTATCGCCGTGCTTTTAGCCAAATCGGCCAGCACGTTTCCCCCGTACACGAGCTGGAAGAAGTCGATGAATGCGGCCTGCTGCTGCAGGTCGAGCCCGATGGAGTGCAGAGTGTGGACATCATCAGCAGGGGGGAAGTAGTCTGGGTCCTGATAGGCCAGCCGCGTGACCTTGTAGAATGCCCGGGCATCCATGCCGAGCGCCCGGGTGAGCTTGGGGTTCTCGTAGTAGATCTGCGCCTGGAAGGCAGCTCGCTGCTGCGCGGAATCAGTGGAAACCCAATCCGGGTCGATTCCTCCGGGCGCCCCCAGGCCTGAGTAGTCGAACTGTCCCTTGAAGCCAACCTTGCCAGATCCTGCCTGCGCTGTCAGCGACACAAACGCGTTGCCGCCGAGCAGCCCGGCATTGATCTGCCGGCGCCAGGCATCGATGTACTGCTGGTCGTTCCAGACAAAGCCGTTCGCCGCCCTTGTGAAGGACTCCGTGACGAGCAGGTCCACCGGGCCCAGCGCCCCGGAAGCCTGCAGACCGACACGTTGGGTATCCACAAGGTCCAGGAGATCGGCGCCCACGGGAGTCTCGGTAGGCCCCTCGGAAACCCTGATGGCGTCGTGAGGGATATAGCCTTCACTGTTGACCGTCAGGGTGAAATTCTTCTCGGCCCGGCTCTTCGTAATGATATTCACCACCCCTCCGAGGGCATCGGCCCCGTACAGCGCGCTGGTGCCGCCGCGCAGGACCTCGATGCGTTCGATGCTTGCGACCGGAATCTGGGACAGATCCGCCATGCCCTGGCGACTATCGTTCAGCCGCACTCCGTCCACCAAGACCAGCACCTGAGCGGAGGTGGAGCCCCGAATGCTCACGCTCTTCACCGAGCCGGCGGTACCGTTGTCAACGATCTCCACGCCGGCGACCTGCCGCAGAGCATCCGCCACGGTGGCGGACCCCGCCGCGGCGATCTGCTCCTTGTCGATCACGGTCACGTGATCGGGGCTGTCCAGGATGGTGGTGGCTGTGCGGGTGGCCGTCACCACGATCCGTTCCATTTCGAGCTCAATGTCAGCCGCTCCCGCGGAAGGGACGGCAGCCGCCGCGAGCGCGGCTGAGATCAGCAGCGCCGCTAAACCTCGCTTGTCCATGATCGAACCTCCTCCAAAACGCGAGAGTTCAGTCCGTGCAACCTGGGGGTCTTTCGGCGACAGGTGGGGGGCGGTCGGGCAAAGCTCACCCATCTCCTTTCCACGAAGGTAGGCATCTCAGGAGGGTTTCCTGGCTTCCGGATCGTCTTACAGGCGGCGCCTTCTCACCCCGCGAGCCCCTGGCCCGCGGCGCAATGGCATCCTGCCGCGTTCATCCCCGGTAACAGTGGCGTGACCGCTGCGGTTTTCAACCGCATTCCGCTCTCCTGAAACGGACTAGGTTCATCCACTATTGTCCGTGCCATGTCGTCTGTCAAGGGGCGCGATTCAACAGAGGCGCGATTATCTCTTCGATATATCAAAATTTCTCTTGCGTACCCCTTTTCTCCTTTGCTATTCTCCGGAGCACCATGACCATCGACTCGCTGCGAGCGGCGCTCGAAGACAGAATGAAAATCCCCCCCGAGTGGCGCGGCATGCGAAGCGCGATCCCTCCCCTGCTGGACCTGTTCCAATCCCGCTACCCCGGGCCGCACGGCCGAGAGATCTCGCTGGGTTTCGTGCCGGGTAGGATCGAGGTGCTGGGCAGGCACACCGACTACGCGGGCGGGAGGACCCTCGTCTGCGCCCTCGACCGGGGGTTTCTCTGCGTGTCGTCGCCCAACCAACAGGGACTTCTCCGCATGGCCGAGGATACCTCCGAGTTTCCCGCGATCGAGTTCCCGCTGGAGCCGACGATCGCCCCGCGGATCGGCCACTGGTCCAACTATCCCATGACCATGGCGAGGAGGCTGGTCCGAAACTTCGGCTCCTCCGTCCGGCTGTCGGGAGTGGACGTGGCGTTCTCGAGCAGTCTGCCGGTCGGCAGCGGGATGAGCGGGTCCTCCGCGTTGATGGTGATGACCTTCCTCGCCATCGCCACGGTGAACCGCCTGCACGACGTCGGGTTCTTCCGCGAGAACATCCGCGACGGGATCGACCTCTCGATGTACCTTGCCTGCGCGGAGAACGGGCAGAACTTTCGTGACCTGCCCGGCGACAGGGGCGTCGGCACATTCGGCGGCTCGGAAGACCACGCCGCGATCCTGAACGGCCGCGAGGGGCGCCTCTCGCTGTTCCGGTTCCGTCCCTCCGTTCTCGAGGAGGAGCTGCACTGGCCTCGGGGGTGGCGAATGGTTGTCGCCTTCTCGGGGGTGCGGGCGGAGAAGACTCGCGAGGCGTTGGACGAATACAACCTCGTCTCCCGCAGGGCGGCCCTCGCCGTCAAGGAGTACAATCGGCTGTTTTCCGCTCGCTGCCACTCCCTGCGGGAGGTGGCGGCGCACGCGAAGGGACATCTCGGGCTCCATTGGTTGAAGGAAGTCGAGCAGAAGTTCACTCTCGGCTCCCGGTCGGCTCGGGAGCTCGCCCTCGCGGGCAGGATCAGGCAGTTCGTGCTGGAGGATCGCCGCTTCATCCCCGCGGCTGTACAGGCGCTTCGCGACAAGGACCTCGAGGCGTTTGGCCGCAACCTCATCGCCTCTCACCGCGCCTCCCGCCGCTACCTCATGAACATCGCCCCGGAGATCGACTTCCTCCAGCGCTCCGCTCTACAGCTTGGCGCATCGGGAGCATCAGGGTTCGGGGCGGGCTTCGGCGGGAGCATCGTCGCCGTCCTCCCCGCGGCCAAGGCCGAGGGATTCCGGAAGGAGTGGGCGCGGGCGTACGCGTCGCGGCATCCCGAGCGAGCGGGCGACGCGTTGTTCTTTCTCGCCTCGCCGGGACCCGGCATCCGCTCATGGGACGCGGACGGGCCCGCGCGATTCGTCGAGAGGATCTTTCAGGCCTGAACGCCGTTCATCCCCGCGAGGACCCGATAGAGGCCCTGCGTGCCAAGGTTTTCCAGGCCTGTCGCCTGCGCGCAGATGTAGAGCTGGTTCACGAGGGCGAGGCCGGGAAGGGCGAGGTTCATCCGCCGGGCTTCCTGCAGCGCGATGCCCATGTCCTTGATGAAGTGCTTGATGTAGAACCCGGGGTTGAAATCTCCCTTCGCGATGCGCCTGCCCAGATTGTTGAGCGACCACGATGCCGCGGCGCCCTTGCCGATGATGTCGATGACCGCCTCGTGCCCGAGGCCGGCCTTCTGCGCGTACAGGAGGGCCTCGACCATGCCGATCATGTTCCCCGCGATGACGATCTGGTTCGCCATCTTCGTGTGCTGGCCGCTGCCCGGGCCTCCCATGAGAACAATCGTCTCGCCCATTCTCTTCAAGAGGGGCAGGACCTTCTCGTAGGTCTCCGCCTCTCCCCCGACCATGATGGCGAGCTTGGCCTCGCGGGCTCCCACGTCGCCGCCCGAGACGGGCGCATCCAGAGAGGCAACTGAACGCCTCCTCGCTTCTTCATGGATGCGCCGGGCGAGGGACGGCTCGGATGTGGTCATGTCGCAGACCACTGAGCCGGGGGCAGCTCCCGCGAGAACGCCGTCGGAGCCGAGGTAGACCTCCTCCACGTCCGAGGGGAAGCCGACCATCGTGAACACGATCCCGCTCTTGCGCGCGACCTCCCTCGGGTTCCCGCACCAGGAAGCGCCGGCCGCGAGGAGCTCGGAGGCCTTCTCGCGCGTGCGAGTGTGCACGGAAACGTGGTGCCCAGCCGAAAGCAGGTGCCCGCACATCGACCTGCCCATCACGCCGATCCCGATCCAGCCGATCCGTTCGTTCGCCATATCCTCTTTATATATGCGGCGGCCGGGCAGGGGCAAGTGGGTCGTCCGCTCGTATGCGCGTCGCGGAGCCTCTTTTACACCCTTTTTACAATCCTTTTTCCCTCTCGTGACACCTCCTCTCGCCCCGGCCGCTACCCTTCTCGCATGGAGGGTGAAGCCATGAAGAGAACCAGGCAGGTTATAGTCCTTGTCGCGCTGTTCCTCGCGGTCGCCGCGGGGGAGGGATTTGCTCAGAGCTCCAGAGATGCCTCCTCGGCGCTGAGAGCCATGATTGGCTCGCTCGTGCTGGGGAAGCCGCTGAGCTTCGAAAACCTGACCATCATCCCGATCTCGACGCTCTCGAGGTCGGCCGCGATCCCCGTCGCGACCCTCGACGAAGCACTCAAGAGGGGATGGCTCAGGATCAGGGAGATCGACGACGGCGAGGTCCCCCGGCTCGCGGTCGATAATCGAGGCGGCAGGACGATCTTCCTTATGGGGGGTGAGATCGTCACGGGCGGCAAGCAGGACAGGCTGATCGCAGGAGATGCTCTGATCCGTCCCTTCGCGCGGGGCATCGAGATCCCCGTGTACTGCGTGGAGGCGGGCCGATGGACCGAGACCACCTCGCAGTTCTCCACGAAGCAGAACCTCGGCACCTGGGCGCTTCGCTCGAACGCCCAGGCCAGCGCACCCGCGGCTCAGGAGAACATCTGGGGGGAGGTCGAGAAGATGCAGGACCGGGCGGGCGCGCCCTCCGCGACCGGCGCCTATCAGGACATCTACGAGGAGCGGAAGCTGAACGCCAGGCTCCTCGCGGTGGAGGCGGGACTGAAGAACGTACTCCGGCTCGCGCCGGGCACGGTCGGGGCCATCTGCGCGGTGGGGGGAAGGATCCTCAGCATGGATGCCTTTGCCGATCCTTCACTTTTCGAACGGCTGTGGCCGAAGATCCTCCGCGCCTCCGCGCTCTCCGCTGTCACCGCGGCCGCCGATGCGTCTCCAGGAGAGACGACGCGCGAGAGCGCATGGCAATTCGTGGAGCGGTTGTCGGACCTGCGCTTCTCTGAGGGCAAGGGGGTCGACCTCGGGCTCGTGCTGAGGGCGGACGGCGGGAGCATCACCGCGAGCGCTCTTGTGCACGAGGGCGCCGTGCTGCACGTGTCCGCGTTCCCGGTCGCCGAGACCGGCCGTGTGCCGCATCAGGCCCCGGGGCTCGAGCAGGACGACTATCGCCAGGGACTCGAGTAGGGTTTTCTGGTAGACTCGCCGGGGATGCCATGAGATCAAAGTCCCTGGGGATCATCTTCGTCGCGGCAGTGATCGTTCCCAGCATCCTCCTCGCTGTGCTGTCCATCCGCGCGGCCGGCAGGGAGGAGGCGTTCGTCGAGAAGCAACTGGCGACAACGCTGCTCGCGGAGGCGACGCACGTGGCGGACCTCGCGGCCGCCGAGGTGGCGCGCATCGCCGACGAGCTGCGCGCCGGGCTCGAGGTTCCTGCCGGCGCCGCATTTGCGAAAACGCTCGCGGAATGGAAGAGGGGGCAGCCTCTCGTCGAGGTGCCGTTCCTCCTCTCGCCCCGGCTCGGCGTGCTCACGCCCCTTCCCTCGAAGGCCCTCGGCGCCGAAGAGCAACGGTTCATCAAGGACAATGGGGATTTCTTGAGCAACCGGGCGCCGACGTCGGTCTTCGAGAACATCGCGGTCAAGTACAAGGACCAGATACTCGCGCAGGCGGGCGAGCCTGCGCAGCTCGCGATCGCCTTGCCGCAAGCCAGCGAGGCGCGACGCGCCGATAGCGGGCGCGCTGAGGCCGAGCAGAAGAAGAGCGACGATCGGGCGGCGATCGACGCTTTCGCCCAATCCGAAGAGATTCAGGCGAAGGTGTACGAGCAGGCGCGCGAGAAGGGCGACGTGCTGAGCTCGCGCGTCGCACAGCCTCTGGCCAAGGCGTCGAATGTCGGGGAGGCCGACACCCGCGACGAGAGGGCGGTCGCGACGGAGGCCGTCGCCGCGCCGGCAGCGGGCGCCTTGGCCGCGCAGGACGCTCCGGCCGGACAAGGGGTTGCGATGGAGCAGAGCGCCCCTGCAGCGCCCGTGGCGGGCGTGCCCGTTTCAGTCGCTCCCGTCTCGGTCCCTCCCGCCACACCCTCGAAGTCCGCCGAGCAGCAGTCTCAGTTTGTCGTGACCTCCCAGTTGCTGAGCCAGATCGCGGCGCAGGGGCAGTTTGGCATCATTCCCCGGTTCATCGACAGCAGGCTCACGTTCCTTTTCTGGGAGAAGCAGGCCGACGGCCGCATTGCCGGCTGCGGCATCGCCGCGAGGGTGTTCCGCGACAGGATCGCGGCCGTGCTGCCCGCCACCTACACGCCGGCCCGGATGCTCACGATCCTGGACGAGACAGGCGTGCCCCTCGTCGTGCCGCCCGGCTCCGAGGGGAGAAACTGGGGCTCGCCGTTCGTCTCTCGAGAAATCGGCGAATCCCTTCCCCGCTGGGAGGTCGCCGCGGCGCTCACCGACCCCGATGCGGTCGCAGAGCGCGCCCGCGCTTCTTCGCTCGTGCTCTGGGTGCTCATCGTCATCCTGTTCGTCTCCGTGGCGGGAGGGGGCACGATGGTGCTCTCTTCCGTCTATGCGGAAATCCGTCTCGCCCAGAAAAAGGCGACCTTCGTGACCAACGTTTCGCACGAGCTCAAGACTCCCCTCACGTCGATCAGCCTCTTCGTGGAGATGCTGCGGCAGAAGCGGCAGCCCGACCCCGCCAAGCAGGAGCGGTATTTCTCGCTCATGGCCTCCGAGACCGAGAGGCTCACCCGGCTCATCAATAATGTCCTCGATTTCTCTTCGCTCTCGAAAGGGAAGAAGGCGTATGCCCGAAGGGTCGTGGACATGGCGAACGTTGCGCGGGAGATCGTCGAGAGCCAGAGGGTCGGGCTTGAAAGCCGCGGGTTCTCGGTCGCCTTCAGCGCCCCCGAGCGGATCCCCGAGCGAACCCCCAAGCGAACCCCCGAGGGGACGCGTGTCGAGGCCGACCCCGAGGCGCTCAAGCAGGTCCTGCTCAACCTCCTGTCCAATGCCGAGAAGTACTCGGCGGGGGCGAAGGAGGTCGAGGTGGAGGTCGCGCGCGAGGAGAAGCGGATCGTCGTGCACGTGCGCGACAGGGGGATCGGCGTGCCGGAGAAGGAGAGGGAGAAAATCTTTCGAGAGTTCTTCCGAGTGGACGACTCCCTCACCGCTCGGGTGCAGGGCACGGGTTTGGGCCTTACGATCGCTCGGCGGATCGCCCGGGACCACGGAGGCGAGCTTGCGCATCGGCCGCGCGAAGGCGGAGGGAGCGATTTCGTGCTGAGCCTGCCGGAGGCAGCGGAATGAAGCAGAGGATTCTCATTGTCGAGGACGATCCGGCCATCCTGACGGGGGTGACGGACCTTCTGGAGGGGGAGGGCTTTGCCGTGGCCACGGCGAGCGACGGCGCCGCCGCCCTCGCGCGCTACGCGGAGGCGAGGCCGGACTTGGTGCTGCTGGACATCATGATCCCCGAGAAGAGCGGGTTCGACGTGTGCCGCGAGATCCGAAAGACCGATCCCCTGACGCCGATCATCATGCTCACCGCCAAAGGCGAGGAGGTGGACAAGGTGGTCGGCCTGGAGCTGGGCGCCGACGACTACGTCGTGAAGCCCTTCGGGGTGAACGAGCTGCTCGCGCGCATCCGCGCCTGCCTGCGCAGGGGCCAGGCCAGGGCAGAGGCGAGGACGACGGGGAACGACGAGGCGCCGATCGAGTTCGGCAGCGTGTCCATCGACCCGAGGACGCTCAAGGGCAGGAGAGGGAAGAAGGAGTTCGACGTGACCCCGCGCGAGCTGAAGCTGCTGCGCCTGTTCGCCTCGCGTGAAGGGGAGGCGCTGGACAGGTCACTTATTCTCGAGCAGGTGTGGGGCGTGCGCTATGAGGGCACCACCCGGACGCTCGATCAGCACATCGCGGGCCTGCGCAAGAAGATCGAGGAGGATCCCGCCGCCCCGCGCCACATCACGACGGTCCACGGGGTCGGCTACAGGTTCACATCGGGGAAATAGAGCGGGGTCGTGGGAGGCCGCGGGGTCGTCCTACACGCCCCGGCGGTTCCTCCTCAGCATCTCACCAACGGTCTGATTGGTGCTCGGCGCGTGGCCGGGGAGCGGCAGCACCCTCTCGTGCACGGTGTCGATGATCCATTCCTTCTGCGGGAAGAAGGTGTCCTCCATCTCTGCCGCGGGGGTGATCCAGTTGCGCGCCCCAACCACCGCCACGGGCGCATCCAGCGAGTCGAACGCCATCTGGGAGATGTTCGACGCCATGGTGTGCAGGAACGAGCCGCGCTCGCACGCATCGGAGGCAAGCACGCACTTGCCCGTTTTCGTCACCGAGGCGAGTATCGTCTCGTAGTTCAGTGGAGTGATGAACCGCGCATCAATGACTTCAGCGGACACGTTGTAGCGCGAGGCAAGCACATCGGCGGCTTCGAGGGCCCGGTACAGCGTCGAGCCGACGGTCACGATCGTCAGGTCAGAGCCTGACCTTCGTATGACGGGCTCGCCTTCCGGCACCTCGTAGTAGCCGGTGGGCACGCCGCCGGGCACGAACAGCTCGCCCACGTCGTACAGCCTCTGGCTCTCGAAGAACACCACGGGGTCCGTGCCCCGAAGGGCGAGGTTCAGCATGCCCTTCGCGTCGTACGGCGTGGCGGGGTACATGGCCTTCAGGCCGGGCAAGTGGGCGACGATCGACGTCCAGTCCTGGGAATGCTGGGCTCCGTACTTGCTGCCCACCGACACGCGCAGGACAAGGGGCATCTTCAGGACGCCGGCCGACATGGACTGCCACTTGCAGACCTGGTTGAACACCTCGTCGCCCGCGCGCCCGAGGAAGTCGCAGTACATCAGCTCGGGCACGGCCCGGCCGCCGCACAGCGCGTAGCCCACCGCCGCTCCCACGATCGCCCCTTCGGAAATCGGGGTGTTGAACAGCCTGTGGTAGGGCAGCCCTTCGGTGAGTCCCCTGTAGACGGCGAATGCGCCGCCCCAGTCCCTATTCTCTTCGCCGAATGCCGCCATGGTCGGGTCGATCGAGAACCGGTGGAGCATGGCCTCGAAGATCGCGTCTCGCAGGGAGATGACCTGCGACTTGGGCAGCGGCCTGCCGTCGGGGCCGACACCCGAGCGCGACTTCTTCGCGTTCGCGATCACCCGCGGGTTCTGCGCTGGGGGTAGGAGCATCTCGGGGGCCCGGGTTTCCATTTTCTCGACGTTCCCGTAGGAGAACATCAGGTCGCCGATGGGGTCCGGGCCGATGCCCGGCACGGCAATGCGTGGGGAGACATCGAGCGAAACGGCGAGCTCCGTGATCCGCTTGATCCTCTCGAGCGTCGTCTTCTGGATCGCCTCCAGGTCGGCGGCGGCTGCGATCTTGTGCTCGACGAGGTACTCGCCGAAGCTGCGGATGCAGTCCACATCCTGCCACATCGCCACCTCCTCCTTCGTCCTGTAGGTGGAGGCATCGGAGGGAGAGTGGCCTGAGTAGCGGTAGGTGACCACGTCGGGAAGGACCGGCACCTTGCCCGGCAGCGGGATCTTCTTCTTGCGGTCGAGCGGGTCGGCGGCCGCGAGCGGATTGTACCCGTCGACGCGCTCGGCGTGCATCTGCTCGGGGTTCACCCCTGCTCCGATGCGGGCGAGCTGCTTGAACCCCATGGTCTCGCCGAGGGTCTGGCCGCCCATGCCGTAGAAGTTGTTGAAGAAGTTGAAAAGGATCGGAGGGGCGCCGCCGAGGTCCTTGGGCCACAGCGTGCGGTACTGGTCCATGGCCGCGACCATCATCGCCTCCCAGACCGGGCCGCACGCGGAGGAGCCGTCTCCGATGTTCCCGATCACAATGCCGGGCTTTCTGTTGATTCTCTTGAACAGCGCGGCGCCGACGGACACGTCGCCCGAGCCGCCCACGATCGCGTTGTTCGGCATGCTGCCGAACGGCGCGAAGAACGCGTGCATCGAGCCGCCGAGGCCCCGGTTGAACCCGTACGCCCTGCCGAAGATCTCCGCGAGCACGCCGTACACGACGAAGTCGAGCGCCAGGTCGCGGAGCGTGCCGCGGTGGCCCTTCTGCACCACGCGCAGGGTATCGCCGCCGAGGTACGACTCCATCACGGCGCCGAGGTCCTTTTCGCTCAGGCGCGCGGCGGCCGCGAGGCACTTGGCGAGGATCTCGCCGTGGCTGCGGTGCGAGCCGAAGAGGAAGTCCTCGATGCCGAGCGGCGCCGACTGGCCGACGACCGCCGCCTCCTGGCCGATGGACAGGTGCGCGGGCCCGAGGTGGTCGTAGGAGATGCCCTCCCACGCCCCCTTGGTCTTGATGGTGTGCAGCATGGTCTCGAACTCGCGGATGGTCGCCATGTCGTGGTACATGCGCAGCAGCTCGGCCCTGCCGTACTTCTTCGCCTCCTTCTTCGCATCCGGCACGTACGTGTTGAGGGGGATGTCGGCGAACTCGAGGGTCCCCGGCGATCGAACCTCGCGGGGATCGATGGTGATGGACTTGGGCATGGTCGACTCCTAGCGAAGCTCCCAGAGTGCGTCGCGAACGATTTCGCTCACCGTGGGATGGGGGAACACGATCTCGCGGACGTCGCGCGCGCGCAGCTCGCTCTCGATCATGACCGCCGCGCCCGCGACGATCTCCGAGGCGTAGGGGCCGA
>CAYGXO010000012.1:0-6480 GCA_964353885.1 uncultured Spirochaetaceae bacterium
GGGCCACAGCGTTCGGTACTGGTCCATGGCCGCGACCATCATCGCCTCCCAGACCGGTCCGCACGCGGAGGAGCCATCGCCGATGTTCCCGATCACGATGCCGGGCTTTCGGTTGATTCTCTTGAACAACGCCGCGCCGACCGATACGTCGCCAGAGCCGCCGACGATCGCATTGTTCGGCATGCTTCCGAACGGCGCAAAGAACGCGTGCATCGAGCCGCCCAGGCCCTTGTTGAAGCCGTTGGCCCTGCCGAAGATCTCGGCCAGAACGCCGTACAGGACGAAGTCGACGGCGAGCTCCTTCAGGGGAGCCGAGGCTCCCTTGGACACCACGCCGAGCGCGGCGCCGCCCATATAGCCCTCCATGATCGAGGAGAGCTCCTTCTCGGGGAGCTTGGCGACGGCAGACAGACACTTGGCGATGATCTCGCCGTGACTGCGGTGGGAGCCGAAGATGAAGTCCTCGACGCCGAGGGGGAGAGACTGGCCGACGACCGCGGACTCCTGGCCGATGGACAGGTGGGCCGGTCCCACGTGATCGTAGGCGATCCCCTGGTAGGCGCCCTTTGTCTTGATCGTGTTCAGCATGGTCTCGAACTCGCGGATCAGGGACATGTCCCTGTACATCCGTATCAGTGTTTCCTTCCCGTACCTGGCGGTCTCCTTCTTCGCATTGGGGACATACGCGTTCAGCGGGATATCCGTGAAGGTCACGGTTCCTGGCGCGCGCACTTCGCGCGGGTCGACAACAATCGATTTCGGCATCTCTCTTCCCTCGATATGGTTGATGATGATCGCGGCCACGGGCCCTGCCGGCCCTGCCGCGCGTTTTCCTGTTTCCTCGATCCTGCTCTCTCGGTCCTGTTCTCGGTTTCTCTCCCGGCCGCCTATTCCTTGAGCGCCCAGACCGTGTCGCGCAGGGCCTCCGAGACGGTCGGGTGGGGGAAGACGATCTCGCGGATGTCCTTCACCCGCAGCTCGGCTTCGATCATCGCGGCAGCGCCGGCGATGATCTCTGAAGAAAACGGCCCGATCATCTGGGCGCCCAGCAGCGCGCCCGAGGCCGCATCGACCACGATCTTGCACATCCCCCGGCCCTTCTCGTTCTCGGCCACGAACCTGCCGTTTGCCCGGTGGTCGAGGGTTGCCGTCTTCACGGACCTGCCCGCGGCCCGCGCCTGCTCCTCCGACAGCCCCGCACCCGAGACCTCGGGGTTCGTGTACACGACCCAGGGAATCGCATCGTAGCGCATGCGCTGCGGAGCGCCGAACATGTCGACGACCGCGACCTCGCCCATGCGCGAGGCCGAGTGGGCGAGCATGGAACGGCCATTCACGTCCCCCGCGGCCCATATGCCCGGGATGTTCGTGCGCATCCTCTCATCCACGCGGATGCCCTTCCTGTCGAAATCAACGCCCGCCCCCTCGAGCCCGAGGCCTTCGACGATCGGGCGTCTGCCGACCGACATGAGGACAGCCTCCGCCTTGATGGACTGCTCCTTGCCCTCACGGACAAAGCGAACGATATGGGCCGCCCGGTCGGCTCCCTCAGGCTCGATGGAGAGCACCTTTGCGCCGAGATGGAAATCCACGTCGGGGAGCGACCCGCGGAGGACCTTCGCGATCGCGGGATCCAGCAGGGGCACGATCTCGGGGAGCATTTCAACGACGGAGACCTTTGCCCCGACCTGGGTGAAGTAGGAGGCGAACTCCATGCCGATGTAGCCGCCGCCGATGACGACGATGCTTTTCGGCAGCTTCTGGATCTCCAGCGCCTCCGTGCTCCCCAGGGCGCGCTCGGCGCCGGGGATCGGAAGGACGACGGGCGCGGAGCCCGTCGCAATCAGGAGGTTTGCGGCCGCGTACGCCTTGCCATCGACCTCGATGGTCACGAGCCCCCCGGCGCGCGGGGCGATCCGGGCGCTGCCGGTCGCGAGCTCGACGGCGTGGGTCCTGAACTGATAGGCGATGCCCTTGCGAATGGACTCGACGACCTTCGCCTTCCACGCCATGGCCTTGGCCAGGTCGTAGCGCGCCCCCTCGACGAGCACGCCGTAGGTCTCGGAATGCCGGGCCTGCGAGAAGAGCTTCGCCGAGTACAGCAGGGTCTTGGTGGGGATGCAGCCCTGGTTCAGGCAGACCCCCCCGAGGTGCGATTTCTCGACGACGAGGACCTTCTTTCCGAGGGCGCCCGCCCTCTCCGCGGCCACATGCCCCGCGGGCCCTCCTCCGATGATGATGAGATCGTAGCGCTCGTCAGGCATCTGCCGGTCCTATTGGGCGAGGAGGAGATCCAGGCGCGCGAGCGATCCCGCGAGGGTCTGGAGGAAGCGCGCGCCCGGCGCGCCGTCCACCACCTGGTGATTGATCGTGAGAGAAAGCCCGATCTGCGGCACGAAGGTCGCGACCCCGCCCGCGTCGAGCACGGGCCGGGCGACGATGGACCCCACACCGAGGATGGCGACCTGGGGCGGATTCAGGATGGGAGTGAAGCTCTCGATGCCCAGGCCCCCGAGATTGGTGACCGTGAAGGTCGCTCCCTGCATCTCATCAGGTTTGATCCCGCCCTCGCGGCACGCCGCGGCGAGCCGGCGCGCTTCCTTCGAGATCGCCCGGAGGCTGAGGGCGTGCGCGCTCCTGATCACGGGGACCATGAGCCCGCGCGGGGTGTCGGTGGCAAAGGCCAGGTGCACGTCGGCGTACTGGCGGATCGTGTCGCCGGAGAAGTGGGCGTTCACGTCCGGGTGCGCGAGGAGCGCGCGGGAAACCGCAAAGAGGACCATGTCGTTGATCGTTGCCTCGCGCAACCCCAGCGCTTCGGGGCTTTCCTTAAAGCGCCCGCGAAGATCCAGCAGGGCGCGCGCGTCGGCCGCGGAGTTGAGCGTGAGCTGCGCGGTTGACTGGAGAGAGGCGAGCATGCGCTCGGCGATGAGCTTCCGCACCCCTGTTGCCTTGATTTCGGTCACGGCGCCGGGGCTGAGCCGCGCCATGCTCGCGGCCGCGGGCGCCGAGGTTGCCGGCGCTCGCGCGGCACCCTGCGCCGCCACATCCGCCGCGCGAACTCTTCCGCCGATCCCCGTGCCCTCAGCGGATACCGCGACGCCCGCAGCCGCGGCGCGTGCGGCGGGCGTCAGCGGCTGTCCCTGAGCAAAGGATGCTTCGACGTCGCGCTCGATGATCCGGCCGCCTGGGCCGGTCCCTCGGAGGCCGGCGAGCGAGACGCCGCGCGAAGCGGCCAGCGCCCGCGCGCGCGGTGAAACAGCAGGCGTTTCTCCTGCTGCCTGCGGCGCGGGTGTGGAGGCAGGGACGGCGGGGACGGGAGTTGCTGAGACAGGAGCGGCGCGCACGGGCGCTGCAGAGACGGCCTGCGCGGCGGGGGGCACAGCGGGAGCTGCGGGAGAAGCCGCGGCCTGCGCGACGTTCTCGCCCGGCGCTCCGATCACTGCGATTGGAGCAAGGACGGGGACGTCGCTTCCCGCTTCATGGAGGATCGCGAGGAGCGTGCCCTCGGCGGTGGACTCAACCTCGAATGTCGCCTTGTCGGTTTCGACGTCGCAAATGACCTCGCCGAGACGGACCGCATCGCCGAGTTTTTTCTTCCAGCTCACGATGGCGCATGTCTCAACGGACTGCCCCTGTTTCGGCATGATGACGACTGTAGCCATAGATGGGTTCACAATAGTTTTGCAGAACCGAAAAGTCAAGGCAGCGAGGCGCGCGAGGCGCGCGCGGACGGCACTGCGTGGGCCCGCGCCACATTCTCTAAACTCTTGACCCCGGGAAGTCGAACATGGTAGTGTACACTTCTACAATAGGACAGAGGATCAATGGCCGAAAGCCGGGAACTTCAAGGTTTCGAGGAAGAGTTCTCTTCGGACAAAGTCTACTGCGCGAACTGCATCCACTGCAAGCTCATCAAGGTTGCCACGGGTGACGCGAGCCAGTACAGCCTGCGCGTGCGCTGCGAGGCCGGCAAGTGGCGGAAGAAGCTCGGGGAAGAGAAAGTGTACAAGTACTTCACCGTGATCCGGCGAACCGTCGAGCAGTGCGACGCCTACGGCGCTATGGGTGATGCGGGGATCTTCCTCAAGGATCTGAAGAGGAACCTCCCCATCAAGGACGAAATCTACAGCGCGTAGCAGGAAGCCGGGCATGAGACGACACCATGTACAGACGGTGATCCTCCTCCTCGTGTGCCTCGGCGCGGCCCTTTTCGCCGCCGCCTGCCGCAGCGCGCCCCCTGTGTCGATGGAAGGCCTGAGCGCGGCAGAGATCTTCCAGCGCGCGCAGGATGCCGCCGAGAAGGGCGACTCGCTCGCCGCGATCCGCTACTACGAGGCGTTCAAGGAAAAGCGGCCCGACGACCGCGAGCGTGTCGCGTGGGCGTCCTACGAGATCGCTTTCCTCTACCACAAGATGAAGAAGGACGACACGTCCCTCCTCCTGCTCGATGAGCTGCTCGCTCGGTACACGAAGGAGGGCGACGCCCTGCCCGCCGCGCCCCGCATCCTCGCCGAGAAGCTGAAGACTCGTCTCCAGTCGAAAGCCGCGCCGAAAGCCGCGCCGAAGACCGCACCCTAGCCCCGCCACTCCCCGAGGGCCTGCGCGGCGGTCCTACCGCTGCTCCTCCGCTTCGCCTTGGCCCGCCGTTTCGGTGATCCGCAGCAGCTTCCCCCTGTCCGTGATCCGCAGCGAATCTCCCTCGCGCGCGAGCGTCCCGTCGGCGAGCAGCCCCTCGAGGACCCTCCCCGCATTCTCGAGCGGGATCTCGAACGAAAGCGAGATGTCCTCGAGCGTGCTCTTGAACGGGATGGACGGCTCGCCGCCCGGAGTCTCCTGGAAGGCTTGGAGGAGGTGCAGGGCGATGAGCCCGCGCGCGTCCCTCTTGACCAGGTGCTGGATCTTCAGGTGCGCGGCTTGCAGCCTGCGGCAGAGCTTGTCGATGATCGTGAGGGCAATCCGGGCGTTGCGCGTGATCGTGTTGAGCAACCCCTCCCTGTTGAAGACCAGCAGCTCCACCGAGTCGATCGCCGTGACGGTGGCGGAGCGGCGGATGCGGGTGACCAGGGCCATCTCGCCGAAGAAATCTCCCTTCTCGAGGACCGAGATCAGGTGAGGCGTGCCCGCGAAGTCCTTGCTCACCCGGACTTTCCCTTTCTGGATGATGTACATCTCATCGCCTTCCTCCCCTTCGCGGCAGATCACCGTTCCTGGAGAGTAGGCTTTGACGAACTTCTGCAGGTTCTCGTCGGGCATCCTGCTTGAAATTATAGAAGAAAACGGGGCCGCCGTAAAGCTCGGCATTGCACGGTGAGGCGGCGCGAGGCTCCGTGCTCCGTCAAGCGCGGCGACGGAATCGGCCGTTCTCCCGGCAGGAGGTCACCTCATGAATCGAGTCCGCCCCGCTGCCTGGTTTTTCCGCGCGCTGGCATTCGCGCTGGCCTGCGCATCCTGCGGCCCCGTTCCCGACCCTCGGGGCGCGACCGTCGACCTGCGGCCGCCCGCCATCCTTGCCGTGCGGACCGTCGGCCCTCGGGAAGTCAGCCTGGAGTTCGACGAAGAGGCGAAGGTCGCGGCGGCGAAGGTGCGGATCAGCCCCGGGCTGGCGGTCGTGGAGGTCTCGGGGCCCGCGACCCGGGTGCTCGTCAGCGCGGAGGCGCAGACGCCGGGCCGCCGCTACGTTCTGGAGGCGGAAGCCGAGGATTCGCGAGGCAACAGCTCATCCTTCATGGCGGAGTTCTATGGGTTCAATCCCCGGTTGCCCAACCTCCTCCTGAACGAGTTCACCCCCCGGGGCTCGGGGAGCCACCCGGATCTCGTAGAAATCAAGGTCCTCTCCGACGGAGACATGGGAGGGCTTGCGCTGTACGAGGGGACCCCCGGCGGCTTCGATGATCGGCTGGTCTTCCCCTCTTTCGAGGTCCGAAAGGGTGACTTCATTGTCGTGCACTTCAAGCCCTCGGGGGAGGCGAGCGAGGTCGATGAGACATCCGACAAGACGGCATCGGGAGGGTTCGACGCGACCGACACCGCCTTCGATTTCTGGATCCCCGGCGGCCAGGGGCTCTCGGGGAACAATGGCGTTCTCTCCGTCTACGAGCGGCCGGGCGGCGCGCTGATCGACGGCGTGCTCTACAGCAACCGCACCTCGCAATCCGATGAGGACTATGGGGGGTTCGGGTCTTCCGACACGCGGGCGCGGGCTGAAGAGCTCGTGCGCGATGGCGGGTGGAGGATCGCGGGAGAGCGGGTCGCGCCCGAGGATGCCTTCAATCCCGATGGAACAACGGGCACCCGCTCGATCTGCAGATCTTCCAGCTCCGTGGACACCGACAGCGCCGGCGACTGGCACATCGCACCGACCCGCGGCGCGAGTTTCGGAAGGGAGAATTCGGATGAGCTCTACATTCCCCCTGCTCAGGTCGCCGCTTCGACGCCGGCGAGGACGATTCCTACAACAATTCCTTGACGATCTTTTCG
>CAYGXO010000013.1:0-82935 GCA_964353885.1 uncultured Spirochaetaceae bacterium
GGGCACCATCATGGCACGGGGGGGGTCGTTATTCCTGCCGAGGGGGGGTCACTAAACGTGCCGACCCTGGGGTCATCTATGATGACGCAGGGGGGTCACTATAAATGACGGGCTGGGGTCGTCAACAATGCCGATTTACAGTATCAAGGCGTGCGTGTGCGAGTTCGGGGCAACCTCGGAAACGCGCGAGTCGCCCTCCGAATCGATATCGGGTTCGCTGATGTGGTTGTTCCGCGCCCGAAGAAGGTCGCTTACCCTGCGGTGAAGCTGGGCGTCCTGAACAGCCGGATGAAGGACTTCTACGATATCTGGATGCTTTGCCACGAGTTCGACTTCGCAGGCGAGATGCTCGCGGAAGCGAAGCGGCGGTCATTCGAGAACCGAGACACGCCGATCTCGGCCGATCCTGCCGTCTTTCATCCTTCCCTCGCGGCGGGGCAGATCCAGAACCGTCAGTGGAAGGGGTTTATCAAGAAGGTCGAACTTGCTGATGCGACGCTGGCCGAGCACAAGACGTTCCGAGGCACTTGGCACCCATTGGATCGGTCCGACGCCCCGTGACCGGAGGATAAACCCCCGCGGCGAATCTTTCTACAGCGAGAGCGTCGGTTGCGTGGGTTGCTCTCCGTCTTCACTCGATGGATCGGCAGGCACGCCGCGGTAGGTGACCGCAAGCTCGTTCCCCGCGACCGGACGTATGTCTGCGATGAAGCGCAGCTCGAGATCCGTTTCCTGCGATGTCATGACGGGAAAACCGTGCGGTTGGTTGCGGTGCTTCAGCTCCCTTCCATTCTCCCGACACGCCTCGACGAACTCAAGATGGGCGCGGATCCTGTCGGCAACGCGTTGATTGAGCAGGGGCGTGAGCACGGGGCGGCTGCTGGTGATGGTGGTGATGAGCGAAGGGTCGACGTCGATGCCGATGCTGTGCCGGCCCGCCGCCATGGCGGCGAAGGTCGTGGTTCCCGTTCCGACGAAGGGATCCAGCACCGCGTCCCCGCGCACCGAATACATGTTGATCAGCCGATAGGGCAGCTCCAGAGGGAAGGCCGCGCTTCTCGCGCGCAGCTCGGGATGATCAAGCGCCTGTCGAGTCCCCTTGAAATCCCAGATGTCGGAGAACCACGTGTTGCGCTCTTCCCAGAAGAAGGCGCTGGTCCGGCGGGCCATCCTCTCCGGGCCGGCCGCGAACTCCCTCTTCGCTCCCTTGCGCAGGAGAAGGATGTACTCGTGCTCGAGCGTCACGTACGCCCCTGCCGGAAGCATGCCCGATCCCATGAACTTGTTCGGGGCATTGGTCTGCTTCCTCCAGAGTATGAGGGGCAGGACGTCGAAGCCGAGCGATAGAAAGCAGTTCGTGATGACCGTGTGGTTCGAGTAGAGCTGAAAACGCTCGCCGACTTTCCTCGTCGCATCGCCGATGTTGATGCAGGCCCATCCCCCGAGCTTGAGCACGCGGGCAATCTCAGACCAGACCATGTCCAGATCGCGGTGCATCAGCTGGAAGGCGGCGGGTCCATCCAAAGCACCCAGGGCATGCGCCACGCCGGGGTTGCGCGAGGAGAACAGCGAGTCCCACATCTCGATCATGGGATAAGGCGGCGAGGTCACGACCAGGTCGATGGATCCATCGGGAATCGACGGCATCGCCTGGGAGTCTCCCACGACGAGCCTGTGGCGAGTCTCATCCATATGCCGGACACAGTAGGCGATCTCACTCGATCCATCAACCCGAGCAGCCTCGCGCAGCCGCGTGCCTCACAGCCTCGGTTTGACCAACTCCTTTCCTTGGTATACGATGCCTCTGCGCCGCAAAGGAGGACCACCATGGTCGACGCCCTGTACAGCCTTCTGAACGCGGTCGGTTTCACGGACCCCCTGCACGCCCTGATCGTCCACATGCCGATGGGCCTCGTCATCGGCGCCTTCCTCCTCGTGCTGATCGCGATCCTGTTCAAGAAGAGCAAGCTGATGCTGACAGCGCGCCACGTCTCCATCATGGCGTTCATCTTCGTTTTTCCCACGATCCTTTTCGGCGTGTTCGACTGGCTGCATTTCTTCAAGGGCGCGATGATCCCCGCGATCAGGTTCAAGATCATCCTCGCGAGCGCGGTGCTCGTCATCCTTGGGACGGGCATCATCGTGGGCAGCGGAGTCAAGGTGAAGACCGTGCCCGTAGCCGTCATCGCCGCCCTGGCCTTCGTGGCCGTGGTCGGCCTGGGCTACTTCGGAGGCGGTCTCGTCTACGGCAGCTGGGCGGCCGGCGCCAGGTCCGCCGCCTCCGCCACGACCGCGGGATCTGCGGGCGCGGCCTCCACGGCTCCTGCCAATCCCGCGGGAGAAAAGCTGTTCGCCGACAACTGCGCCGGCTGCCACGCCAACGGCGGCAATGTCGTGGTTGCGAGTCTCCCGCTGAAGAGCTCCCGACGTCTCGCCAGCCCTGCCGAGTTCACCGCGTTCATCAGGTCACCGAAGATGCCAGACGGAGCTGAGGGCTCCATGCCTCCCTTTTCGGCAGGCGACCTGAGCAACGCACAGGCCAGTGACCTGTATGAGTACATCAAGGGCATGCTCCCGTCCTGGAAGTAGAGTGATCGGGGCCATGCGTGTTGTCTGGGGCGCGCTTGCCATCGTCTTCCACCTGACTGCAGGACCCGGGCTAGCGGCGGGAATCGGGGCTGCCGTAGGCCCCGGGGCTGCCGTAGGCCCCGGCATCGAGGAGCATCTCGGCGCAATGGTCCCGCTCGGGACCTCGTTCACTGATGAGCAGGGCGAGCGGGTAAGCTTGAGCGATCTGGTTCACACGCCTGTCATCCTCTCGTTGGTGTACTTCCGCTGCCCGAACGCCTGCGACTTCCTCCTGACAGGGATCGCGGATGCCCTGCGGTCCCTGCCGGCCCAACCGGGCAAGGACTACACCGTCCTCACGATCAGCATCGACGAGCGCGAAGGGCCCGCCGATGCGCAGAAGGCGAAGAAAATCGGCCTCGAGTCCATCGAGACGCCGTTCCCGCCGACGGCATGGCGATTCCTGACAGGAGAGGCGGCCGCCATTCGCGCGGTGGCCGACGCCGTGGGATTCCGGTTCACGCGCGACGGCGACGATTTCAACCATCCCCTCGGCCTGGTCATCCTCTCGCTTCGCGGAAAGATCGTGCGGTACATGAACGGAGCCGTCTTCCTGCCGGCGGACCTGAAGATGTCCCTCCTCGAAGCCTCGACGGGGACGATCGGCCCCACCATCGGCAAGCTGCTGCGGTTCTGCTTCCGCGTCGATCCGCAGAGCCATGTCCTGGTATTCAACACGCTGAAGGTGACGGGCATCGTGACGCTGCTGGTCGCCTCCGGCCTGGCCGCCTACCTCGCGCTCTCGACAAGGAGCCGCGCCGAAAAACGCGGGAAGAAAGGAAAGGTCGAACGGCATGCACGCCCACGCTGAAGCCCCCTGGTACACCGACGAAGGGAAACGCCCAGGCCTCGCGGGCTGGATCTTCTCGACGAACCACAAGCGGATCGGGATCTTGTACCTTGCGGCAATCGCCGTTTTCTTCGCGGCGGCCGTGGTGCTCGGCGTGCTCATGCGGATCCAGTCGCTGCGGCCCGGGGGCGGCTTCTTGAAGCCGCAGACCTACAATGTCCTTTTCACCGTCCACGGCATCATCCAGATCTTCCTCGTCGTGATCCCGGCCATCCCGACCATCTTCGGCAACTTCTTCCTGCCCATCCTGATCGGAGCCAGGGACATGGCGTTCCCCCGGCTGAACCTCTTCTCGTGGTGGCTGTTCATGACCGGCGCGGCGGTGGTCGGCCTCTCACTCGTCCTGGGCAAGGGGCCCGTCGACACGGGCTGGACCTTCTACGTGCCGTACAGCCTGCGCACCACGGTGGACGTGACCCTGGCAGTCTTCGGAGTGTTCCTGCTCGGCATGTCCTCCATCCTCACCGGCGTGAACATCGTGACCACGACGCACCAGATGCGGGCGCCCGGCATGGGCTTCTTCCGCATGCCGTTGTCGGTGTGGGGCCTGTATGCCACCGCGTGGGTGCAGATCCTCGCCACCCCGGTCATCGGGATCACGCTCGTGCTCGTGCTCGCGGAGCGCCTCTTCGGCGTGGGAGTCTTCGATCCGGCAAAAGGCGGCGACCCGCTATTGTACCAGCACCTGTTCTGGATCTACTCGCACCCAGCCGTGTACATCATGATCCTGCCGGCCATGGGGATCATCTCCGACCTGTTCCCCGTGTTCTCGCGCAGGAACATCGTCGGCTACAAGACCGTCGCCTTCTCCAGCCTCGCCATCGCGAGCGTCGGGTCTCTCGTGTGGGGGCACCACATGTTCGTGAGCGGTCAGAGCGACACGGCGAGCATCGTCTTCTCGCTGCTCACGTTCCTGGTGGCCGTGCCAAGCGCCATCAAGGTCTTCAACTGGGTCGCCACCCTGTACAAGGGCTCCATCCAGGTCGACCCTCCGTTTCTCTGGGCGCTGGGCTTCATCGCGGTGTTCGCCATCGGCGGGCTCACCGGCCTGGTGCTCGGCGCCCTGTCCACCGACGTGCACGTGCACGACACCTACTTCGTCGTCGGCCACTTCCACTACATCGTCTTCGGCGGCATGGGCTTCGGCCTGTTCGCCGCGCTGCACTACTGGCTTCCGAAGATGTCGGGCAGGATGTACGACTTCCGCACAGCGACGGTGGCCTTCGTGATCCTCTTCGCGGGGTTCAACCTCTTCTACATGACCATGCTGATCCTCGGGTGGGCCGGAATGCCCCGGCGCTACTACTCCTACTTGCCCCAGTTCGCCACCCTGCAGCGCATCTCGTCGATCGGCTCGTACATCATGGTGGGGGGGATCGTTCTGATGTTCGCCAATCTCCTGCACGGCGCCTTCCGCGGAAAGAAGGCCCCGGCGAATCCCTGGGGCGGAGCAACGTTGGAGTGGCAGATCCCCTCCCCGCCTTCGGCGGAAAACTTCGACACGGTCCCCACGGTCACCAGGGATCCGTATGATTTCAGGGGCTGACATGAGCACAGAAAAGCGCCCCGTTGAAGACCGCGCCGCAGAAGGCACCGCCATCGAAGACCGCGCCGCCGGCGCTCGAATCGGGATGTGGCTGTTCCTCCTCTCGGAGATCCTGCTCTTCGGCGGCCTTTTTCTCCTGTACTCGGTCTACCGGTTCCGCAACCCCGCCGACTTCCATGCCATGTCCCTCGAGCTGAGCAGGTTTGCCGGAACGCTCAACACAGCGGTGCTGCTCACGTCGAGCCTTTCGGCGGCGCTCGCGATCAACGCTATACGCGAACAGGGAAACACGAGGCGCGCATCGCTGCTCGTGGCGGCAACCATGGCGTTGGGCCTGGTCTTCCTCGTGGTCAAGGGGTTCGAGTGGGCGGAAAAGTTCCGCCACGGGCTGTACCCGGGCTCGCCCGCGCTGCTCGCCCGGCCTCCTGGGGAGATGCTCTTCGTGGGCCTGTACTTCACGATGACCGGGCTGCACGCGCTGCACCTCATCATCGGCCTCTGCGTGCTTGCGGTCATGCTGGTCGGGCTGAGCAGGGGAACGATCGGCCAGAGTCGTCCGGCGCCCCTGGAAAACGCGGGACTGTACTGGCACCTGGTGGACATCGTGTGGATATTCCTCTTCCCGTTGTTCTACCTGATCTCCTGAGGAGGCAGAGTGAGCTCAACGAGATACATCCTGGTCTGGGCGGCCCTCATCGCGCTCACGGCGGTCACTGTCGCCGCCGCCGGCGCGAACCTCGGCCGGGCCGCCATCGTCGTGGTCCTTGCCGTCGCCGCCGGGAAATCGACCCTCGTGCTCCTGTACTTCATGCACCTGCGCGAGGAGCCTCGGCTGCTGCTGAAGCTGGTCGTGCCCATCGCCGTGGCGGCGCTCGCGATCTTCATCGGGCTCACCTACACCGACATCCTTCACAGGTGAACGGAGGGAACGGGCATGGCGCAATCGACCGTCGCCGCTGTCGACACCGCTTTCATCTTCATCATGGCCTTCGCCTTCCTTCTGTTCGCCCTCATCATCTTCCTGATGCTCTACTTCGTGGTGCGCTACCGCCGATCGCGCAACCCCGTGCCCGAGGAGACTCGCGCGAACCCCTGGATGGAGGCGGGCTGGATCGCCGCCGCGCTCGTCATCGTGCTCCTGATGTTCTTCTCGGGGCTCACCGGTTTCCAGTTCCTCCGCCGCCCGCCGTCCGGCGCCATGAAGGTCATGGTGACCGCCCGGCAGTGGTCCTGGCTGTTCCAGTACGAGAACGGCCGCAAGGCAACGGAGCTGGTGGTTCCGCAGGGCAGGCCCGTCGCGCTCGCCCTGGTCTCGCAGGATGTCATCCACAGCTTCTACGTGCCGGACTTCCGCATCAAGCAGGACGTGGTGCCGGGCATGACCACCCGGGCATGGTTCCAGGCCGATGCGCCAGGCGCGCACGACATCCTCTGCGCCGAGTACTGCGGCCTGGAGCACTCGCGGATGATGAGCAGCGTCGTCGTCGTGACGGAGGCGAGTTTCGCCAAGTGGTATGCGGGCGACGAGCAGGCGGTCCCCGGGGTCGAATCCCTGGCGGAGAACCCGACAGGCGAAAGGCTGCTGCGGATCAAGGGATGCCTGGACTGCCACAGCACGGACGGCAGGAAGGGCATCGGCCCGACCTTCAAGGGCGTATACGGCTCGCGCGTCGACGTGATCACCGCCGGGAGAAAGAGGACCATCGTCGCGGACGATGAGTACTGCAGACGATCGATCCTCGACCCCGGCGCCGACGTTCTTGTGGGCTACAGGGACACCATGCCCTCGGGGAAGGGGAAGCTCACCGAGGCGGAAATCGCCGACATCGTCACGTACCTGGACTCTCTCCGATAGTCCGGCCGATCTCCGCGTAGGCGGCCAGCCGCTCGGCGAGGGGCCGGTCGGCCAGCGGGTCGTCGGGGCTGAAAAGGCCGCGCCGCTCATCGGCATCGGCCAGGTTCTCGTGCGCGATCAGCGCCCACGTGGCCCCGAGGAGGTGCGAGAACTCGGGGCGCAGCAGCTCGGGGCAGTTGAAGGACTGTCGGGGTCCGTTGATGTCCACCCCGCTGATCTCCATCAGGCCGTGCGCGGCGCACAGGGACTGCACCCGCGCGAGCTGGGCAGGGGTGTTCCGAGGCGGCATATAGGCGATCGCGCGGAACCCCAGCCGCGTCACCTCGACGAAAAGCTCATCCAGGAACCCGTCTTCGAAGCTCTCCGCCTTCTTGTCGCCCGTGGGCGAGTCGGTCACGTCGCCAAGGTACCCGTAGCAGGGAATGCCGCCGACGCTCTCGGCGAACCGCACCGCGTCGGCGACTGGACCGCACTCCGCGTCGTCGGGCTGGATGTACATCTCTTCAATGAAAGAGCTTTTGAGCAGGCCGAGCAGGTCGTACAGGAGGAAGGGGTTGGCCTCATCGCCAAGGTACCCTTCGATGCGGCTGGGCAGCTCGAGGCCGAGCCCGGTGCGCAGGTAGCGAACGAGGGGCTCTCCCCTTCCTGTCCGGTCGACGATTTTCTTCGCTGCCGCAAAGAGAATGTGCCTCTCGGTGATCGTTCCCCCCTCGGCGGCCCGAGATTGGCCGTACACGTCGGTCATGAAATCGACCTGTCCGATTCCCCGCCGGGCGAGCAGGCCGTTCAGGCGCTCGACCATCTCCCTGTTGCGCCTCTCCCGCGACGCCTGGATAGGAGCGAGGAAGCGCTTGACGGCCGGGAGGCTTCGGCCGGGCAGGCCATGGATCATCATGTAGAGGATGTTCAGCGAGTCGGGGTTGTTGACCCGCCTGCCCTCCAAAGCCGTGCCCGTGGCGTTCACACGGAACTCCACCCCTGTCGTGGTTGCGATGCCGATGATTCTCCCGGCTTCCCGCATCTCCACGGCCCCAGCCACGGAATCGTGGTCCATGATGCCGACTGCGAGCAGCCCCGCGGCATGCGCGCGCTCCGCGGCAAAGGCGGGGGAGTACGGGCTGAAGGAATAGATCGTGTGGACGTGGCAGTTCACCTCGCGGCTCCGCGGAGGCTCTCCGCTGCGGCGTCGGCGTCCAGCCGCGGCTCCGCGTCCGGCGGCGAGCTCGCGCAGGGCTGCCAGCCGCGCTTCGGGGGTCGGCGCATTCAGGGGATTTGTTTTTCCGGGCATCGCGGCGATTCTGCTGTTCGTCCGCGCGAGTGTCAACGAGATGGCGACGGTGACGGGAGGGATGCCTTCACGCTCAGGACCGCCTGCAGATCATCCGAGCGGGGCGCGTCGGCCGCGTGACCGAGGTTCCACGTGGAGATGACGTACAGATGGCAGCCGACGGTGAGCCATGACACCGGCGTAACGCTCGCCCGAACATGGAGGACCATCCTCGTCTCTGGCGTGCCGGTCGGCGCGACGAGCGCCGCGGCCTCGGCGCCCTTTGTCCAATCAGTGTCGAGGGTGTTGATTCCCTTCCAGCTCATGCGGAAATCGGCGCCGAAGGAGTAGGTGCCGGGCACCTCGTAGCCCACCCATCCCGCGGCGACCATCGAATCCGGCCCCTCGCCGTAGCCCAGACAGGCCGAGACCCACTGGGTGCTCCCCGGCACGTCGGACCACTGGTAGCGGTACCAGCCATAGCTGGTCAGATCGTTTTCCCGTATATACATCCACGGGTTCACGTACGCGAACTCAGCGCCTCCGTCGATGTACCCGACGCCCAGCGGCACCCGGGCGCGGATTCCCCCGAGGCAGCCAAATGCGTTGGGGATCACATCTGATGGGTAGCGCGTCTGCTCGAACTGCGTGGCGAACTCGTTCACCGCGAGCTCACCATAGAGTTCCATGTACCGCCACGGATTGAGGACCGCCTCGAGCGCGAGGATCGAGGAGGCGCTGCGCCAGCGGAAGAGGTTGTGGAAGATCATGACGGGGTTGAAGTACACGAGGTCGAGGGGGACCCCGCCTACCAGGATCCCCTCCATGACGGCGATGCTGAGCCTGTCGAGAACGGCGATATCGATGCGGTGAAGGAGAAAGTTTCGAGGGTGGTTCGTGTAGGTCTCGATCGTGTTCACCGGGGGGGCGTTGTATATGTCGTGCTGGGAGGCGAGCCCCAGCCAGAGACCCGAGTACTTGAACCTCCGCCAGTACCCGGTGAGCCGCGCGAAATCGTGGTAGTCGGGCGAGTCGGAGACGATCAGGTTGCCCGTCTGGCCGGCCCCCCACGAGAAGCGGTCGCGGCCGAGCGAGAGCGACCAGTTCGGACCGCCTGCCGCGACAAACGCGCGGAAGGGGAACTCCAAGTCGACGTACGCGGCATCCTCGTACCAGTTCGTGGGATTGGAGGCTACGAGCGAGGCGTCCAGCGCGTCGTGGCGCTCCTTGAGATCGAGGTCGAAGGCCCCGAAGAAACCGCGGCCCACGCTTACCTCGATGGGCACTGAGACGAGGGGCTGGCGCTGATTGTACCCGTACTCCCACCGCGTCTCGGCGGGGACCTGGTTCGTGTGGAGGTAGCCTTCCAGGGCGACGGAGGGATGCCAGGCGACGCTGATCGGGTTCCCCTTCACGGAGTCGCCGTCGTTCTCTGCCTTTCGCACGGCTGCCGCGATCTCCTCGTATGCCCGGCTGCCGGCCTTCGAGAGCGTATCGGGATCGATCCTCTCAAGCATGAGGGATACCTCGTCCAGTGAGTACGGGCCAGCGGAGCTCAGCGGCACCTTTCCCTGCTCGAGGTAGATGCTGCGCAGCTGTGCTACCACGGGCGAATCGTACGGGAGGATCCGGCGCGGATTCTCCGCGAAGCCGGCAGCGCCGACGAAAGCGAAGACGCACGCGCAGGCGCAGGCGAGGAAGACGGAGCGGGCCGAGACTCTGGGCTTCATGCGGATTCCTCCCGGTCCGCACTATAGCATGTTCATGTTCCCTGTGATATTTTCCGCCCATGAGTCTTCCTGCTGAGGGGATGGCGGAACAGGAACGGACGCTGCTCGAGCTGTGCGCGCTCCCCCCGGCTGAGTGTCTTGCCCGGCTCGCCGCGAGCGAGGGAGGCCTTACCGGCGAGGAGGCCCAGGAACGGCTCAAGCAGGCCGGCCCCAACGAGGTCGGCCAGAAGCCGAGGGGTTTCCTTGCCGGCCTCTTCCGCCGGTTCGCCAACCCCCTCGTGATCCAGCTCCTCATCATCGCCGGGGTCTCCTTCCTCATGGGGGACATGCGGGCGGGAATCGTCGTCTGCTGCATGATCGCGATCAGCACGGCGCTCTCCGTCATCCAGGAGGAGCGGTCGGGCCGGGCCGTCGAGAAGCTCAAGGCCATGGTGAGGACAAGCGTGAACGCGCTGCGCGACGGGAAGGAGCTCGAGGTCCCGCTTGCCGACATCGTGCCCGGCGACATCGTCGTTCTGGATGCCGGCTCGCTCGTCCCCGCCGACATCCGCCTGATCGCCACAAAGGACTTCTTCGTCAGCCAGAGCGCCCTCACGGGCGAATCGATGCCGGTGGAGAAGAGCGCGGCGGCGGGCCGCGAGCCGGGGCAGGCCGCGCTGGAGCTGCCCAACGCGTGCTTCCAGGGCAGCAATGTCCTCTCGGGCACGGCGCGGGGCGTGGTGGTGAACACGGGCGCGCGCACCTACTTCGGCGCCCTCGCGCACAAGCTCGCGGGCCAGCGCGCGCTCACCAGCTTCGACAAGGGGATCCGGGGCTTCACGTGGCTCATGATACGTTTCATGGTCGTGATGGTCGCCGTGGTGTTCCTCATCATCGGGCTCACGAAGGGGAGCTGGATCATCGCGCTGCTGTTCTCCCTTGCTGTGGCGGTCGGCCTGACCCCCGAGATGCTGCCGATGATCGTCACCGTGAACCTCGCCAAGGGCGCGATCGCGATGTCCAGGAAGAAGGCCATCGTCAAGCGCCTGGCCTCCATCCAGGACTTCGGCGCCATCGACATCCTCTGCACGGACAAGACCGGCACGCTGACGCAGGACAGGGTCGTGCTGGAGAAGCACGTTGATGTGACGGGCAAGGACAGCGACGACGTGCTGCGCTACGCCTACATGAACAGCTGGTACCAGACCGGGCTGCGCAACCTCCTCGACAGGTCCGTGCTCTCGCACACGGAGTTCGAGGTCGAGAGGACCTGCCAGAAGGTGGATGAGATCCCCTTCGACTTCATCCGCAAGCGCATGTCGGTGATCGTGGACTGGGAGGGCGACCACGTCCTGATCTGCAAGGGCTCCGTCGAGGACGTATTCACGGCCTGCTCCTCCTACCAGGTCGACGACGACGTCTTCCCCCTGATCGACATGATCAGGACCGACGTGCTGGAGGACTACGGGGCGCTCAGCGCCGAGGGCTACCGGGTGCTCGCGATCGCCTACCGGGAGTTCCCGAAGGACCAGAAGGTGTTCTCGGCCGCCGATGAGAGCGAGCTGATCCTGCTGGGCTACATCGCCTTCTTCGACCCGCCGAAGGATTCCACCGCGCAGGCCCTCCAGGCCCTGAAGAACGCGGGGGTGGCCGTGAAGATCCTCACCGGCGACAACGATCTTGTGACCCGCAAGATCTGCCGGGACGTGGGCATCGACGTCGAGCACCTGCTGACAGGCCCCCAGCTGCAAGCCCTGCCACCCGGTGAGCTCGGCGCGGCGGTCGAGAGCGCCACCGTGCTCGCGCGCCTGTCCCCGGCACAGAAGGAGCAGATCATCCAGGCGCTCCAGGCCAGGGGCCACGTCGTTGGGTTTCTGGGCGACGGGATCAATGACGCGCCTGCCCTGAAGAAGGCCGACGTCGGCATCTCGGTGGACACCGCGGTCGACGTGGCGAAGGAGTCCGCGGACATCGTTCTGCTGGAGAAGAGCCTCATGGTTCTCGCTGATGGAATCATCGAGGGCAGGAAGGTCTTCGGCAACATCATCAAGTACATCCGCATGGGGGCGAGCTCCAACTTCGGCAACATGTTCAGCGTCGTCGGCGGGAGCTTCTTCCTGCCCTTCCTGCCCATGCTGCCGATCCAGGTGCTCGCCAACAACCTCCTGTACGACATCTCGCAGATCGGGATCCCCTCCGATCGGGTGGACGCCGAGTTCACGACAGTGCCGCGCAAGTGGAACATCGGGAACATCCGCCGGTTCATGATGTTCATCGGACCGATGAGCTCGATCTTCGACTACGCCACGTACCTCCTCATGCTCTTCTTCTTCGGGTGCATCCAGTTCGCCGCCCCCGGCACGAGCCCGGACATGAAGGCGTCATACGAGGCGCTGTTCCACACGGGCTGGTTCGTGGAGTCGATCCTCACCCAGACGCTGATCGTTCACGTGATCAGGACCAGGAGGATCCCCTTCTTCCAGAGCATGGCGAGCCCCCTGCTGTTGTTCTTCACGATCCTGATCATGGCGATCGCCGTGTACCTTCCCTACTCCCCCGTCGCTCCTTTCCTTGGTTTTGTTCCGCTCCCCGCGATCTACTGGGCGTGGATCGCGGGATTCCTCGCGCTGTACTGCGCGCTCACTCACCTGGTGAAGAGCTGGTTTTTCAGGAAGTTCGGCGTGGGCTGATATCGGGGGGAAGATGAAGAGCCTTTTGAACGCACTGCAGGAGGGGAGGCTTATCGAGCTGCCCGGCACGGACAAGGAGGCGAGCCTCACGTACCTCGCCACGCTGATCGAGGCGATCCCGGACTTCAGGGCCGGCGTCGACTTCGCGGGAGCGGTGCTTGCGCGCGAGAAGGCCGCGAACACGGCGATCGGTCTCGGGTGGGCCTGCCCTCACGGTCGGGTGCCCGGCGAGGGGGAGCTGTTCTGCGCGATCGGCTGGAGCCCGGCCGGGCTCGACTACGGAGCGGCCGATGGCGCCCGGGTCCACGTGGCGGTCATGCACTACATCCCCGACTCCCAGAAGAACTCGTACCTGCGCGAGATCTCCACGCTGGCCAAGGCGATCCAGCGAAGCCCCGGGCTGGGCGAGCTGTCGCGCGCAAAGGACCTGGGCGAGGCCCGTCATCGGCTGATCGACCTGCTCACAACGGCGATTGAGACCGCCATTCCCGACGCCAAGGCGCGCATGATTCAGCTTGAGGCGAAGCAGGCGGTGGTAGCCCTCGGCGAGGCTCTACCGGCCGACTCGCTCGCCTCCCTCAGCATCATTCCCCTGTCGATCGTCGTCGCCCCCGCGGCCGCGCCTCTCGTGCTCAGCCAGGACAGGGGGATCGCACGGTCGCTCGAGGCGGGGGAAGATCTCGCGGCGCAGCTTGCGGCAGGGTCCGCCGCGACGCACTCTTTTGACAGGGCGGGCTACCGCGTGGTCATACGATCGGTTGCGACCTATGAGCCCGACAGGCTGCTGTACGACTGCATCGCGATACGGCTGCCAGCGGGCACCCCGCAGAAAAAGTAAGGGCCGCGGGGAGCAGAATGCCATCTTTTCTGGTGGGTCCGCATCAAGTCATCACCGATTGACATCTTGATGCTTCCGTCGGATTGTTCTCTGGATGAGAACAACTCTTCGCATCGACGATCATCTTGTGCGCGAAGCCAAGAAGATCGCCGCGCGGACACACCAGACCCTCGGCGAAGTGGTGGAGGAAGGGTTGCGAATCCTGCTCGCGCGCAAGCGCGCCCGTCGGCCGGAGAAGAAGAACCCTCTCGTCACCTTCAAGGGCGGCGGCCTCCTACCCGGAATTGACCTTGACGACAGCGCATCTCTCCTCGACGTCACCGCTACTCCGCATTCGCCCTCTCCGATCTCGTCCTGAGCGGATTCCTGCGGATCGTCACCAATCCGCGGGTGTTCGTCACGCCAAGCCCTGTCGAGAAGGCGCGCGAATGGGGAAATCTCTTTCGGAAGCCTCGGCTCGATCACTTACCAGAGCGTAATAGTGCGGAATCCTGACGTCCAGTCCGCGATGAAGGCGCTGCTGCCCCGCACCTTCACGGCAACCGCTGTGCCGGGCACGGCCGCGGCGCCGATGATGCGCGGGTTCACCGGGTCGCGCACGTTGAGGATCTGAACCTTTGCGACATCGAAATCCCCGACAAAGGCGAAGTCTCCGACGGCCTCGACGCTCCGTCCGTTGAAACCGAGGTTGACGGAGTTCGTCGGAGTGGGATTGCCGGGGTTCGAGATGTCGACGATCTGCAGCCCCCTCGTGCCCGTGGTCGCGAGGTACGCAGAGCCGCCTGACACCGCAAGGTCATAGACGGGATTCGCCGAGGTCCAGGAACCCGCGAGAACAGGAACCAGCGGGTTGCTGATGTCCACCACCTCGAACACATACGGCGAGGAGGACCGGGCGAGGTACGCATAGGACCCCTGGACGACGACGCTCCCGACGCCCGACGAGGTGAGGTAGCTGCCCACGACGGACGGGTGAGCGGGGTCCGAGATGTCGATCACCTGCATTCCCGAGCCGCCGTCCGCGACAAAGGCGAAGTCTCCCCGCAGTGCGATGTCCGACCCATAGCCGGTGAGCGCGGAGCTGCCCACGAGCGCGGGGGCGAGCGGATTGGAAATGTCGACGATCTCGAAATGGTTGAACTCGGAGAGGTACGCGTACGACCCGCTCACAGCGACTCCGTAGGGCAGGCTCGCCGGCGTGAACGAGCCGAGAGGCGCGGGGGCGCCGGGGGCCGTGATATCGAAGAGCTGCATCTTCGCCGAAGACAGGCCCGCCACCACCGCGCGGTCTCCATCCAAGGCGAGGTCGTACGCGCCGCCGATCGCCCCAGACCCTCCCGCAGCGGGGGCCGCGGGGTTGGCGATGTTCACGACCTGGAGCTGGCCCATGTCGACGACAAAGGCGTAGTCGCCGCTCACGGCGACCGCCTCCGCGTGGCTGGGCAGAGTGGCCGCGGCCGCGATCTTCGGCGAGGCCGGATCGGTCACGTTGACGAGTTGAAGCGCCGCGCCGCCCACTGAGATGTAGCCGGCTGTGAGGGCGAAAGATCCCCGCAGCGCGACTGCCCGGGGCTGCATGCCCGTGACGGCGATGAATCCTGCCTGGCTGGGGGTCGCGGGGAGGGTGACATTGATCACGCGCAGCCCCGGCGCCTGCTCGTCGGCCACGTACGCGTAGGTGTTCGACCCCGAGACCGCCACTGCGACGTCCATCGCGCGCGTCTGGGGGAGTGAACCGGCGAGGGTGAGGTTGGGCATGGCGCCCGCATTCAGGATCCTCAGGGCTGATTCGTAGGCGACGTACACGTAGGAGCCCGACGCGGCGATCCCGTAGGCCCCTCCCGTCGCCGTGTACGGCGCGCCGACAGCCGCGGGCGCCGACGGATTGGTGAGGTCGTATCGGACCACGCCGCCGCCCTCGCACGCGAGAAAGAGCAGGCTCCCGCTGATCGCGGCGTCGTTCACCCTCGCCGGGGTCGGGATCGCCGCGCCGACCTGGACAGGGCTGGCGGGGTTGGAGATGTCGACCACGCGCAGCGAGGGCCCATCCCCGCCGACATACGCGTAGCTGCCCTGCACCGCAAGGCCCATGCTCTGGCCCACGTTCAGGCCGCCGACCAGAACGGGGCGGCGCGGATCGCCGATGTCGAACACCTGCAGGCCGTAGGTGTAGTTCGAGCCGTACGCGTACCCGCCCTGGACCGCAATGTCCATCAGCTGGCCGGGGGGGATGGCGTACCCGACCCGCATCTCGAGGCCGGTCGGGAATGCCGAGCTCATCGCGCTCACCGCCCCGCTCTCCAGGCTCCCCGCGAGGGAAGGCCGCACCTTGTAGTAGTACAGCTGCCCCGGCGCGACACCCGTGTCGATGAAGCTCGTGGCAGTCACGGCGCCCGAGATGTTGACGAACCCGCCCGATGGCGATGTCGACCGCAGGACCTCGAACTCGCCCGTTGCGGGGATGGGGGGCCATTCCACGCGGATGCGCCCGAATCCGCCGCTCGCGTGCGGGGCGACCGTCTCCTTCGAAAGGGGAATCGCCTTGACGATCGGGGACCAATTGTCAGCGCCGCTCGACGAGGTCGACTTCAGGAGGAACACGTGCATGGCGCCGTTCGCCAGCCCCGAGAGCGCAAGAGGCGAGGAAACCCCGGGGAGCTGCAGGCCATTCGCCGCTGAAGGAACGGAGCCGTTCGTCGTATAGAACAGGGTGTATCCGGTTGAGAGGGGAACCGGGTTCCAGCTCAGGGTGACGGAGCCGGGACCGGGCGCAGCCGTAAAGGACGGGATCGCCCCCCTGTCGGCGAGGGTAACCGAGGCGCTTGCGACGTTGCCATTCCAGTCCGTCGCGCTCACGGTGATCAGCATCGTCCCCGTGAAACCCGTCGTTGCGAACTGAAACGAGAATGTGCCGTCGGCGCCCAGGGACGAGCTCACGTCCGCTGCCGGGATCGTCGCGGGGGTCACCGAATACCGAAGCGAGGCGACCTGTCCTCCGTCGCCCGCTGCCGAGGACGCATCGCTCACGCTCCCCGTGACGACGACCGTCGAGGCGTACGAGGAGCCGTCCGCCGGCGAGGTGATGGCAACGCGGGGAGCCACCGCGTCCTTCCTGTGCAGGAGCAGGGTCTGATCGACGGGATTCAGACAGGAGAGGAGCGCGGAGACGGAGAGCGCGAGCCCGGCCCGCAGCAGCGCATGCAAAGCTTTCATCTGATCACTCCTCTTCGACGAAGATCGCATCCGGACCCGCGGAGACCCGCGCCGCGCGGGCTTCTCCGCCGCCCTCGGGGACCACGAGAGCGAAGCTTTCGGCGCTTGCCTTGTCGATCGCGGAAGCGCTCGCAAGCGACTTCTTGGCGTCCTCGTAGTCCGCGCTCTCGTAGTAGGCGCGGGAAAGGTTCAACAGGACCGAGACCGCCACGGGCGAGCTGGCCTTCCCCTGCTTTCGCAGGGTGTCCAGCACGGCCTGGTAGCCGCTCACCGCTGGGCCGTACTGCTTGTTGGACATTTGCACGGTGGCGAGGTTGACCCGGGCGGGAATGTAGCTGGAGTCGATGGCGAGTGACCTGCGCAGCGCCTGTTCAGCCTCGGCGAACCGGCCGTAGCGGGCGAAGCGCGTCGCCAGCCTGTTGTACTCCTTCTTGCCCTTCGTCTTCTCAGCCGCGTCTCGATCGACCCTGACCAGCGCGTCGACAAGCGCCCCCATGTCGCCGCGGAACCTCTCGCGGATCTTGTCGCTGCGGCCGTACTGGAGGCCCAGGTCCGCCTCCTTGAGCCCGACGGGTCGATAGACGGCCTGCGCTGAAGCCGTGGTCGCGAACGTCCTCTTCGCGGTGTCCTTCTCCCAGGAGGCGAACTCCTCCGCCCCCCGACGCCACGCCTCGAGGAAGGTCCCCTTCCCGATGAGGGTGATCTCGACGGGCACCCACACCTCACCTTCGAACGGAATCGTCATGGTCCTGTCGGGGTGGACCTGGGCCCAGGAGGCGCTCGCGACCTTCGTGTTCAATGCGGCGTAGATATGCCCGGGCGTCGTGATGAAACCGCTCGCGATGCCGACGCTCTCCAGGAGCGTGGCGAACAGCACGGTGAGATCATCGCAGTCGCCGGCCGCCCGGGTCAGGGTGACCCGCGGCAGGTTCACCGAGTCAACGGCCCTCTGCTTCCCCTGCACCGAGGTGAAGGGGGTCGAAGGGTCGGGGGTGTATGTGATGCCCAGCTCAGCAAGCGCATCGAAGGCCGCCGCGGCGAACTGCACGCCGTCGGGGTACGAGGGGATCGACGAGTCGGCAACGGCCTTGCGGACGAAGCTGGCGTAGTTGCGCACCGCGGTGTCCGCCGGCGTGATGAATGCCGCGACCTTGCGGTCATCATCCCATGTCAACGCCGACCTGTCATACAGATCGTAGGGCACGGACTGCCGCTGCTCGACCGGCCGGCCCTTGGCCGTGTAGTCGACCGTGACCTCGCCCACGAGCGGCGTCGTGCCCTGGGTCGAGAAGACCTCCGAATTGAACGACGCAAGGAGGTCGATCGTGCGCGTTTCGCCCGCTGCGATCCGTGGGATCGCTGCCACGGGCGTGGGGGAATCCATGTACCCCTTCTGGAAGAAGGACACCGCCACGTCGGTAAGGGGCACGTTCGCGGTATTGGTGATCGCGGCCGTGCCGATCCTGTTTTTCACATAGTAGCTCTGCATGGCGGCGAAAAGGGGCTCGACCGTGGCCCCATCGAACCGGATGTACCGCAGTTGGGTCTGGGGAGCATCGGGGTTCTCGCCGAATCGGTAGTGCGCCGAGAATCCGAGGCCGAAGAGCAGGCCGTCGAAATCGGAGAGCGGCGACAGGGACAGCAGGTAAGTGAAGGTGGGATGGATGTCGATGCTCAGGCCGTAGGAGGGGTCCAGGGCGATCCTGCCGCCCGCTTTGAAGATGAGAGTCGGCGAGCCCACAGGAACGCCGGCAGGATCGAGCCGCGGAAACACAGCCTCGGCGAAGCCTGCCGAAATCTCGCCGGCGAGCTCGAAGCTCTTGGCAAATCGGGCAGCATACGTCGCCCCGAGTGAGCCGTACCAGTACTGGTGGCTCCACCTGCCGTCATTACCGGGGCTCCTGTCCTCGAACTGCATCAGCCCGAGATCTAGCGAGGGCTGGAGCGACGGAATCGAGGGGATCGGCAGCCGAGCGCTCGCGGCCAGACCATATGTGTTGAAGGTCTTTCCGAACGCCCCGAAAGGGGTGAGGCTCTGGTACTCGACTCCCAACGAGAGGGGGAAACGGTAGTAGGAGTTGAAATCCACGGCCGCCGACTGCTGCGGAGGAGCCTGGGCAAATCCGCCCGTTGCGCTCAGGAACAGAAACGCGGCAGCCGTCATGGCCAGAATCCCCTGACAGACCCTCAGATCCATTGATCTCGCTCTCACGATTCATTTTCTCCCTAAAGATGAGCAGTTTAGTCAGGTATAATATACTGATCGATCAGGGAGAAGGAAACTGGCGCCCGGTTATCGAGCGTTCCTGTCAAGGAGCGGGAAACGCCTTGTCCTGTGCGGGGAACCGAACGGAGAGAAAATCGCTTGCACTCCTATGAGGTTTTCACAATGCTATCTGTTGGAAGGCAGGGATCTCAATGGCAGAAAAGGGAACCTCTGCGTCCATAGCGGATTCGAGCAAACCGAACGCTGGACGCATCTACGACTACCTCTTGGGCGGAAACCACAACTTCGAGGTCGACAGGATGGCGGCTCAGCAATTCCTCCAGGCAGCTCCGTTGCTGCCGGAAGCGGCGCGCATCATCCGCTGGTTCCTCGGCGAGGCCATCCGTCGCATAGAGGCTGACGGGTATACGCGGTTCATCGATTTCGCCTCCGGACTGCCGACGATGGACCACATCCACCAGGTCGCCCCACCGGGAACAAAGGTCATCTACTCCGACATCGATCCGGTGACCGTCGCCTACGGGCAGGAGATCCTCAAGGACCATCCTGATGCGCGATATCTCGTATGCCCCGCGGGAAAACCGGAAACCCTCCTGGGATCGCCGGTTGTCACCCAGCTGTTCGGAGAGAATCGGAAAGTCGCTTTCGGATTGAACGGTATCGCATGGTTCCTCCCCGACGAAGAAATCGCCCACGCGATGCAGTCCTTGCACGCCTGGGCAGCGCCGGGCAGCAGGCTCTTTCTGACGGATTTCGACAACTCCCGCGAGAGCCCCGAGTGGAAGCTAATAACCTCACTGTACGAGAAAGTCGGACAGCCCGTGTTCACGCGGAAGCTGCAGCGGTTGACCGATCTCATTCGCCCCTGGAAGCTCAGGGAGCCGGGATTCAAGCCTCTCGAAGAGTGGTTTGAAATGGAGAAAGTGATCGGCGAAAAGACAGAGACCACCTTTGGCGGCCTCCTCGTGGGTGCTATCCTCGAGAAATGAAGCGGGCTCATGAGCTCCTGCGCGCGAAGGGGGATTCCCTTGCCGGGAGCCTCGTCGCCCTGCTCCGCGAGACCGTCTTCGACAATCGCTATTCCCTGCACCCGCGGCGCCTTGCCGGCCTTGGGGCCGAAATAGCCGATTCGCTCATCCATGGCCTAGAGACCTCCGATCCCACGGGGGCTCGCGTCCTCGGCGGAAAGCTTGCGCTCGAGGGTCTGGGAGAGAAGAATGTGCTTCGCGTCGCCGCGCGGATGCGGCGATTCTGCGCGAGCGAGCTCGGCGCGACGCCCCGAACGATCGACGGGCTGGACGACGGCGTCGAGCAGTGGGCGTCAGCCCTCCTCGAAGGCTTCATGGCCTCGCGCGAGGGACAGATCCTCAAGGATCAGGAGCAGCTCCGCCGCGCTCTTTCCACCGCTCTGCAGAGCCAGAGCGCCGAGCTGCTGGTCAAGAACCACGCGATCGACACCTCCATCAACGGGATTCTCTTGGCGGACCTCGACGACAAGGTGACCTGGGTCAACTCCTCGTTCCTCCGGCTGTGGGGGTATGAATCCGCCGCGGAGGTGCAGGGGATGCACATCGGCGAGTTCTGGATCGGGGAGGAGGCGCAGCGCATCATCGGGCTGCTCCACAGTCCAAACGGGTGGCACGGAGAGCTGGCCGCGCGGCGGAGGGACGGAACCGCCTTCAGCGTGGAGCTCTCCGCCTCGCTCATCGTCGACCAGGAAAGCCGGGCGATCGGTGTCATGACCGCCTTCATGGACATCACGGAGCGAAAGCGCCTGCAGGCCCAGATCATGCAGGTGCAGAAGATGGACGCCATCGGCCAGCTCGCAGGGGGGATCGCCCACGATTTCAACATCCTGCTCAGGGCGATCGGCGGCTACCTGCAGCTGCTCCTCCTGGATGCCCCGCGCGACACGCCGATGCACCAGGATCTCATGCAGATCAAGGCGGCGGTGGATCGGGGAACGGGCCTGACGCGTCAGCTTCGGTTCTTCACACGGCAGGCCACGGGCAAGCGCGCTATCGTGTCGCTCAACGATGTGGCCAGGGAGACGTACGAGCTCTTCCGTCGGACGTTTCCCCCCGATATCACCATGGAGCTGCGACTGGCCGAGTCCCCGTGCACGATCGAGGCCGACGCAAACCAGATCAGCCAGGTCCTCGTGAATCTCTGCATGAACGCGCGAGACGCGATGCAGGAAGGGACCGGACGCGCCGGTGGAGGACGGCTGACGATCGAGACGACCGATAGCGAGCTCTCAGCGAAAGACGCGCGCTTGTACGTGAACGGCCGGCCCGGCCGCTACGCGGTTCTGCGCGTCGTCGATACCGGACTCGGGATGCCTCCCGAGCTTCTCGAGAAACTGTTCATCCCCTTTGTCACGACAAAAGGGGAACGCAGCGGCACCGGCCTGGGCCTCGCCGTGGTCTACGGCATCGTCGCAAGCCATGGAGGGTTTATCGACGTGCAGAGCGAGGTGGGCCGGGGGACGATTTTCGCGGTATTCCTGCCGAGGAGCGAGCGAACCGAAACCGGGCAGGGCGAGGCGCCCGCGGCGGCTCCCGCGAGAGGTCACGGGACGGTCCTCGTTGTCGACGACGACCCCCAGGTGCGCGAGGTGATCTGCCGGGTCCTTACCGCCTGCGGGTACGCGGTCATTCCCGTGGCCAGCGGCCGCGATGCCCTCGCGCGCTACGGGCAAAGCGGCGAGATCGATCTCGTGATTCTCGACATGATGATGCCCGGCATGAGCGGCCGGGAGTGCCTTGCGCGTCTTCTCGAAGCGAACCCTCGCGCTCGCGTGCTCATCACGACCGGATACACGAGCGACGGCTCGGCCGAGGAGCTGCTGGCGGAAGGCGCCATGGGAATCGTCGAGAAGCCGCTCGAGATCGCCGCGCTCGCTCAGAAGGTGCGCGATGCGCTGGACGACGGCGCCGCGCGCCCGGGAGCTTGATCGCTATTTCACCTCGTGGAAATCGCGAACGAATCGCTTGATCGTACCGAGCTTGCAAAGGTCCTTCAGCCCGAACCGCTCCTTCGTGCCGATCGCCATCCACAGCTTGTTCTCGAGCCTGTCCCGACTCTCAGCGGGATTCGCGGGATAGGCAACGAAGTAGTATATCCCGGCCTCGGGGATGGCGACGGTCTGCTCCATCACGATCCACGAATCCGTGCCCGTGACCCCCTCGTGAAACTCGCGGGGAGCCGCTTGGGCGAGGACCTCGGCGCCGAGACCGGGCGGTGAATCGAAGGGAAGCTCAGCAGGCGGGAGGCCCGGCCCGACAAGGGCGGAGAAGGGTCGAAAGCCCCTCAGCCTCTCGATCTTCGGCACGCCGACGCTTAGGTAGACTTTGTCGCCCTTCTTTGCCTCGAAGCGAAACCAGGTCTGCGGCCGGGCGAGGTCGAGACGGCTGTAGTAGACTCGGGAAATGCTGGGGTCGTCGATGGTGATCGCGCCTGCAGACGTGCTCGGGACGGTCTCGGAGGTGATCAGGTTGTGCGCGAATGCCCGGGGCCCGATGACTATGAGCCCGAACAGGAGCCCGGCGAGCAGGACTGTCTTCCGCCTCATGAGCTCTCCTCCTAGAGCGACTTCTCCAGCGCCCGGTTCAGCCGCCTCACGAACCCTGCCGGGTCTTTCAGCTCACCGCCCTCCACTAGGAGGGCCTGCTCGAGGAGAAGCCGGCTGGTGTCGGCGATGAGCTCCTCGTCCTCGAGGGCGGCGAGCCTCGTGATGATGGGATGCGATGGGTTCACCTCGAGGATCGGCTTGAGGTCGGGCATGTCCCGGTTGCCCATGGCCTTCATGATCTGCTGGAGCTGCAGGGTGGGGTCGTTCTCGTCCACGACGATGCAGGAAGGCGAGCCGGCCAGCCTGGTGCTCGCCCGCACATCCTTCACCTCCGCGCCGAGTGCTTTTTTCATCTTCTTGATCAGCGGCTCTATCGAGGCTGCCTTCCCCGCGTCCGCGTCTGTCCGCAGGTCATCGCCGGTCTTCAGCCGATTGACGGCTTTGAGCTCGACTTCCATGAACTTGCCGATAGACGGCGCGACGATCTCGTCTACCTCGTCGGCCATGATGAGGACCTCGATGCCCTTGGCCCTATAAGCCTCCAGCAAGGGCGAGCTTCGCAGGCTCGCCTCCCGGCCGCCGGTGATGTAGTAGATCGCCTTTTGGTCCTTCTGCATGCGGTCGCGGTACTCCGAAAGGCTGGTCCACCCCTCCACGGCCGTCGACGTGTAGCGCATGAGCTCCAGAAGCTGGTCGCGGTGCTCGAAATCCTGCAGCACGCCCTCCTTCAGCACCCTTCCGAACTCTCCCCAGAACTCACCATACCTGGCCGGCTCCTTCGCGATCTGGCCCAGCTCCTGGAGGACCTTGCGCACCGAGGCCGAGCGGATGTTCGCCATGACCCTGTTCTTCTGGAGGATCTCCCGGCTCACGTTCAGCGGCAGGTCCTCCGAATCGATCACGCCGCGCACGAAGCGCAGGTAGACCGGCAACAGCTCCTTCTCGCTGTCGGTGATGAACACGCGCTTGATGTACAGCTTCACCCCGGGCTGGTAGTCGTAGCGGTACAGGTCGAAGGGGGCCTTGCGGGGGATGTAGAACAGCGTGGTGTACGCGAGGGCCCCCTCGACGGAAAGGTGGATCCAGTGGAAGGGGTCCTCGGTGTCGTGCGAGAGAGTCTTGTAGAACTCGGTGTAGTCCTCGTCCTTCAGCTCGGACTTCGGTCTCCTCCACAGCGCGAGGGCCGCGTTCACCTGCTCGTCCTTGTCCACCTTGCCGCCGTGCGGGCCGTCCTCCTGGTAGCGCAGGTGGATGGGGAAGGCGATGTGGTTGGAATACTTCTTGATGATCTCCTCGATGCGCCACCTGTTCGCGTACTCCCGGCCGTTCTCGTTCAGGAAAAGGGTGACCGTCGTGCCGCAGCCGTCCCGCGAGGCTTCGGCGATCTCGTACTCTCCCTTGCCGTCGCTCGTCCACTTCCACGCCTTCTGGTCGCCGAGCTTGCGCGTGAGAACCTCGACCCTGTCGGCGGCCATGAAGCAGGAGTAGAAGCCCACGCCGAATTGGCCGATCAGGTTGGAGCCCTTCTTCGCGTCGGCGGCCATGGCCTGGAGGAACTCACGGGTGCCCGATCGGGCGATTGTGCCGAGGTTCTCCTCGAGGTCCTTCTCGTCCATGCCGATGCCGGTGTCCGAGACGCTGAGGGTCTTCCCGTCCTTGCCGTCGAAGGAGATGTCGATCCGCGGCACGAATGGACCGCCCTTGTACTCATCCTGGGTCAGCGTGAGGTACCGCAGCTTGTCCAGGGCATCAGAGGCGTTCGAGACGAGCTCGCGCAGGAAAATCTCCGTGTGCGAGTACAGGGAGTGGATGATGAGGTCGAGCAGCTGGCTGACCTCGGCCTGGAACTGGTGCTTTGACATTGACGGTTTCTCCTGCGGTGTGCGTATAGAGAAAAACTACTCAGAAACCCGGGCGGAGTAAAGCGGCCGACACCGTCGGGTCAGACCAGATCGCCCTCAGGTTTTGTCGAAGGCTTCGATGAAGTCATCCCGTGATATTCCGACCTGACTGCAAATGGTCCTCAGTGTTGAAGCTCTGAGTGTGGGATGATTCGGCATCGTGAGCACCGTCCTGCTCCCGTCGGCATTCGCTCTCTGCAGGGATATGTGCTCCTTCTCGCGAACTATCACGAAGCCCAGAATCTCGAGCGTCTTCACGACCCTGCGCTTCGGAGCATCGACTGGGAACTTCGGCATCACACATTGACGCGCGCTTCTGCGATAAAGGCCTCAAGGACGGGTGGATCCAGGTCCATGGATCCCTCCCCGAAAGTCTCAAGATGGAACCGGATCGCGGAGGTGACATCTGCGAGCGCCTCTTCATATGTCTCTCCGTCGCCTATGACAACGCCTTTCAAGCCCAGTGGATATGCCACGTACGCATCGGGATGCTTCTCTACAATGATCTTGTACTGTTTCATTCCTGGCCCCCCCAAGATGATACCGTGTGTCGAGGCTCTGGGCAACCAGCAGATCCCACGCCTCGCTCAGTGCCCGGCGGGGGGCGTCGCCCCCGCGGCTGCTTTTCCCTCGGGGGTTCCCTTCCGCAGAGCGTTCTCGGGAAGGAACAGCGCGAGGAACAGCGCGAGGCCGACGACGAAAAGCTCCCAGAAGTAGATCGTCGTGATCGCGTCGGTGAATGCCCTCTTCAGGGCGCTTGTCACCTGTGTCGTCAGAGCCTCTGCCTGGGCATCGAGCGCGGCCTTGATCTTCGCAAGCGCCGCCGTCGTGGCCTGCTGGATGATCGCCGGCGCCTGCGCGTCGATCCCATTCCTGACCTGGGCGAGCACTCCCTTGAGCGCCTGGGGGTTCGCGAGAGCCGAGAGGGGAATCCGCCCAAGCGACTGCTTCAGCTCCGAAGGAAGCCGCGGGTCTGCCAGCAGCTTCTGGATCGCGCCCGGGGAGCCGCTGCCGAGAGCGGCCGCGACCGCCTCGTACTGGGCGTCAAGCCCCGCCTTGACCTGGCCTGCGATGCCGCCCTTGCCCAGCATGTCCTTGTATTCCGCGGGGATGCGAGGGTCGGCGAGAAGGCTCTTCACGGCCTCGGGGTCATCCTTCGTCAACGCGAGCTCGATCTTCGCGTAGGTCGCCTGCATGCCGGCCCTGATCTCGTCGCCCACCGCGCCGATATTGCCGGACTGCAGCTGCCCCATGTTGAACTGCATCGATCCCATGCCCGCCCCCTTCATCTGATCCGGCAGGTAGGCCGGCAGACGGGCCGCGAGGGTCGTGGCGAGCAGCGTCCCGAAGATGGCGATGCCGATGGTTGCGCCGATCTGACGGAAGAACTGGCTCGAGCTGGTCGCCGCGCCCAGCTCGCGCGGGTGCACCGAGTTCTGGATCGCGCTGGTGAGAATGGGCAGGGCGGGGCCGATGCCGATGCCGAGGAGGATCATCCGCCAGGTCATCTGGGCGCGCGTGATGTTCACGGTGAGGCCATGGAGGATGAAGTATCCGGCGAGGACGACGACAATTGCCGAAATGAGGATCGCCTTGTACTTCCCGATCCGGCTCACGACCTGACCGGCGATGATGCTCGCGCCGACAAGTCCGAGAGTGAGGGGGATGATGGTGAGCCCCGCCGCGCTCGCTGAGACGCCGACAACCATGACCATGAAGATGGGGAGGAAGATGATCGCTCCGAAGAAAGCCACGCCGTTCACGAGGAGCGCCACGGCGTTCGCGATCACGTAGGTGCGGTTCCTGAACAGGTCGAAGGGAAGGATCGGCTCGGGCGCGCGGGCCTCCACAAGCCCGAATGCCACGAGCCCCGCGGCGCCGATTCCGAACAGGCCCAGGATCCGCCAGGAACCCCACGGGTACTCGATGCCGCCGAGGCTCAGCGCGAGGAGGGTGGGGATGATCCCCAGCAGGAGCGTCGCGGTGCCCCACCAGTCGATCCTGACCCTGCCTTCAAGCTTCGGCTTCAGGGCCGGCATCTGGAGAACGATCAGCAGCAGGGCGATGATCCCGACGGGCACGTTGACGTAGAAGACCCATCGCCAAGAAAGGCTGTCGGTGAGGATCCCGCCCAGCCATGGCCCGATGACCCCCGACACGCCGAAGACCGCGCCGAAGAGGCCCTGGTACTTCCCGCGCTCAGTCGGCGGGTAGATGTCGGCGACGACGGTGAACGCCGTCGAGAATATGCCCGCGCTGCCCAGGCCCTGCAGGGCGCGGAATGCGATCAGCTCGACCATGGTGCGCGACTGGCCCGAGAGGGCGGAGCCGGCGAGGAAGATCACCACGCCGACCAGCACGACGAGCTTGCGGCCGTACAGGTCGGAGAGCTTGCCCCAGATGGGGATCATCGCGGTCGAGGCGAGGAGGTACCCGGTGACAACCCATGTATAGAGGTTCAGGCCGTTCAGGTCTTGCAGGACTTTCGGCATCGCCGTGGCGACGATGGTCTGGTCGAGGGCGCCGAGGAACAGCGCGACCAACAGGCCGCCGAGCGTGAAGGCGCGCTCCCGCCGGGAAATTTCGAACATCGGATCTCCTTTGCTTGTGAAAAATACTTGCGCGGCCGAGACGAGTCAAACAAAAAACTGTACGATCGGCGCATGAGAGCAAAGAATACGCTGACGCCGCTTTCGGCGACGGCGATCACGAACTTTCTCCTGGCGGCGGAGGCGTTCCTCGCCGCCGGCTTCCTGCTCGGCAGGGTGAGATCGCTGTCTACGGCCGCGGGATTCTGGGCGCTGGCCCTGCTCTCCCTGGGCATCAGCGCCCTGAGCGGCGGGATCGACCACGGCTTCCTCGAGCCGCGCGGGAACTCACCCGGCCGAAGGGTCTTCGAGAAGGCGACGAGCGTCGCGACCGGCATCCTCGCCTTCTTCATGCTTCTCACGGCGGGATGGCAGTTCTTCGCGGCCGGCGCGCGCCCGGCGTTCCTCGCCGCGGGGCTCCTCCTGCTCGCCGCGTACCTCGTCGCGACCTTCCTGCTGAACAGCTTCCTCGTCGCGATCCTGGGCTACGCCCCCGCCACGATCTTTCTCCTCGTGATGAGCATCCTCGGCTTGGAGGCCGGCACGGGCTCCTGGCAGATCATTGCGGGGCTCCTCGTGAGCGCGGCCGCGTCGCTCATCCAGGCCCTCGGAGTCGACGCGTTCTCCCCTTTGGACAGAAACGGCCTGTACCACATCGTGCTGATGCCGGCAATTGTCCTGCTCACTCTTGGCGGGCTGCTTCTGAAAGGCGCCTGAGCCGGGCCGCGCCGAGCCTGCGGCGAGCGGCGCTCAGGTCACCGTCCGCCGCTTGTTCCTGATATAGTCCGCGAAGAGAAACTCCCCTAGCCTGTCGGCGGAAGCGAAATACGCGCGGCCGCTCGCGATCCGGGTCATCTCCTCGACGAACTCGACCAGGTCGGGGTCCGAGGCGAGCATGAAGGTTGTGATCGTGATCCCCGCCCTCCTGCATGCCGCGGCCGCCTCGAGGGTCTGGTTCCTGATCTTCGGGTCGAAGCCCCACGGATTCTTGTAGACCTCGCCGTCTTCCATGATCGCGGTCGGCTTGCCGTCGGTGACCATGAAGATCTGCCTGTTTCTCTGCCGCGAGCCTTCGAGGATGGACTGCGCCATCTCGAGCCCCGCCTTCGTGTTGGTGTGGAACGGTCCCACCTGCAGATAGGGGATGTCGCGGATCGCGATCTCGCGCGCCTCATCGCCAAAGACTCCGACGCGGAGCGCGTCCTTCGGGTAGCGGGTGAGGATCAGCTCCGTCAGGCCGAGGGCGACCTGTTTGGCGGGAGTGATCCTGTCCTCGCCGTAGAGGATCATGCTGTGGCTGATGTCGATGAGGAGCACCGTGGCGCAGGAGGCGAGGTGCTCGGTCTCGTAGACCTCGACATCCTCCTCCGTCAGGGAGATCTCCTCAGCCCCCGAGCGGCGCACGGCATTGGAGATCGTGCCCAAGGCGTCGATGCTCGCGACGGGATCGCCGAAACGGTACGGCCGGGTCTCGGTGAGCCTCTCATCGCCCTCCCCGGCATGGGGGACGCGGTGCTGCCCGTAGCCCGACTTCTGCAGGCCCGTGAAGATCCTGTTGAGCGACTCCCTTCGGATGGCCTGCTCGCCCTTGGCGCCAAGGGCGAAGCCCCCCTCCTTCATCCGCTCGATGATCCGCTCCTCTTCCAGCTTGCGCCTGAACTCATCGAGGTCCACGTCGGGATCGAGCGAGCCGCGAGCCTGAAGGTAGCGCATCCATTTGAAGACCTGGTCCACGTCGCCCGCGGCCATGAGCAGGAGGTAGTTGAACAGGCTCATGAGGCTCTCGAAGCTCTTCAGAGCAGCCTCGAGCGCCTTGTCCCACTCCGCGTATTCCCAGCGCACGACCGCGCCCCCCTGGCCTAGTTGGAATCGCTCACGGCCATGTGGTCGAACATGGCCTTCAGCATGTCTCGGTAGGCCGTGCGATTGCCCTCCTCCCACTTTGAGATCATCGAGTGCTGGTGGAGCCCCTCGAGCACGAACTCCATTGCGGCGGCAAGGGACCCGCGCGCCTCGCTCTCCGATCCCTCGGGCGCGAGGAAGCGCGCCGCGATCTCGGAAAGCCCATCCACGCTCTCAAGGCTCTTCACGTACTCCCGCTGAGGCGTCTCATCGGAGGTCTCCACCCTGTTGCCCTTCGAGAACCACGAGAGGATGGACTGGTAGGGCGACGGGGCGGGCTTCTCGGGCCGGACCGGCACGTCGTCCTCGTCCTCCTGTTCCTGGCGTTTCTTCCTCTTCCTCGGCGGGGAGGGATCCGGGAACCTTCGGCGGAAAGCCTCCTTCACCGCCTCGCCGATGATCTTCCGCGCCACGATCTGGGCGCCCTGCTGCTCGCCCTCGTACACCAGCTCGATCTTCCCCGTCACCGCGGTCACCGCCGCGTGGAGGTCGCTGATGCGGGGGAACACTGCAGCCTCGCCGTGACGGATCGCGCGGCGCTCCATGTTGGACAGGACGTTCTCCAGCAGGGAGATGCTCATCCGGGCCGAGACGCCCGACGACTGGTTCACGAACTCGCTCTTGCGGGCGGCGAAGGCAACTTCCTCGACAAGCTCCCGATACCAATCGGGAACGGAGAGGACGGCCGTGCTCGGCGAGGCGCCGTCGAGCTGTGCACCGCCGCCCGAGGCACCGCCGCCCGAGGCGCCGTCGCGCGAGGTCCATGCCTCCTGCGCGGTGATCCGCATCGCGGCGGCAAGGTCCGCGGGATAGTGGGTGAGGATCTGGGAATCGATCCTGTCCTTCAGGGGCGTGATGATGTTGCCCCTGTTGGTGTAGTCCTCGGGATTCGCCGAGTAGACCATGAGGATGTCCAGCCTCATCCGCAGGGGGAACCCGCGGATCTGGATGTCCTTCTCTTCCATGATGTTGAGCAGGCCCACCTGGATGCGGGGCGGCAGGTCGGGCAGCTCGTTGAGCGCGAAGATCCCGCGGTTGGTGCGCGGGATGATGCCGAAGTGAAGCACCTCCTCGTCGGCATACGAGAGCTTTCGAGTGGCCGCCTTGATGGGGTCGATGTCGCCGATGAGATCCGCGATCGTGACGTCGGGGGTCGCCAGCTTCTCGCGGTAGCGCTCCTCGCGCGAGATCCACTCGATCGGGGCCTCGACGCCCCGAGAGGCGACCACGTCGCGCCCCTTCCTGCTCACGGGAGCGAAGGGATCGTCGTTCGTCTCCGTGCCCGCCAGAACGGGCAGCCTCTCGTCGAGGAAGGCGACGAGGCCGCGCAGGATGCGCGTCTTCGCCTGGCCCCGCAGGCCGAGAAGAATGAAGTCGTGCTTCGAGAGGATCGCGTTCACGAGGCCCGGCACGACCGTCGCGTCGTACCCGACGATGCCGGGGAAAAGCTCCTCCTTCGCGCGGAGCATGCGGATCAAGTTTTCCCGCATCTCCTCCTTCACCGACCGGGCATGGTAGCCCGAAGCCGAAAGCTCTCCGAGTGTACGGGGTAGCGCCACGCTCGCCTCCTGAAGGGTCAAAGGTACTCAGAAAAGACGACCCGGGGAAATCGCCGCTAATCGTCGAACAACCCGGCGTCGATCATTGCGTCCGCGGCATGTCCGTCCGCTGCCGGGGGCCGCCGCGCGAGGCGCGCGGAGAATTTTTCGATCCTCCTTCTTGACAATTCGCCCTCTGTGGTCTATTGTTCGAGTTGTATCTAATCCTATGAGATAAGAGAGGCGAACGTGGCAGTAGCAAAGAAGACGGTGAAGAAAGCGGCGAAGAAGCCCGCGAAGAAGCCGGCCAAGAAAGCGGCGAAGAAGCCCGCGAAGAAGGTCGCGAAGAAATCCGCCGCGCGGAAGAAGTAAGACTCTTCCTTCCCGGACAGGAGAGGAGAGGGCTCTCCTCTCCTGTTCTCCTCCCTTCCCACCCGACTCCGATCATCCGCCGAGAAGACTGTCAGCTGACTGGAATGCCTGCTCCACGCTGATTTCTTCCATCCCTCTCCCGCCCGAATCCACGATCTTCACGCGCTCACCCCTCGGCGCCCACACGCGGGGGCTCGTCGCGCCGAACAGAACAACCGACGCGCAGCCCACGGCAGCGGCGAGGTGGCTGATGCCCGAGTCGTTTCCCACGAACAGAGCGCAACGCGAGAGGCGCGCGCCGAGCACGGGCAGGGAAAGCCCGCGCCAGATCTGAGCAGCGTCGGGCATGCTGCCGCGTTCGGCAGGTCCCTCGATCCAGGCGATCCGCCCGCCACTCGCTTCGAGCCGGCGCGCGAGCGCGACGAACCGCTCAAGCGGCCAGTTCTTCCTCGCGCTCCCGCTGCCGGGATGGATCGCGATCGTGCCAGGCTGCACGATCCGCGCAGCTTCGGGATCGTCGGAAGGCGCGATCCGGGGAATGCGATCGGCATCAGTCACGACCGCGGCGGGAAACAACGACAGATGGTAGTCCACGACGTGGACGAAATGCCCGGCACCCCCCGCGCGCCAAGGGTCTGCTGGAAACGGCTCCTGCTTCGTGATCTCGCCCACGCCGAGGACCGCGAGGTTCGCCGCTAGGGGAGAGGCTGTCGGCGCGAAAAGGAGCGCGGACAGGAACGGAGAAAACAGATCGGCGAGCCGGGCATCGGGGGCAGGGCCGTACAAGGAGGCGAATCGGCCCGACCCCGCGTCCCAGACCTCGTCGAACATGCCCCTGCACAGCGCCGCGATGGCCGGCCTGCCGAGGAGAACGGTCCTTTCACACGAGTGGAGCCTGCGCCACACGCAGACCGACGGGAGCGCGGTGATGAAATCGCCGAGCGCGCCCGAGTGGGAAACCAGGAGAGCCATCGCTTCACTCCGTTCGGCACCGTAGCACAGAAACCGCATATTTGGTAAGAAAGAAGTGCGAAATCACCAGCCGGAGGGATGCATGGAGAGAGCCGCGCCGGACAAGAAGATCCTGGTCATCAACTGCGGGAGCTCTTCGCTCAAGTACGAGGTCTGGCAGATGCCTCAGAGGGTCAGCATGGGACGGGGCATCGTCGAGAGAATCGGCGAACTGAAGGGGAAGATTGCGCAGAAATCGCCGAAGGGCGAGGTCACCCGGGAGGTCCAGGTGCCCCACCACAAGGCGGCCATGGAGCTTGTGAGCGCAGCCCTCACCGATCCCGAACGGGGGATCGTCGGCAGCCTGAGCGAGATCGCCGGCGTCGGTCACAGGGTCGTGCACGGCGGGGAGCAGTACGCGAGCTCCGTGGTGATCGACGAGGAGGTGGTGAAGGCGATCGAGAAGAACTGCGAGCTCGCTCCCCTGCACAACCCGCCCAACCTCCAGGGCATCAGGGAGGCCATGGCCGCCCTGCCGGGGCTGAAGCAGGTTGCCGTCTTCGACACCGCCTTCCACCAGACCATGCCTCCCGCGGCCTACCTGTACGGCCTGCCCTGGGAGCTGTACGAGAAGTACAAGATCCGCCGCTACGGCTTCCACGGCACGAGCCACAGGTTCGTCGCCGCGCGCGCCATGACGCTGATGAAGCGGGTGCCCGAGAACACAAACATCATCACCAGCCACCTCGGCAATGGCGCCTCGGTGACGGCGATCGAGCACGGGCGAAGCATCGACACCTCGATGGGGTTCACGCCCCTTGAGGGCCTGATGATGGGCACCAGGTGCGGCGACATCGATCCGGCGATCCTCGGCTTCCTCGCCGCCCGCGGGTATACCCCTGAGCAGCTCAACACGATGCTGCAGAAAAAGAGCGGGCTGCTCGGGCTGTCGGGGATCTCAAATGACCTGCGCGACCTGGAGGCGGAGGCGGCGCAGGGCAACCAGCGCGCCCAGCTCGCGCTGGAGGTGTACGCGTATCGGGTGCGCAAGTACATCGGCGCCTACGTCGCCAACCTCGTGAAGGTCGACGCCCTGGTGTTCACCGGCGGCATCGGCCAGCACGGGGTGAAGATGCGCGAAAGGATCTGCCACAGGCTGGAGAACCTCGGCATCTTCATGGACTACGCGCTCAACGTCTCGCTTGGCTCCGGGGAAGGAATCGTCTCCTCGCCGTTCTCTCCCATCGCGATCCTGGTCGTGCCGACGAACGAGGAGCAGCAGATCGCCATCGACACCTACGATCTCATCTTCGGAGCGGAGGTCACCTGGCGCCGCCGCCAGACCGACGTGTCCCTGTAGGCGCGCCGCTCGCAAGGGGGTTCCCTCTCATGGTCGCACTGGATTTTTCGAAGCTCGACGGCCTGGTCCCCGCGGTGGCGCAGGACGCGGAGACCGGCGAGGTCCTCATGGTCGCCTTCATGAACGTTGAAGCGTGGGAGCTGACCCGAAAGACCGGCCTCATGCACTACTGGAGCAGGTCCCGGGGAAAGCTGTGGAAGAAGGGCGAGAGCTCGGGCAATGTCCAGCAGGTGCGCGAGCTGCGCATCGACTGCGACGCGGACTGCGTGCTCGCGAAGGTCAGCCAGGTCGGCGAGGCCGCCTGCCACACGGGGTACCGCAGCTGCTTCTTCAACGTCGTGGAGGGCGGCGGAACGCGCGTCGACGGGGTCAAGATTTTCGACCCCGCCAAGGTGTACGGAGAGAAGAAATGAAATCAGGCCTGATCAAGCTCGGCATCCCCAAGGGCAGCCTCGAGCGGGCCACCATCGAGCTGTTCCAGAAGGCGGGATGGAAGATCTCAACCTCTGAGAGGTCCTACTTCCCCTCGATCGACGACCCCGAAGTGAGCTGCTCGCTCGTGCGCGCGCAGGAGATGGCGCGCTACGTGGAGAACGGCGTGCTTGACGTCGGGCTGACGGGTCTGGACTGGATCCTCGAGAGCGAGGCGGACGTCGAGATGGTGTCCGACCTCGTGTACTCGAAGGTGAGCACGAACAAGGCGAAGTGGGTTCTGGCCTGCCCCTCTGCCTCCCCTCTCAACACCCTGGAGGACTGCGCCGGCAAGACCATCTCCACGGAGCTCGTTGCCTTCACGCGGAAGTACTTCGCCGACCGGGGCATCCCCGTGAAGGTGGAGTTCTCCTGGGGCGCCACCGAGGCGAAGGCCGTCGACGGCCTCGTCGATGCCATCGTGGAGGTCACCGAGACGGGCACCACCTTGCGGGCGAACGGGCTGAAAATCGTGCACACGCTCCTGGAGACGAACACCAAGCTCATCGCGAACCACGCGGCCATGAAGGACCCGGCCAAGCGCAAGAAGATCGGGCAGATCGCGCTCCTGCTGCGCGGGGCGCTTGCAGCCGAGAACCTAGTGGGTCTGAAGATGAACGTGCCTGAAGCGAGCTTCGACGAGGTCGTGGCGCTCCTGCCCAGCCTCACATCGCCCACAGTGGCGCGGCTTGCCGACACCTCGTGGTTCTCCGTCGAGATCGTCATTCGCGAGTCGGTCGTCCGCGAGCTGGTCCCCCGGCTCATCGAGCGGGGCGCAGACGGCATCATCGAGTATCCGCTGAACAAGGTCATCAACAAGAGCGACGCGACATGAAGGGAGAGCCGCAGCCGTGATCTCCATCGTCGCGGCCGTCGCCCGCAACGGTACGATCGGCAATCGGGGTTCGATCCCCTGGCGGCTGCCGGCAGACCTTGCGCATTTCAGGCGGATCACGACCGGGCATGCGCTCCTCATGGGGCGAAAAACCTTCCAGTCCATCGGCAGGCCGCTGCCCGGCAGACGCAACATCGTGCTCACGAGGGACCCCGGCTTTCAGGCTCCCGGCTGCCAGGTCGTCCATTCCGTCGAACAGGCGCTCGCGGCTGCCGCAGGAGGCGAGCTTTTTGTGATCGGCGGCGCCTCGATCTACGAGATCTTCCTTCCCCTGGCAGGCCGGCTGTTCATCACGCGCATCGCTGCGGAGGTCCCGGGCGACGCGCTCCTCCCCGCCATTGACGAGCAGGCCTGGCGGCTCGTCAAAAGGACCTCCGGTACGGTCGACGCGGCAAACCCTCTTCCCCACGAGTTCCTCGTGTACGAAAGAGCATCATCGTGAGGCGGTGGTCGATGATCGTCGGCCTTTTTCTCGCGCTGGTCACCGTCGCGCCCGGGCGCGCCGAGGGCGCCCGCTGGGAGCGAGCGGAAACCGAGCACTTCCTGTTCGTCTTCGAGCCGCGCAACCGAGCTGCTACGGACGAGCTGCTCACGTTCTGCGAAGACGTCTACGCGAAGGTGACGGGGTTTTTCGGCTCGTACCCCAAAAAAATCCCCTGCGTGATCCGCGGCGGACTGGACTACGCCAACGGGGGCACCGGGCCGTTTCCCTCCCGGATCGAGCTCATCCTGACAGCCCCGTCAGACCACTTGATGGGGGCCCGGACTGAGAGCTATCTGCGGATCATCCTGACGCACGAGCTCACCCACTTCGTGCACCTCACGATGGACAGGGGCCCGTTCGCCGCGCTCTCCCGAGTGCTCGGCAGGGACGCCGCAATGGGGAGTGGACTCTTTCTCCCCGGCTGGATGGTCGAGGGACCGGCGGTGAACCTCGAGACGACCTTCACCGCCGGGGGTCGTGGCAGGGACCCGCTGTTCGAGATGTACTCGAAGGCGCCGGTCATCGAGGGAGATCTCTTCAACCTGGCGCGCGGGGGCTACGGTTCCTCCTTCCCGCCCCTCGGCAGGATCTACGTTGCCGGCAACATCCTGGTCGAGCACATCCTCGCCGCCTACGGGGAAGACTCCTTCACCCGCATCATGGACGCATACCTTGCATTTCCCTTCTTCGGTCCCTGGGCCGCGATCGAGAAGGTGACGGGCAGGAAAGCGAGCGACGTCTACGAGGACATGAGGGCGCGGCTTGCCGAGCGCCACCGCGCCTCCGCGCGCACTGCGGGAGGCGCGCTCCTCACACCCGACGGCATCGGGGACTACTGGCGCCCGCAGCCGACCTCGGCCGGCCTGTACCTCTACCGCTCGACACCCGAGCGGCATCCCGCGATCGTGCGATACGACCCTGACACGCACAGGGAGAGGATCCTGCTCGACGTGGCCCTCACCGACGAGGCCTCCTTCTGTTCGACATCTGACGGGCGGACGATCTACTTCACGACCCTCGCGTACGACTGGAGGAGACCCGGCCCGGGCGAGGCGGTGTCGGATCTCTACAGCCTCGACCCCGAGACGGGAAAGGTCCGGCAGATCACCCGCGGCGCCCACCTCTGGCAGCCCGCGGTCTCGCGGGACGGCAGGCGCCTCGCGGCTGTGCAGGCAACGGGTACGTACAGCCGCATTGTCGAAGTCGACCTTCAGACAGGGAGCGTGCGCGAGCTGTACTCGCGCGCAGAGTCGAACGTCTACAACCCATCCTTTTCGCCGGACGCCGGTCGCCTCGCCTTCACGTTCAACCTCCGCGGGTTTCAGGACATCGCCGTGCTGTCCCTCGGCGAGGGGGAGCCGACCGGCGCCGAGCTCGTGGGCGACGCCGAGCTCGTGGACGACGCCAAGCTCGTGAGCGGCCCAGACCCTGCCGGCGAATACTACCCGGCATTCCTCGCCGACGGCCGGCTTCTCTATTGCTCTGACCGCACGGGGAACCTGGCTCTGTATCTGTCCGATCTGGAGACCGGGGAATCCTCACTTGCGGTGGAGGACCCTGTCGCGGCGATTGCAGGGATCGACGATGATGAGCGCCTCATCTACTCCAGCTACTCCAGCAAGGGCTTCTGCCTCAAGACGATCCCGATCGCGGACCTTCGCTCGACGCCTGCCGAAGCCGTTCCCGCCGCGCCGTATCCCCCGGCGGTCGAGTGGACCGGCCGCGCCATCCCGTCGCGACCATACCGCGACTTTCCCCTTCCCTACCTCTGGTATCCCTGGCTTCCCTTCGGTGTCTCCTCCACCGGCGGCATCGACATCGGCATCGGCGCGGCGGCCCTCGGCGGCTCCCTGTTGGGGATTTCCTCGTGGTCGCTCGGCGCGGCATGGCACCCGCTCAGCGGCCAGCCCACTTTCGCGGTCGACCTCGCCTCTGCCCTGGGGAACCTCCGCGTCGACAGCCGCCTCTCACTCGAGTACACATACGCGGGCTCCTACCAGCAGGACTTCGCAAGCTCCCTCTCAGTTTCGCTCCCTCTCGTGTCGCGCAACACTCTCGGCCGCGGATTCTTGATTGTCGCGCGAACGCGATTGTTGTTCGATGCAAGCCTCGAGAGCATCGTACCCTTCGATTTCCGCGATTCGCTCGCAGAGCCCGCCGGCAGCTGGGGCCCGTCGCTGTCGATCTGGCCCGGCGTCCGGCTGCGCTGGCAGAAAACCGGCTCCCGGCTGGACTTCTACCCGCCGCGGGACTTCTCGGCCGACTTCGACTGCTCCTTCCCGCTGCCCGCATTTTCGGCCATCACCCCGCCCCAGCGTTTCCTGCTGTTCCTCTCAGGGAGCGTCCCCTCGGTGTTCGCCCACCAGGTGCTCAAGGTGGGCGCCAAGGCATCATATACGCCCGGGGCGGCAGCAATGTTCTACGACTCGTATGTGACGCCCCGGGGAGCCTTCGCCCTCGCGCCGCGCACCGGGCCCGGAGTCGTCCTCGGGAGCCTCGACTACCTCATCCCCGTCGCCCTTCTCGATGCGCCGTTGATTCTGGGCCTGGGCCTCACGGGAATCGGCTTGGGGATGCATGCGGAATGGGGCGGGGAGTACGGCCTCGCGCCGGCGCAGTTCCTCCCGGACAGCGCTTTCTTCGTCGGCCTCGAGGTCATCTTGCAGCTCACCGCAATGAACACAGAGTTTCCGGTGGGCGTGGGGCTTGCCGCTCGCATTGACGCGGCAGCCGGCGGCTTCGATCCCGCGCGCGACCTGCGGCCCTACCTCTTCTACAGCTTCGACAGCTTCCGCGACGCTGCGCGCGGCATCTCCCTTCCACACCCCGGTGGCGACTCTTGACACCTAAGGGACACGGAATGATGGGAAAGATCCTGGCAGGGATCGGAACGGGAATCGGCATCGCGCTTTTCTTCAGATTCCCCGACCTCGACATCACGCTCCTTGGGATCGGCGCCCACCGCAATTTCCTCTTCCACTCGTTTGCACTCGTCGCCGCCTTGTTTCTCGCCGTGCGAAAACTGGACGCGCGCAGGGGAGTCATTGTCCTCTTGAAGAGCGTCGTGGCAGGATGCGGCATTGGCATCGGCCTGCATCTGTTCGCGGACGTGTTCCAGTCCCATCCGGTGAAGTTCCCTTTCGTGGGATCCCTTGTCGACGGCACCTCTGTCGACGACAGGCTTTGGCTGGGAACGAACTCCATCGGAAGCTTACTGCTCAGCGTGGGCATATTCACGAACCTGAAGCAGGTGTTGAACAGCAAGCGCTGAGGGGCATCGGTGCCGCGCACGGCATTTCCCTTCCGCTCCCCGGCATGGTACAATGGATGCAATGGAACGCCACACCATCCTCGTCGTCGAGGATGAGCCCTCCGTCGCGAGGGGTCTCGAGTACGGGCTGAAGGCGGAAGGCTTCACGGTCCTGCTCACCGGCAGCGGTCAAAAGGCGCTCGAGATGGTCCGCGGGGGCTCCCCCAATCTCGTGCTTCTGGACATCCGCCTCCCCGACATGAGCGGCTTCGACGTCTGCAGGATCCTGCGCGAGGAGGGACGCTCGCTGCCCATCCTGATGGTGACGGCGAAGGATGAGGAGGTCGACAAGGTCCTCGGTCTGGAGCTGGGCGCGGACGACTACATCGTGAAGCCGTTCAGCTTCCGGGAGCTGCTCTCGCGCGTGCACGCCGCTCTGCGCCGGGCCTACGGCGAGCTCGCATCGGCGCCGGGGCCCGAAAAGATCGCCTTCGGCGACGTGAGCGTGGACATCTCGCGCATGCGGGTCGAGCGCGGCGGCGCGCCTGTCGCTCTCACGCCCACCGAGTACCGCCTGCTGCGCCATTTCGTCAGCCACCCCGACCAGGTCTTCAGCAGGGAGTCCCTGCTGGAGATCGTCTGGGGCTACGACAGCTCGGTGGATTCGCAGCGCACCGTCGACGTCCATGTGCGCCACCTCCGCGAGAAGGTCGAAAGCGAGCCTGCCGCCCCCCAGTGGCTGGTGACGGTGCGAGGGACAGGGTATATGTTCACCCGCGCGGGCCGCTGAGCGGCAGCCGGGCCGCTGAGCGGCCAGGGGATTGTTAACGAACTTTAACGGCGCCGTAAATGAACGGCAACCTTTCGGTAGTACGTTGGAAGCCGGAGGTACACAGCAGTGAGAAAAACATTTCGCATCTTTCCGCGATCCCTCATCCTCGCGGCTTCCCTTCTTGCCGCCGGCGCGGCCCTTGCGGTCGCACAGCCGAATGCCGAGAAGAAACCCGGCACAAGCGGGGCGCTTGCTGCAGTCGAGCAGCCCGGCGTTCTCGTCGCTTCGGTTCGGCCCGGCAGCCCCGCGCAGATAGCGGGCATTGTCCGGGGCGACATCGTGCTCGAGGCGGGCGGGAAGGCGGTGAACTCGCCGGAGGAGCTGAAATCGGCCGTCGATGCGACAAAGCTCGGCGACAAGCTCGAGCTGAAGGTCAGGCACGGGGACGCCGTGCGAACGCTCGCGGTCGCGCCCGCGGACCAGGCTGGAAGGCCATGGATCGGCATCGCGCCTGCGCCGAACCCCGGCGATGAGCTCCAGGGGCCGCAGGCAGGACCCGGCTGGCAGCAGCCTCTGCCCCGCATCGCGCCGTTCGATCAGATCCCGGGCCGGGCGCAGGGGGCGAGCGTTGCGACCGTCGCGCCGGGCGGACCGGCGGAAAAGTCCGGCCTTGCGGCCGGAGACGTCATCCTCTCCGTCAACGGGAAAACCGTGGAGGCGGGCGGCTCCCTCGGGGAGCTGATCGCCGCGCACAAGGTCGGCGATGTGGTCACTCTTTCGGTCCGCTCGCCGGGCAAGCAGCCGCGCGACGTGCAGGTCACGCTCGGAAAGAAGCCTGACGCGGACGCGCCGTACCTCGGCATCGAGTACACCTCGGCCTGGGCGCGCGGCGGCTGGGGCGGCGGCCCGCAGGACGGTCGACCCGGTGCCGGCTTCGGCATGGTCGGAGTGCTCGTGGCGCGCGTGGCGCCGGACAGCCCGGCCGCAAAGGCGGGCATGAAGGAGCGCGATCTGATCACGGCCATCGAGGGGGTGCGCGTGCAGTCCCCACGGGCGGTCGCCGAGGCGGTCGCGGCGCACGCGCCGGGCGACTCGCTCACGCTCACGGTTTCCCGAGCGCCCGACGGCAAACAGGCCGACCTGACCGTCATGCTCGGGGAGAACCCTTCCGACACAACCAAGGGGTACCTCGGCATCTCGATGTCGAGCTTCATGGGATTCCAGGGTCCCGAGCGCCCGGATTCAGACAGCGGCGCCTCGCCGATGATGCCATGGGGCGGGATGCATCGATTCAGCCTTCCCGCACCGACCCCGCCGGGGATCTGAGAGCGGAGAGCTTCATGTTTCGTTCGATCCGGTGGAGACTTGCGGCGAGCTACGCCATCCTGATCCTCCTCTCCGTCACGCTCATGGGAGCGCTCGCCCTGCTGGTCGTCGGGCGGCACGTGGAGAGGCAGGAGAGGGCATACCTGGCGGCCAACGCGGCCGCGGTCGCCCTCCAGGCCGAGCGCTTCCTCGCTCCGCAGGTCCGCCGGATCGCCCTTGAAGAGCTGGCATACACCTCAGCGTTCCTCGGGGACGCGCGCGTGCGCATCCTCGGGCCGGACGGGGCTCTCATCGCCGATTCGGGCGACCCCGGAGCCCCCGACGAGTTCCTGTGGGTCATCCCCTCAGGGCTCGCCGAGATCGATACCCGGCGCAGAGGCACATCTCCGTTCATCCTCTCCCTGCCTGCGGGGCGCCTCCGCGGCGAGCCGTCGGAAAGGCCGCGCGACCTGATGCCCCTGCTCCGCGATCTGCCCCTGGGCACGTCGCACATCTTCGCTCGTCGCATGCTCACGCCGTGGGGCAAGCGCTTCGAGTTCGACAAGGACTCGTTCCTTCCGCCCGACAGGCCCCCGCCTCCCCGCGGGGCTGCCCGGCGCTCGATCCGGGTCGCGATGGGGGCTCCCGCGAGCCCGATCGGATTCGTGGAGCTTTCCAGCCCCCTGTCCCCGAGCGGCGAGGTGATCGCGACGATGAGGACGGCCGTGCTCCTCTCGGCGCTCGGGTCGCTCGTCGTGGCGGTCGCCTTCGGCTTGTTGATGGGAAAGACCCTCACCGACCCGCTGCGCGGCCTGGCGCAGGCCGCAGGGCGCATGGCGGGGGGCGACCTCGCAACGCGCGCCCCGAGCGGCCGGCGCGACGAGATCGGAGCGCTCGCCGTCCAGTTCAACACGATGGCGGAGAGCCTCGAGGGGAGCTTCCGCGACCTGCGCTCCGAGCGCGACTCGCTGCGCCGGTTCATCGCCGACGCCTCCCACGAGCTTCGCACGCCCATCACCGCCCTCGCGACGTTCAATGAGCTGCTCCAGGGCAGCGCGGCGGGAGATCCCGCGGCGCGCGCGGAGTTCCTCTCGGAGAGCGCCTTCCAGCTCAAACGGCTCGAGTGGATCACGGCGAACCTGTTGGATCTCTCTCGGCTGGACGCTGGAATCGCGAGCCTGGACATCGGCGATCACTCCGCCGCCGACATCGTTCAAGCAGCAGCCGCGGGGTTCCACGCGCTTGCCGCGGAAAAACGGATCTTCCTGTCGATCGAAGCGCCGGACTCCCCCCTTCGCCTGTCCTGCGACAGGGACAGGATGGTGCTCGCGATCTCCAACCTCATCGGCAATGCGGTGAAGTTCACCCCGGCAGGGGGAACGGTCGTCACGGGCATCCGGGCGATCGAGAACAGCGTCAGGTTCACCGTCAGCGACAACGGCCCGGGCATCGACGCGGAGGACCTGCCGCGGATCTTCGAGCGGTTTTACCGCGGAAGGAAGGCGGCCTCGGGCATGGACCAAAGCGGCGAAGGCGCCGTGGGTGCAGGTCTCGGCCTGGCGATCGTGCAGAGCGTCGCCCGAGCCCACGGAGGCGTCGTGCGCGTCGAGAGCGCTCCCGGCAAGGGAAGCATCTTCACAGTGGAAATTCCAGTGGCCGCTCGAGAAGTGTAGCGATATCTTCTTTCTCAGAGGTAACCGATGAGAAAGCTCCTTTCCATTCTTGCCCTTTCGCTCACCGCAGCCGCGGTGTTCGCGGCTGACCCCTCGCCGCGCATCCCCTCCCTCCAGCAGGAGGTGGCGGCTGCGCTCGACGAATACTCCGCCCGAGAGGTCGGCGCGCTGACGGTCGGCGACCTCGAGCAGATCGCCGCCAGGCTGTCCCTCGCCCATCAGAAGGCGAGCTTTGTCCCGAGATCCGCCATGATGTCGATGGCCATGCCGGGCATGGGGCAGTTCATGAACGGCGACCGCGCAGCCGGAGTGCTCTTCGCGGCCGGCAATGTCGCGATCATGGCGGGAACGATCGCAGCGACGTGGCTTCTCCTGCCGGCAGATGTGCAGCCCCAGTCGCTTTTTGTCGTGCCCGTGCGCGACATCAAGGGTCTGGTCGAGGGTTACACCCTTCTCCGATACCTGCCCGCGGCAGGAGCCATGGCGGGTGGGATGCTTCTGGACTGCGTCCTGCGCATGGCCTCGGCGGGTCACGCTGCCGGCCTCGCGCGGAAGAACATTGCGGAGGGGAAGATCACCTTCGAGCCCGAGTCCGGCTTCACGGGACATGGCTTCATGATGGGCATGCGGGTCAGGGCGAAGCGCTGAACCCTCCGCGGAACGAGAGCCTCCTGTAGTCCTCGGCGAACCCGAAGGCCAGCATCGCGGGCGCGTAAGGGCTGCGCGCTGCTGGCTCTCCGTTCACAGTCTCGACGTGTACGGCGCTCGGGGGGTTGGCCTCCCGGCCGGTGAGCATCCTCACGAACTCGAGGTACCGAGGGATCATCGGATCATCGGCCGGGACCCGGAAATCCAGATCGCGCCCGTTTCGCCGGGAGACCACGACGGGCATGCTTCCGTGGAACACGATATGGGTCGTCGGAAGTCGCGAAGGAAGACTGCCCCTCAGGCCCTCGAGCACGATGCCTGCGAGCGAGGCAGGGTCGGCGGCGCTCATCCAGTACACCGCCTCATCGAGGGCGGAAGCCCCCGCGAGGCCGGCCAGGGCCTCGAGCGCGGAGGCGGAGGCGAATTGCAGCCCCTGGATGCCGGTGAAGAACCTGCCCGCCACCACTTCCCCCGAGAACTCCATCAACCGGAGGCTCCTGAACAGCCGTGACCAGCGCAGAGGCGGCAGCTCGTTCTCGAGGATCTCGCGGAACACGACGCCGAAGCGACGGAGGACCTGACGGATCCTGTCCCGGTTGGTTTCCTCCTCCTCCAGGGCATCCTTCCCGCCCGAGCCGGCCTCGAGCCTGAGCCAGTACCCCTCGGCAGGCCGGGAGGCCTGCCAGCGGTCGAGGCTCCTCCTGCGCCGGCCTCCCTCCACGACAGCGGGCTCTGCCCGAAACCCCGTCGCGATTCCGCGCCGGACGGGCAGGAAGGAATCGTTGGACACGACTCCCTTCCACGCGAGGCGCCACAGCTCCTCGGCGAGGGCCGCCGTGCCCGTCGATGAGCCGCGCGCGAGGTCCCAGAAGCCGAACTTCCCGGTCCTGCCGGGGAAGATCGCGTCGCAGCGCGACTGATCGGAGCCGGCCGCGGGCTCCAGGAAGAGCTCCGTGTCCTCCCGCAGGCAGAATCCGATCCGGCGCTTCCCGGTTCCGAACCACTGGAGGCTCGACTCGCGCATGAGCTGGTCCAATTCCCGAGGCTGATAATCCGAGAGCCGGGCAGGAAGCACCTCCTCCTCCCACAGCCGGGCAGGAAGCGCGATTCCGAAGAGCTTCTCCAGGCCGCGCTTCAGCTCCTCGACTGAGGAACCGCGCTCCACAAGCCCCTGCTGAGCTGCGATGAAAAGCGGCAGCCTGTCCACGGGGAGGGTCGGGAGGGCCGTCTTTGTTCGAGCCGCGCGCGAGATCCGCAGCAGCCTCTCCAGGTTCTCCCTGTCGCAGGCGAGGACAGCCTCCGAGCCCTCGATGAGCCGATCGACGACGAGGCTCTCCTCCTCGACGAGGTCCCGCAGCGCCGCCGCGAGCCGCTCCTCGGGCAGCCCGAAAACCTTCCCGACGAAAGCAGGCTCGACGGGGCCGTAGAAGCGCAGCCATTCCGCGATGACATCGGCGAGCTCCTCGTCGTTGCCCGGCTCGAGGGAGCGGCGCAGGCGGGGCTGCGTCTCGAGCGCTGCCACGACTTCCCCCGCGGCAAACTTTCCCTCGATCCCCGCCTCGATCTCCGCCCTGCGGGCGCCGCCGTCGCGCTCGCAGGCCGCGAGGAGCGCATCCCACTCGTCCCGGGGCAAGAGGACACGCTCTTTCAACCAGTCCAGCATCTCCCGCGAGTCCTGTGGCGCGTACCCCTCCGCGGTGCGCTGGAGCTTGGCCTGGAACGCGCTCGCCGCGTCCCGGGAAATGCGGGGGCGAAGCTGGGCGGAGAGCGCGAGCTCGCGCACGAGGTCGCCGCGGAGGGCGGTCCTTCCATCGCTGCCGGGCGCATCGTCCGCGTACATGAGCGCGCTCGTCTGCTTCCAGGCGATGTCCCCGCAGAAGGGCGAGAGCGCGGGGGTCGATGCCTCGCCGATCCGGATCGTTCCGTCGGCGATCTCGCTGAGGAGCATCGAGAGGCTCTCCATGTCGAACTCATCCCGCAGGCAGGTTCGCCATGTTTCGATCAGAAGCGGAAAATCGTCGTACTTCGAGGCGGCGGCATAGAGCGCCTTTGCGCGAAGCCGGGTGAGCCACAGCGGCATGCGCCGCTTGATCGATGCTCTGGGCAGAAGCAGCGCTCGCGCGGCGTTTTCGCGGAACCGAGCGCCGAAAAATCCGCTGCCTTCAAGCCTCTTCCGCAGAAGGCGCTCCACGTTCTCCGGCCGAACGAGGCCGAGGATCTCGGCGGCGTCATGATCCGCGGCGTCGATGAGGAGGATCGTGTCGTCGGTCTGGAACAGTTCGGGACGCCGGCCGAAGCTCTCCTCCCATGCCGCGGAAAGCGCGAGGCTGAACGGCCGGTTCACCCTCCCGCCCCAGAGGGTGTGGAGCGCGATCCTGTACCCCCCTGCCGTCTCCGAGCCGCTTCCCTGCACGAGGTCCCTCGCATGCTCGACGAGAAGGTGGTGACGGTGGGGAAGGTCGGCGCCCGTCGCCTCTTTCTGCCGGGCGAGGAAGCCCGCGAGGGCATGGGCCGCCTCCGGTTCGAGGCCAAAGTTCCCTGCAAGCTCATCGACAAAGCCCGGCGCGCCCACCCTCTGGTTCCAGTCCTCGAGAGCCCCGGCGATGCGCTGCGACAGGTGGAACCCCCTGTTCCTCTCTTCCGCCTTCCAGAATGGCGACATCGCGTTCCTGGTGGAGACGGGTGCGACCTCCACGTCCTGGTGGCCGATGGCCTGGATCCTCCATGCCTGCGTTCCGAGGATGAAACTGTCGCCGACCGACCTCTCCCAGACGAACTCTTCGTCCAGCTCCCCCAGCAGGGCCTTCGTGTCGGCCGTGCGCAGGCTGAAATACCCGCGGTCGGGGATCGTGCCGCCGCTGGTCGCCAGGCGCAGCCGCGCGCCTTCGCGGGCCCGGACCGTGCCCTCGATGCGGTCGACGGACACGAGCGGCGAGAGCTCGCGCAGCCGGGTCTCCTCGTAGCGGCCCGCAAGCATGGCGAGCACCAGGTCGAAATGGCGGCGGGGCAGCGTGTGAAACGGGGCGCTCGCCCGGATCTCGTCGTACAGCTCCTCCACGCTCCACGTCTCCACCGACGTCATGGAGACGATGAGCTGCGCGAGGAGGTCCAGCGGGCAGATCACGGGCTCGATGCTCTCGATGTCCTGCTCACGCACGCAGGAGGCCGTGACAGCGGCATCCAGGATGTCCCGTGCGTGCAGGGGGAAGATCACGGCCCTGCTCGCCTGCCCCACCCCGTGGCCCGCCCTGCCCATCCTCTGAACAGCGGATGCCACGGAGAACGGGGTCTGCACGAGCACGACCCTGTCGAGGGCGCCGATGTCGATCCCCAGCTCGAGCGAGCTTGTCGCCACGATCGCCTTCAGCTCCCCCCGCTTCAGCCTTTCCTCGACGACGAGGCGAAGCTCCCGGGACAGCGAGCCGTGGTGCGACCAAGCGAGGATCTCGGTTTCGCCCTCGTTGATCAGCCTGCTCAGCTTCTCGGCATGCCGGCGGGAGTTCACGAAGAACAGCGTGGATCTGCCAGAGCGGATGATCGCTCGGCACTCGGCAGCGAGGGCGTCCCACATCGGCTGCTCGGGTGTTCCCCCTGAGAACGAGATGACCATCTCGTAGGTCTTCGCGAGCGGGCAGTGGACGACCTCGACCTTCCGCTTGATGTATGCGGTTGTGGCGGTTGTGGCGGTGCCGCCTGTCCCGCCGCTCCCACCGTCCCGCTCCACCCGATATCCCCCGACGAAGTCCGCCACGACAGAAAGGGGCTTCACCGTGGCGGACAGCGCGATGCGTTGGAACTCGCCCGCGAGGCGCACGAGCCGCTCGACCGCGGTCACGAGATGCGTGCCTCTCTTTGTCCCCGCCACGGCGTGGATCTCGTCGAGGATCACCATCTGGAGGCCGTCGAGCATCAGCCGGCCGTTCGGGCTCGAGAGGATGAGGTTGAGGCTCTCAGGCGTCGTGATGAGGATTTCCGGCGGGTCCGCGAGCATCCGCCGCCGGTCGCCGGCGGGAGTGTCGCCGCTTCGCGTGAGGGCGCGGATCCGGGGGAACGGAACGCCGGCCGCGTGGAAGTAAGCTTCCAGCCCGCCCAGCGGCGAGAGGAGGTTCCGCTGGATGTCGGCGTTCAAGGCCTTGAGCGGGGAGACGTAGAGAATGCGCGTCTTTCCCGTGGACCAGGCGCCGGTGGCAAGGCGGTCGATCCCCCAGAGGAAGGCGGCCAGGGTCTTGCCCGTGCCCGTGGGCGCGGAGACGAGCACGTGAGCGCCGCCCGCGATCACGGGCCATGCTCGACGCTGGACCTCGGTCGGCTCGCCCATGACCTCGGAGAACCACGAGCTGGTGAGGGGATGGAAGAGGGAGGCGCCGGCCGTCGGATCAGGCATGGCGTCGGGCTTTCAGTCCGTCGGCTCGAGAACGGAGGGCAGGGCCTTCAGGACTTTCTTCCAGTCCACCGCGATCCTCGTCGCTTTCAACCCCTCAGCCGCGGCCTTCGCGGCGGCGGCCTTCGCGCGCTCCCCCGCGCTCCTGATCCGCTCGTCGATCGGCGAGTGCGGATCGAGGTAGCGAAGGAGCTTCAGGTCCTTCGGGTTGGATCCCTTGATCCGCGAGAGAGCGCTGCCGTAGCTCGCCGGATCGATCCCCGTCTTCGCAAGCAGGGTTATGGCAAACTCATCCGCCCTGTCCTCCGCCGCGCGGCCGTAGCGCAGGCTGACCAGGTCGGCGAGCAGCCCCTGCGCGAGAGTTTCGCCCTGGCCCCCGGTGAGCACGCTCGCGAGGGTCGCCATGCCGACATTGCGGGCGAGCTGATTGAGGGGGTCGCGGAAAGCGGCATGAGACATCTCGTGGGCCATGATCGCGGCCAGCTCCTCCGGGGAAGAGAGCGTCTTCATCAGGCCCGTGTAGACGCACACGACCCCACCGGGCACGGTAAAGGCATTGATCACCGGGGAGTCGATCACGAGGACCTCGATCACCGGCCTCGACTCCTTCGGGTCCTTCGCGGCCTTGAGGAGTATGGCGGCGTAGATGGGAGCGAGCCGGTCCATGATTGCGGCCACCGCACCGGTCACGATAGGAATCTCGACCAGCCGGTTCTCCGCCCTGATCTGCTTCAGCACCAGGGGCTTTAGGCCGGCTTCGAGGGAGCGGGGAATGTCCGGGGCGGGAACGGGTCGAGAAAAGAACAGGCGCGAAGCGCCGAAGGCGATGGCGGCGATCGCCGCCACGGCAGCGAGCACCAATGCGAGCTCCCTGGCCAGGCGGACGCGAACGCTCAAATCCCCTCCGGGGGCCTGTTCTCCCACGCGGCCGTCTTCTGGCGCGCCTCGGCCTTCGGGCCGTAGAAGCGCGAGAAGGAGAGCCTGCCGAAGAGCGGGATGTAGTAGAACCGCCCCTTGCGCGCGTGTATGAGGGCGATGATGGAGATGACGATGTAGGCGATGTTCAGGGCCAGGACGAAGATGAGGTACCAGAAGAATCCGCCCGAGAAGCTCACCGCGCTCACGAGAATGACGATAAGCCACGCCACGAGCCCCGCGTTGAGCAGAACGACCGGAATGTGCGACAGCAGGGACTGCAGGGCGTGGAAGGCGACGAAACGGGACGTCTTCCTGTTCACGAGGTAATACACGAAGGAGGCGATGAGGTTGAAAAGCGGGATGGGGAGCCCGATCGCGAGGGAGGCGAACATCATGAGGTACGCCGCCATCGCGTCCTCTCTCTCGCTTTCGGGGATCTCGTCGGGCTGCGGCAGACGAATGCCCCCCAGCCGTGCGGTTTCCTCACTGCTCATGGCGCGCCTCCTCGAAAACCGGGCGGCCTCCCCGGAGCCTCGGCTCCGGGGATTCCCGCCTCGATGGTCCTTAGTACTCCTTGCCGGTGAACTTCGGGTACTCGTCGGTGAAGTACCCCATGTACAGGCCCACGCGCGTGCTCCAGCGCTGCGTCCCAACGTTGAAGGCATGCCAGCGGGAGGGGTACGTGCCTGTGAAAAGCACCGCCCACCAGGCGAGGAACTGCATGACGCCGGTGGCGATGAGCCGGAAGTACAGGCAGAAACCGTGCGGGATCATCACATAGATTCCGCCGAACAGCAGCCGCACGATGACCAGCCCGCGGCGGACCTTCTCGGGCCGCGGCACTTCGAGCTTCACCTTGTCGCTCGCTCCCTTGGGGAAGAATGCGGGGTAGCCGTCGATGAGGTTGGAGAGCGATGCCATCACCCGCAGCGACCAGTTGTTGAAGGCGATCTGGAAGCCGAAGATGCTCTGGGGGAACTTGCCGGTAAAAAGCACGACCCAGAACGTCACGAAGGAGAGGATGGCCGACCAGACCCCCACGCACATGAGGAGGAAGACATGGGGGATGCCGATGTACAGCCATCCGAAGAACGTGCGCAGCAGAAGCTCTCCGCGCGAGTACTTTTCCTGATGGGAAATCGTAAGTTTCATTCGTGCCTCCTGTTGCTGTCAATGTACGGCAAACGCCGCCTTTATGCAAAGGGTTCTTCGAAGGTCCCTTGAATGCCCGCCGCCCTCGCGCCATACTCGCTGCGAAGGACAGCCCGACAGCACCGATGAGCCTCATCCGCTTCCTCAATCCGCGCGCACTGCTGAAACGACGCGGTTTGCTGCTCGCCCTCCTCTCCCTGCTCGGGGTCCTCGCCCTCAATGCGGTCATCGTGGGGGCGATCGCCGCCGGCTCCCCCGCCCGGGCCTCCAACTGGCCCGGGCTCCCGTTCGTCTTCTGGCCGCAGAGGAGCTGGCAGTCGATTCAGGCCAGGCTGGAAGCTCTCCCGCGATCCCCGCGGCTCACGCGGGAAGTCTTGGGGACGGTGAGCTACCGCGGCGCCTCGTTCCCCGTTCCCCTCCTCAGTTTCCGCGCCGCCGCCCAGGAAGCGCGTCCGCTGAAGGTCCTCCTTGTGAGCGGCGTGCACGGCACCGAGACATCCGGGGTCGAAGCCCTGCTCTTGCTGGCCGGCGATCTCGCGCGAGGGCCTTCCGCGTGGCCCGCCGCGGCGATCGACATCGTTCCCGTGGCGAACCCGTGGGGGTGGGTCTACGGCTATCGCTACAACGGGAATGGCGAGGACATGAACAGGGACTTCGCCTCGGGACGCACGCGCGAAGCCGCAATGATCAGGGAGCTCATCAGGAAAAACGGGCCCTACGATCTGGTCATGGACCTGCACGAGTCGAAGAAGTACGGCTACTTCATCTACCAGTACCTCCCGCCAGGGCCGGGCCTCGGCGCGGAGTATGCGGGCATCCTGCGGGAGCTGGGCAAGCCCGCGCAGGAGAACTACCGCGAGGGGATCTTCCGCACCCGCGGGGGCGTTCTTCGGATCCCCGCCGCCGCCCTGCCCTGGATCGCGGCAGCGGGAAGGCTGTCGCTGGAACACTACGCTCGGCTGCACGGAACCCGCCAGTCCTACACCGTCGAAACCCCGCTGTGGGACGAGTTCTCCGAGCGCGTGCTCGTGCACAGGAGGACGGTCGCCGCGTTCATCGCCTCGGTTGAGGCGGCTCGCGATCCCTCCGCCCAATTGAGCCGGTAGCGCACCGCCCCAGCCGGCTCAGGCGGCAATCCTTGCCTTCCCCGAGCTACAGCGGTAGCTTTCCCTCCCGGAGGGAGAAATGTCGGCTCGCGCGATCCTCGCCCTGTACCTCGTGTTCTTCGTTCTCGAGCTGGGATGGGACGTCATTCTCACCCTGCTGAACCTCCGCCACACGCGCAGGCACGCGGCCGAGGTCCCTGCGATGTTCGCGAGCGCGGTGGACGGCGAGACATATGCGCGCTCGGTGTCGTACACCCTTGCGCGCGGGAGGCTCGGCCTGCTCGCGGGCGCGATCTCATCCGCCGCCCTCCTTGCCGCCGTGCTCACGGGGTTCCTTGGGATCGTCGATGCCGGCATGCGGCTGCTCCCTGTCCATCGCTACCTTCAGGGGGTCCTCTTCATCGCCTGCCTCTCCCTGCTCTCCTGGCTGATCGGGCTGCCCTTCTCGCTCGTCTCGACCTTCTCTGTCGAGGCGAGGTTCGGCTTCAACCGCGTGACCCCGCGCCTGTTCGTCGTCGACGCGTTGAAGGGCCTTGCCGTGTCCGCCGTGATCGTGGTCCCCGTCCTCCTCGGGCTCTTCTGGTTCATGGATGCGGCGGGCGGCCTGTGGTGGGTGTGGGCTTTCGCCGCCATGTCGGCATTCCAGATCATCATGAGCATTGTCTACCCCGTTGCGATCGCTCCGCTTTTCAACAGGTTCACCCCGCTTCCGGAAGGGCCCCTGCGCGAGGCGATCATCGGCCTGGCGGCGAAGCTTCGATTCCGGGCAAAGGGTGTCTTTGTCATGGACGGCAGCAGGCGCTCGCGACATTCCAACGCGTACTTCACGGGCCTTGGCAGGGCGAGGCGGATCGTTCTGTTCGACACTCTCGTCGGGAGCGCGGACCAGGAGGAGATTCTGTCCGTGCTCTCTCATGAAATCGGGCACGCCAAGAGGCACCATCTCCGCAAGGGACTCGCCGTCTCGCTCGCCCTGTCACTCGCGGGTTTCTGGATCGCCGGCCTGCTCCTGCGCTGGCCGCCGCTGTTCCAGGCCTTAGGCTTCCGCGAGGCGAGCCCGCACGCGCTGCTCGTCCTGCTCGCCTTCTGCGCGGGACCCTTCACGTTCTTCCTCACGCCGCTCGCTTCGATGTGGTCGCGCAGGCGCGAGTACGAGGCGGACAGATTTGCAGTCGACGCGGCCGGATCGGCAAGCGGAATGAGGTCTGCGCTCCTGCGGCTGTGCCGCGAGAACCTCTCGAATCTCAGGCCGCATCCCCTGTACAGCTTCTTCCACTACTCCCATCCCACCCTCGCGGAGAGGATCACGGCTCTTGAGGCGCACGAAGCGCGGACCAGGGACGAAGGCCGCGACAGCCCAACGGATGAATAGTGGAGGCGACGGGCAGCGATCCATCCCGGGGCCGCGGACCTCCTCCGGGGCATCTTTTTTGCTCGCCATCTTGAAATTTGTCCAAAAGTCTATAGGATTGGGGGAGACAGATGTCGAGAGACAAAAGCTTCCGTGGAGATAACGGGTAAAAGGAGCATCTCATGACCAGAAACTTCCTTGTCTTCCTCATTGGCGCGATCTTTCTCCTCGTCTTCAGCTTCGCCTTCTGCTTCGCGGCGATCTACTCGGAGAACCTCATCGCCGGGATCTTCGCCCTCGTGGGGTTCGTCGCCACCCTCGCAATGAGCCTCGCCATCGGCATCGCCTGCAGGGATGAGAGCACGTCCCTTGCGCTCTGGTTCTACGGGGTCGCGGTCGTCACTGGCGTGGTCCTGATCTGGTACGTGACCCGGGTAGGGACGCTCCTCCAAATCTGGTAGGACTCGGCTGGCACAATTCGGTCACTCTCATGAAACCCCCGGACGGCACCGGGGGTTTCTCTTTTTCGGGCCAGCCATGAGGGGCGCGACGCGCGGCACTCTGTCCCAGCTCCTCAAGTCCGTCGCGGCGAGCCTTCTCGCGTTCGCAGCGGACTTCGGCCTGCTCGTGCTTCTCACAGAAGCGGCGGGGCTGCACTACCTGATCTCCGCCTGCGTTTCCTTCCTCGTCGGGACGACAGTGAGCTATGTTCTGAGCGTGCGATGGATCTTCCCCGTCCGGCGGTTCTCTACGAAATCGATCGAGTACGTCCTGTACATCGCCGTCGGCGCGGTCGGCCTGGGGCTGAACGAGGCCCTCTTGTGGGTATTCACGGAACCGCTGGGGATCTTCTACATGGCCTCGAAGGTCATCGCCGCCGCGCTCATCTTCTTCTGGAACTTCGGCGCGCGGAAGCTCATGATCTTCTCCGCGCGAGAGCAGCGTCAGCCCTGAGAGAGCCGGCTCGCCGATCGCGGCCTGCCCAGCGTGTTCACGACCGCCACTCCCCCGAGCGCAAGCGCTCCCCCCACCGCGTCGATCGCCGTGGGCGCCTCTCCCAGCCACACCCAGCCCACGAGGAACGCCATGACGGGCACGGCGTACAGGAGGCTGGCCGCACGGGCCGCGGGAAAACGCGACAGCACGTATGCCCAGGTGACGTAGCCGATCGCGGCGGGGAAGACGCCGAGGTACGCGATTGCGAGAGTATCGGCCAGCGGCGCCGCTCGCACCTGGCCGGCGAGCCCGCCGCAGAACGGAAGGAGCAGAAGCGTGCCTGCCCAGACCGCATACGTGGTGATCTCGACGGGCCTGTAGCGCTCCATCATCCGCTTCTGGATGATGTTGTAGGCGCTGGCCGAGATCGCGGCAAGCACGACGAGCCCCGCGCCCCAACCCAGCGCGAAGCCCTCGCCCTTTCCCAGCGCGATCACGAGCCCTCCCGCGAAGCTGATCGCGATGCCGATCCAGCCGAAAAGGCGCAGGCGATCCCGAAGGACGATCGCGGCGGCGAGCGCCGTCCATATCGGCACTGTCTGGATCAGCAGGGCAGCCGGCCCGGCCGCAATTCGCTGCTCGCCGATGTTCAGCGCCACATTGTAGAAAGCAAAACCCAGCAGGCCGAGCAGGAAAACAAGCGGAAGGTCCCGACGAGCGGGCAGGCGCATGCGCGTGGCCAGAGCGTAGACGGCGAGGACCGCCGACGCGACCAGGAAACGAAGGAGGGCGACATGCGTCGGCGAATACGAGTGGAGGCCTGCCCGGATGCCGGCGAAGGCCGAGCCCCAGAACAGGATGGTGGCGGCAGCGGCCGCCACGACGGGAAGAAGGCCAGCCGCGGCGCCGCCGGGTGCTCGCGTCTCAGCCGTCGGCCGCGCCAACGGGCTCGCCTTCCTTCTTCTTCGCGTGGTACTTGCCCGACACGCTGATGATGGAGGACTGCGGGCACTTCTCCACGCAGGTGCCGCACTGGGTGCACTTCGGGAAATCGATCACGGCGAGATTGTCGATCACGTGGATCGCGTCGTCGGGGCAGTTCTTCTCGCAGATCTTGCACGCCGTGCAGGCGATGGGGCACACGTCCTTCGCCTTCTTCCCGCGGTCGTGGTTCTTGCAGGCGACCAGGACGTCCTGGCTCTTCGGGATCATGTCGATGAGATGCCGGGGGCAGGCGGCGACGCACTTGGCACAGGAGGTGCACTTCGTCCTGTCGACAACGGAGAGACCGTCCGCGTTCACGTGGATCGCGTCGAAGGGGCAGGCCCTCTCGCAGCTTCCAAGCCCGAGACAGCCCCACACGCAGGCCTTGTCGCCGCCGAACAGGAGGTTGGCGGCCTGGCAGTTCTCCACTCCCTCGTACTGGTAGAGCACCCGCGCCATGCTCCGCCCGGCCCTGCAGCCGACAAAGGCGACCTCCTCGGTCTTGGGCTCGAGTGAAATGCCGAGCACGGCTGCCACGGCCTGGGCGGTCGCGTTGCCGCCTGCCACGCAGCCGGTGGCCTCGGCCTTGCCCGCCGTGATGGCCTCGGCCAGCCCGATGCAGCCCGCATAGCCGCAGGCGCCGCAGTTGGAGCCGGGCATCGCCGCGAGCACCCCCTCCAGCTTGGGGTCGAGGTGCACGGCGAACTTCTTGAACGAGAAGCCCAGCAGGAGGGCGAATGCCGTCCCGAGGAGCCCGAGGGCGAGGATGGGAACGATGATGGTGAGGACGCTCATAGGCCGAACAACCCCTTGAATCCAAGGAAGGCGAGCGACATGAGGCTCGCCGTGATGAACGTGATGGGATACCCCTTGAACGATTTCGGGATCGGCGCCAGGGCGATGCGTTCGCGGATGGCTGCGAACATGACGATCGCCACAAGGTAGCCCCCTCCGACGCCGACCGTGTACACGAGGCTTTTGATGAAGCCGAGGTTGTAGTCGATGATGAGGAACGCCGCCGCGAGCACGGCGCAGTTGACCACGATCAGGGGCAGGTAGATGCCCATCGCTCGGTAGAGGGCGGGGAACATCTTCCTAATCGCCATCTCCTCGAGCTGCACGAATGTGGCGATCGTGAGGATGAATGCCGCCGTGCGCAGGTACAGCAGGTCGAAGGGGATCAGCACGAAGTGGTAGACGATCCAGGAGATGCTCGATGCCATCACCATGACGAAGATCACCGCCAGGCCCATGCCCAGCGAGGTCTGGATGTTGTTCACGATCATCGCGCTGAGGAAGATCAGGAACAGGTTCATGTCGCTCGATATCACGGTTCGCTCCTCCCTACCGCTTCATGATCCGCTGCTGGATCGCCATGAGGAAGCCGAGCACGAGAAACGCCCCGGGCGGCAGAATGAAGATGAGGACCTGGGGGTACCAGGCGCCGAGCACCTGGTACCCGAAGAGGGTTCCCACTCCGAAGAACTCTCGTATGGCACCCATGATGGTGATGATAACTCCGAAGCCGATGCTCATCCCGATGCCGTCCATCAGGGAGGCGAGGACGCCGTTCTTGCTTGCGAACGCCTCGGCCCGACCCATGACGATGCAGTTCACGACGATGAGCGGCACAAATACCCCAAGCGACTGCGACAGGGAGGGCGTGTACGCTTTCATCGCGTAGTCAATGACTGTGACGAAGGTCGAGATGACGGTGATGAATACGGGGATGCGGATCTGGTTCGGCGTGATCTTCCGGATGAGCGAGACCACGACGTTCGAGCAGATCATGACGAAGGTGAACGCGATCCCCATGCCGGCCCCATTGGTGGCGTCCGTCGAGCAGGCGAGGGCGCCGCAGAGGCCCAGCATGATGATCAGGATCGGGTTCTCTCGGAAAAGGCCCTTCGTGAGCTCCTGCCAGGGGCTCACTTTCTTTTTCATCTCCATCTCAGTCGCCTCCCCCGGCCGCATCCGCGGCGGCCCGGATCGCCTTCGTGACCGCGCGCGAGGAGATCGTGGCCGCGGCGATCGCATCGATTCGTCCGTTCGCCGCATCGTCCTTCGTGAGAGCCACCTCCGAGCGCGGACGGCCCGCGAACTGCCCGAGGAACTTGTCCGTCACGATCTTGGCCCCCAGGCCCGCCGTCTCCGTCTGGAGGAGGACCCTCACTCCTGTAAGGGTGCCGTCCCCCCGCATGCCGAAGACCGCCTCGATGGGCCCCGAGTAGCCCTGCGTTGCGACAAGGTGCACGGAGCCGATCGACGAACCGCCCTTCAGGGCATTCCACACTTTCCCCGGTTCGATCTCCTTGAACTCCTCCGTCTCGGGGAACACCTTCTTCAGGGCCTCGAGCTTCGCGATGCGCGCGTACTCGGCGATCCTGTCCTTTGTCGCCGCGTTCACGAACCCGAGGGCCCCCGCGGCGAGGCCGCAGACGATGAACAGGATGATTGCCAGCTTCAGGATCGCCTTCATTTCGCGCCCCCTTTCGCGGCACGCGCGGCGCCGCGGCGCCCTGTGCGGGGGGCGCCGAACCGGCGCGGCCGCACGTACAGCTCGATAAGGGGCGAGAGGCAATTCATGAAGAGGATCGCGTAGCACACACCCTCGGGGAAGCCGCCGTACTGCCGGATGAGGAAAGTGACGGCGCCGCAGCCCAGGCCGAAGATGAGCCTCCCGTTCGGCGTGGTCGGCGCGGTGACGTAGTCGGTGGCCATGAAGAAGGCGCCGAGAATGAGGCCGCCCGAGAGAACGGCGAACAGGGGGTCCTTGCCCACGATGAACGAGAGCAGCGCCACGCTGCCCATGAAGGTGGCGGGGATGCGCCAGTCGACAATCCTCCGGATCATGAGAAACGCGGCGCCGAGCAGGAGCGCGGCCTTGCAGGTCTCACCGAGCGAGCCGGGCACCGTCCCGAGCAGAAGGTCCAGATACCCGTAGGGGAGCGCGACGGAGGTCCCGGCCTTGGCAGCCTCCTGCACGATGCCGAGAGCCGAGGCGGCCGACGTCGCGTCGACCCGTCCGAGGGAGAGCACAGGCGTCGACCATGCCGTCATGGCCACGGGGAAGGATGACAGGAGCACGGCCCTGGCCGCGAGGGCCGGGTTGAAGATGTTGTGGCCGATGCCGCCGAAAAGCTGCTTGACCAGGAAGATGGCGACGAATGCGCCGGCCCCGACCATCCACAGCGGGGTCTGGACCGGCAGGGTGAAGGCAAGGAGGATCCCCGTCACCACCGCGCTCCCGTCCCGGACGGTGATCTCCCGCTTGAGGACGAGCTGGCTCAGGACCTCCGTCGCGACGGAGACCACGACGGAGACGGCGAGCACGAGAAGGGCGCGCCAGCCGAAGATGTAGATCGACGCGAGGGCCGCCGGCGCGAGAGAGATGCAGACCGCCCGCATGACCCTGGCGGCGTTCTCGCGGTCGCGCAGGTGCGGGGAGACGGAAACGATGAATGTGGTGTCCATGCCCGTTACCCCTGCCTCTTCTTCTTCGCGAGATTGAGCTTCGCGTACTTGACCAGGTGGACCATCGGCCGGCGCACGTCGCAGATGTACGCGCAGGCCCCGCACTCCATGCAGTCCTTCACGCCGTACTGGTCGCACAGGTCGAACTTCTCGATCTCCGCGTAGTCGCTGATCCGGTTGGGCATGAGGTACATGGGGCAGATCTCGACGCACCGGCCGCACTTGATGCAGATGGTCGGCTTCTCGCCCCGGGCGCCTTCCGCAAGAGCCAAGATTCCGCTCGTGCCCTTCACGACGGGCACGTCGAGGGTGTACTGAGCGAGGCCCATCATGGGGCCGCCCATGATCACCCGGCGCTCGCCGCCGCCGTTGCTGGCGTCCGTGCCGAGCCCGCCGCAGAAAGCGATGACCTCGGAAAAGGGAGTCCCGATGCGCACGAGGAGGTTCTTCCTCTCCTTCACCCCGTCCCCGCTCACCGTGAGCACGCGTTCGACCAGGGGCTTGCCTCGGGCCACGGCCTCGTAGACGGCGAAAGCCGTCCCGACATTCTGGACAATGACGCCGACGTCGAAGGGCAGGCCGCCGCTGGGCACCTCCCGGTTCAGGATCGCCTTGATGAGCTGTTTCTCGGCGCCCTGGGGATACTTCACCTTCAGCGCAACGACCTCGATCGGCGCGCCGAGTGAGCGGCAGCGCTCGCCGAGGTGGGCGATGGCATCGGGTTTGTTCGCCTCGATGCCGATGAAGGCCTTCGGCAGCCCCAGCGCCTTCAGGATGATCCGCGCGCCCTCGATGATGCCCTCGGCCTTCTCCACCATGAGCCGGTGATCGGCCGTGAGGAACGGCTCGCACTCGACCCCGTTCAGGATGAGGCTGTCGATCTTCTTCTCCGGGGGAGGGCTGAGCTTGACGTGGGTCGGGAAGGCCGCGCCGCCGAGACCGACGACGCCCGCCTCCTTGATGCGCTCGCGGATGTCCTGGGCGGACATGCTCTGCCAGTCCCGGGTCGCGGTCCACGCTCCTCCGTCGACCGGCCCGTCGGCCGGCGCCTCGATCACGATGGACCGGACTGGAATCGGGATGGCCGGATGCGGGAGCGGGGCGATCGCCGCCACCTTCCCCGAGATGCTGGCGTGGACGGGTGAGGACACAAAGCCCGTGCTCTCGCCGATCTTCTGCCCGGCCACGACCTGGTCCCCTTCCTTGACGATCGGCTCGCAGGGCGCGCCGGTGTGCTGCTGGAGGGGAATGATCACCTTCCGGGGCAGGGGCATGGTCTCGATGGGCTTGCCCTCGGTCCAGTGCTTGTTCTCCGGAGGATGAACGCCACCGCGGAATGTCTTTGTTCTCATGGGATTTCGGGCCGTGATTATACTCCCCCGCGCGTTTGCGTCAAGTAAGGAAACGCGAGCTTTCGAGAGAAATCGACAATCGTCCTGCAAGTAGCCTGACGCCCCGCATTCGGATATTCTGAGAGGCATGGAAATCGAGCGCGACAAGCTCTGCTTCTGCTGCGGATCCGACAACGAGAGGGGGCTGCGCCTGGCCATTGTGTATCCCGAGCCGGGCGCGGCGGAGACCGTGCTCACCGTGCCGGACTGGTTCTCCGGGTGGAGGAACATGACGCACGGAGGCCTGCTCTCGACGATCCTCGACGAGATCATGGCCCACGCGTGCATCGGGATCGGGGGCCCGAGCGAATCGGCTGTGACCGCGGAGATGACCGTGCGGTTCCTGAAGCCTGTACGCACCGGCTCCGTCATCCGCGCAGTGGGGAAAGTATCGGAAATGAGGGGAAGGATCATACGAACCGAGGGGCGCCTACTCGACTCGGCGGGAAATGCTGTAGCGGAGGCGACCGCGCGATTCGTGATCGCGAAAAAACCTGCGCGGTGAGGCTGCGAAGGCAGTCCGCGAGCCTTCCGCGCGCCCCCCGCGGAATGTCATCCAGGGGAAATGTTTGCTTGACGCCATTCGGATCTCATGGTACCCTGATGTCACAAATCCCAGAAGGAGGGAAAAATGAAAAGAGTCCTTACTATTGCACTGCTTCTGCTTCTTGCCTGCGGCCTGTTGTTCGCCGAGGGCGCGAAGGAGAAGCCCAAGAAGCAGCTGACATTCGCCTACATGTCGGGCATCCTCGATCCTTTCATGATCATGATCGAAAAGGGCGCCGCGGCAAAGGCGAAAGAGCTTGGCGTCACGCTGATGACCGCAGAGTATCCCAAGTCCTGGGGCCCTGAGGTCCAGGTGCCCATCCTCGAGGCCATGGTTGCCAAGGGCGGGTTCGACTTCCTCCTCGTTGTCCCGACGGGACAGACCGCGCTGATCGCGCCCCTCAAGAAGATCTACGACAAGGGCATCCCCATGGTCACCTGCGACACCTACCTTGGTGACGGTGACTACTCGAAGGCCTCCGACTACTCCTTCCCCCTGGCCTACATCGGGACGGACAACGAGAAGGGCGGCTACGAGGTGGGCAAGAAGCTCTGCGACATGATCGGCAAGCAGGGCAAGGTGTACGTCAACACCACCAACCCCGATGTGTCCTCTGTCGCAGGCCGGCGCGACGGCTTCCAGAGGGCGCTCAAAGAGTACCCGGACGTGGAGCTGGTCGGCGTGGACTACAACCTGGACAACCAGGAGAAGGCCCAGGCGCAGACCGCGGCGGTCCTGCAGGCCCACCCCGACCTCAAGGGCGTGTTCGGCACGAACCTGTTCAGCGCCCAGGGCGTCTACCGCGCCGTCGTGGCGGCGGGCCTGACGGGGGCGGTGAAGGTCGCCTCGTGGGACGCGGGCATGGACCAGATCAACGCGCTCAAGGCCGGGCAGATCGACTTCACGCTGGCCCAGAAGCCGTTCGAGATCGGCCAGCTCGCTGTCGAGTGGGGCTACAAGTACCTCACCCAGGGCGCGCAGATTCCCAAGAAGCTGATCCCGGGGTTCTTCATCTTCACGAAAGATAACGTGGACGACCCGGAGTCGCAGCAGTACATCTACAAGTAAGCCAACGCGGGACCGAGACAATTCCTGACGCAGGCAGCCCGACGCTGCCTGCGTCCTTGTCTCTGCTGTCGGTCATGGCTTTTTGCGGAGGAAGGAGCGCGACTTGGTAGAACGAGTGGGCATACGGCGCGAGCAGACTGCCGGGCGGTTGCTCTCCTACGTCGGGGAGCGGTGGTCGGGCTTCTTCCTGATCTTCCTGCTGATCGTTTTCAGCCTGGTAGGCAGGAACTTCTTCGCGGTCAAGAACATCTCCAACATCCTGTACTTCGCGACCATCTATCTCCTGCTGGCGGCGGGGGAGACGTTCGTCATCATCACCGGCGGGATCGACCTGTCCGTCGGTTTCGTGATGGGTCTCGTCATGGTCGTCTCCTCGATCATCATGCGCGACCTGCACGCCGCGGGAGTGCCGCCGGCCGTCAGCATGATCGTCGGGCCCGTTGCCGGCCTAGCCCTCGGGGCCATCCCGGGGCTCGTGAACGGGCTGCTGGTAGCGCGCCTGCGCGTCCCCCCCTTCATCGCCACGCTGGGCATGTACGGGGTGGCCAACGGCATTACGCTGAACCTGTGCCAGGGCTTCCCCATCTACTTCCTCCCGCCCCAGGTGGAGAAGCTCGGCAACAGCTTCGTCGCGTACAACCTGCCTGGCAAGGCATTCACCTTCTTCCGCAGGCCGCCGAACATGGCCCCCGAGGACCTGCGGAACCTCATCGGCATCGTGCCGGTGACGCTGCTGGTGGCGGCGGTCGTCCTGGTGGTCTTCGCCTTCATCCTCGTCCGCACGAAATTCGGTCGGCACACCTTCGCCATCGGGGGAAGCATGGATGCCGCCGTCCGCGCCGGCATCAACGTGCCGCGCCACCTCGTGAAGATCTACGTCCTCTCCTCCATGTTCGCGGCGGTGGCGGGGGTGCTGTACACCTTCCGGGCCGGCATCGGGCACTTCACCACGCTCTCCTCGTCGTACGAGCTTTTCGCCATCGCCGCGGTGGTCATCGGCGGAGCGAGCCTGATGGGGGGCAGGGGCAGCATCGGCAGGACCGTGATCGGCGTGCTCATCCTGAACGTCCTGGAAAACGGCCTGAACCTCGCCGGCATGCAGGCCTTCTACCGCTACATCGCCACCGGCCTGATCCTGATCGCGGCCGTGGTCATCGACCAGCTCACCCCGGAAAGGAGGACGCGTGGTGCCTGACACGGTCGCACTGAAACAGGGGCGGGGCCGGGCAGGAGGCTGGCTGGGCCGCAACTGGGCCCTGCTGTTCCTGCTCCTCGAGCTCGTCGCGTTCTCCGCGATGGGCTCGCGGTTCTACTCCCTGGAGAACATCCAGAACATCTTCGTCGCCTGCACGACGATCCTCCTGCTGGGCATCGGCGAGACCTTCGTGATCATCACCGGCGGGATCGACCTGTCCGTGGGGTTCGTCATGGGCTTCAGCACCGTCATCTGCGCGAAGTTCATGGTCATGCTGCTTGGCGCCGGCCTGCCCGAGGTGGCCTCCATCCTTCTGGCTGTTGCGATCTGCCTCGCCATCGGCCTGGTGCCGGGGCTCGTCAATGGCACCCTGGTGGCCCGCTTGAAGGTTCCCCCCTTCCTGGCCACCTTCGGCATGTACGGCATCGCCTACGGCGTCTCCGAGATCATCTCCGCGAACACGCCGATCACGGTCCCCGCCGGGGCGGGCACGGTCGGCAACGAGTACTTTTTCTACATCGTGCCGGGGAGGCTGTTCTCGTTCCTCGCGCGGCCGCAGAACCTGTCGCGCCTGGAGCTTCGCAGCATGATCACGATCATCCCGATCATCGTGGTCGTCGCCTTCGCGTTCGTCGCCATCTTCGCTTTCGTGCTGCGGCGGACCCGGTTCGGGCGGCACACGTACGCGATCGGCGGCAGCGCGGATGCGGCCGCGAGGGCGGGCATCAACGTGCCGCGCCACCTCACCTCGGTCTACATGATCTCGTCGTTCTTCGCATCCCTCGCCGGGGTCATGTTCGTGCTGCGCTACGTGACCGGCCGGGCAGACGCAGGCAGCGCCCTCATGATGGACGCCGTGGTCGCCGTGGTCATCGGCGGGGCGAGCCTCTACGGCGGCAGGGGCACGGTGAAGGGCACGATCCTCGGCGCGCTGATCATCGCGGTTCTCGAGACGGGCATGGTCAACCTCGGGATCCCCACCTTCAACCGCTACATCGCGATCGGCGGGATCCTCATCATGGCAGTACTCATCGACCAGTTCTTCCCCGAGCTGGTGGGAAGGGGGCAGTAGATGGCGGAAGCGATGCTCGAAGTGCGCGGCCTGACAAAGCGCTTCGGCGGACTCACGGCCGTGGACAGCATGGACATGCAGGTGTTCCCCGGCGAGGTCGTCGGCCTGCTGGGCGACAACGGGGCGGGCAAGTCCACACTGATCAAGATGGTCTCGGGCGTCTACCACCCCGACGAGGGCCAGATCCTCTTCCAAGGGAAGGAGGTGCGGTTCAGCAGTCCGGCGGATGCGCTGGATCTGGGGATCGAGACCCTGTACCAGGATCTCGCATTAGCGGAGAACCTCGACGTGTTCTCGAACATCTTCATGGGACGGGAGAAGACGAAGCGGTTCCTCGGCATGATCCCCGTGCTCGACCACGAGTACATGCACGAGGAATCAAAAAAGGTCCTGCACAGGCTCGAGATCGAGATCCCTTCCCTGCGCAACCTGATCAAGAACCTGTCGGGCGGGCAGCGGCAGGCCGTGGCCATCGGCCGCTCGATCTACTGGAACGCGAAGCTCCTGATCATGGACGAGCCCACGGCAGCCCTCGGCGTACAGGAGCAGAGGAAGGTCCTCGACCTCGTGCGGCTGCTGCGCAGCCAGAACATCCCCATCATCATCATCAGCCACCAGATGTACGACATCTTCTCCGTGACCGACCGGCTGGTGGTCATGCGCCGCGGGAAGAAGGTGGCCGAGCGCGTCACGAAGCAGACCAACACGGACGAGGTTGTGGGACTGATCACCGGCTCCGAAGAGGTGGCGCAGGCCGGTCGGGCCGGCTAACGGGCGCGGTTTCCTCAAGCCCATCACTCCCGCGCGGTGCAACCAGGAGGCAGGCATGGCCGAGGTCTGGACAATGGGCGAGCTGCTGGTGGAGGTGATGAGGCCGAGGCGCGGCATGTCCCTCTCGCAGACGGGAGATTTCCTCGGACCTTTCCCCAGCGGCGCGACTGGCATCTTCATCGACACGGTGGCCCGGCTCGGCCATTCGGCAGCGATCGTGAGCGGGGTCGGCGACGACGATTTCGGCGCGTGCATCCTCGAGCGCTTCCGGCGCGACGGGGTGGACTCAAGGCACGTGCTCGTCGTGCCCAACAAGGCCACGGGCGTCGCGTTCGTCACGTACTTCGAGGACGGGTCGCGCAGGTTCCTCTACCACTGGGACCACACTCCCGCCGTCATGGCCAGGGCGCCGGCGCCAGCCGGCATCGGCGAGCCTCGGTTCCTGCACATCATGGGCTGCGCCCTCATGCCGAACGCAGAGTTCCGGGCCGAGGTCTTCAAGGCCGTTGAGCTTTTCGCGCGCAAGGGGGCGAAGATTAGCTTCGATCCCAATATCCGCTTCGAGCTCCTCGGCGGGCGGACCGCCGAGAGCATCGTCGGACCCGTGCTGGGCTCCTGCTCGGTCCTGCTCCCCGGCGAGCGCGAGCTCGCGATGCTGAGCGGGCTCGAGGACATCGACGCCGCTGCGGCCAGGCTTCTGGAAAGGCCGCCCATGGAAACGATCGTGGTCAAGCGCGGCAGCAGGGGGTGCACGGTCTACACGAAGGATGGGAGGCTCGACGTGCCGTCCTACAAGGTGCGCGAGGTGGATCCAACGGGCGCGGGGGACTGCTTCGACGCCGGGTTCCTCTGCGGGCTGCTGGAGAACAGGTCCATCAGGGAGTGCGCCGAGATCGCCTCGGCCGCTGGTGCGCTCAATGCCGCGGCGTTCGGTCCGATGGAGGGCGACATCTCCCCGCGGACGGTCCGCGCGCTGCGGGGCCTCTGATCCGGTAGAAGGGAGCACGCCATGGGGGCTGTCACGACCTTGAACGATATCCTCGCCCTGCAGAAGCAGGGACGCCCTCGGGGCATCTCCTCGATCTGCAGCATCAACCGCTACGTCGTGGAAGCGGCGATCGAACAGGCGCGGGCGGACGACAGCCCTGTGCTGATCGAATCGACCTGCAACCAGGTCAATCAGTTCGGCGGGTACTCGGGGATGAGGCCGGCGGACTTCCGGGCATACATCGAATCCATCGCCGCGGCTCGCGGGTTCCCCCTCTCGCGCGTGATCCTCGGCGGCGACCACCTTGGACCGTTCCCCTTCCGAGCTGAGAAGGCCGCCGAGGCGATGACAAAGGCCCGGGACATGGTCCGAGGCTACGTGGAGGCCGGCTTCACGAAGATCCACCTCGACCCGAGCATGCGCCTGGCGGGCGACCCAGGCGATCCGGCGGCCCCGTTGGATCCGCGCATCATCGCCGAGAGGTGCGCGGACATCTGTTCCGTGGCGGAGAAGTCGATTGCCGGCGCGAGACCCGCGCCGCTGTACGTCATCGGCAGCGACGTGCCCACGCCGGGAGGCAGCGACGAGGTCGAGTCGGGAGTTCACATCACGACGTCGGAGGAGCTCGGGCAGACCATCGACAGGATCCACCAGGGCTTTCTCGACAAGGGCCTGCGGGAGGCATGGGAGCGGGTCATCGCGGTGGTCGTGCAGCCCGGCGTCGAGCACGGGGACCACACGATCATGGAGTACGACAGGGCCCGGGCGGCGCATCTCTCCCGGGCGATCAGGGAGCAGCCGTGCCTGGTGTTCGAGGGGCACACGACGGACTACCAGACCCCGCGGGCCCTCACCGAGATGGTCGAGGACGGCATCGCGATCCTCAAGGTGGGACCCTCCCTGACCGGCGCCCTGCGCGAGGCGGTCTTCATGCTCAGCCGCATCGAGGAGGAGCTGATCGCCCTGCATCCTTCACTGAAGGCTTCCGGCATCGTGGCGGCGCTGGATGCCGCGATGCGAGCGAACCCCGTCCACTGGAAGGCCGCCTATTCAGGAGACGAGCGCCAGGCCGGCTTCTCGCGAAAGTACAGCCTGCTGGACAGGATCAGGTACTACTGGAACGTCCCAGAAGTGGAGAAGGCCCTGAGCCTCCTCATCGAAAACCTTCGAGGGCTGACCATTCCCGGCCCCCTGCTGAGCCAGTTCCTCCCGGACCAGTACACGAGTGTGCGGGCGGGCGCCCTGAAAAACGATCCCGAATGTCTCATCCGCGACAGGATCATGAACGTCCTGAAGGATTATTCGCGCGCGGTGGGAAACGGTCCATCCCAGCCGTGAAGTGAATCCGCCTCCATCCGCGTCCAATCCCCTGACTGGACGAAATGGTGGAGGTGTTCCATGGAGTTTTCCCGGATCTGGAACCGTATTTCGAGCTGGGTTTGGCTGATCCTCGGCTCGGCGTGTTTCGTGTTTGTCGGCTGGCGCTTCAATGTGCCGCTGGCCTCGTGGGTGGCCCCGATCTTCCTGATCCGGTTCTTCCGCGACAGGCCGCGGTGGCCCTCGACGCTTCCCGCCATCCTCCTCCTCGCCATCGCCTCGTACATCCAGATGGTCGGCGGCTGGGACCTGGACGCCTGGCAGATCCCCATCTTCAGCCTCCTGCGGCCGGCGGCGTTCCTCGCCGCCCTGTACGCCGATCGGGCGCTCCACAGGCGCCTCCCCCGGGCCTTCGCGACCCTCGTCTATCCCTCCGTGTTTCTCGCCGTCGACTACGCGATCAGCTTCACTCCCCTGGGCACCGTCATGTCGGGCTCCGCGACCCAGTTCGGCCTGCCCGTCATCACCCAGCTCGCCTCGCTCACCGGCATGTGGGGAATCGGCTTCCTGGCGGGCTGGACGGCATCGGTCGCCAACACGCTGTGGGAGAACCGCTTCGATCTGTCGAAGACGGGCAAGGTCGTGCCGGTGCTTGCGGCAGCGCTCGCCTTTGTCGCCGTGTTCGGCGGGCTCCGCCTCTCCCTCGCCCTGCCCTCGTCGCCGACCGTCCGCGTGGGCTCCATCACCGTCGCCCACCCTCGGGACTACTGGGACTGGATCGACGCGGCAACACCCCGGGAGCTGGTGGCAGGATACTCGGGTGAGCTCGCCTCGATCGAGAGCGAGCTGTTCGCCGCGAGCCGCCGGGCGGTCGGCGCGGGCGCGCGTGTCGTGTTCTGGTCCGAGGGCAACTGCGTGCTCACCGAGGACGACGAGAAGGCCTTCCTCGACAGGGCGGGCGGCTTCGCGCGGGAGAACCAGGTGTATCTCGCCGCGGCTGTCCTCGTGCTGCGCTACGGGCAGACGATCAGCGACAACAAGGTGTTCATGATCTCTCCCGACGGCTCACTCGCCTTCACCTACGTGAAGACCAAGTCGTGGTACCCCACGGGTTCCGACGGGGTTCTACGCGTGGTGGATACCCCCTACGGCAGGATCGGGACCGCGGTCTGCTTCGACATGGACTTTCCGTCCTTCGCCAACCGGTTCGCACGGATGGGGACGGATATCGTCCTCGTCCCCTCGTTCGATTCCGAGAGGATCCGACCCTACCACACGGAGGTCGGCATGCTCCGCGCGGTGGAGAACGGCTTCTCAATGGTCCGCCAGACCAGCAACGGCGAGTCGATGGCGGCGGACTCAGCCGGCCGGGTCCTCGCTCGGCAGGACTACTTCCGCACGGTCGACAGGCTGATGCTCGCCGATGTGCCGACTCGCCGCGCATGGACGCTCTACGGCATTCTGGGCGACTGGTTCGCCTGGGCAGGCTCGGCTCTCGCGCTCATCCTGGTCGTGCTCGGCGCCCTGCGGCGCCGAGACGTGTGATTTTTGCGAAAATTATCCCGCGAGGTATTGCAAAAAGATTCACTTCTCGAATACACTACCGGTGCACGGAAGAAGCGATCGGTCCGACCGGAGGGGCTTCGGGTGCGGTTTCCAGCTTTCACGGAACCGAGGAGGTCTGTCTGAGTTGGCAAGGCCATACAACCTGTCAGGTGCCGCCTCTCTCCAGGCGCTTGACAATGCCCCGGCGCTGGCCAGCACGCGCGCGCGCTCCCGAGACGCCGCCCTTCGCTTCGAGGGGGCGGTAAGGGAGGCTGCGGGCTGCGAGCTCGCCGTGACGGGGGTCGGGAAGCGGTTCGGCTCCGTCACGGCCCTGAGCGACGTTTCGCTCACGGTCGCGAGCGGCGAGTTCGTGACGATTCTGGGCCCGTCAGGCTGCGGGAAGACCACCCTTCTGCGCATCATCGCGGGGCTCGAAACCGCGGATGCGGGCCGGGTCGCCCTCGGCGGCGTCGACGTCACCTTCATGCCCGCCAACCGCCGTCCCGTCAACACTGTTTTCCAGAGCTACGCCCTTTTCCCCCATCTCGACGTCTTCGAGAACATCGCCTTCGGCCTGCGAGCGAGGAAGTTCGCCGCCCCCGAGGTCGACCGGCGGGTCCATGCGGCCCTGGAGATGCTCCATCTCGACGAGCTGCCCCACCGGCGCACGTTCCAGCTCTCGGGAGGGCAGAAACAGCGGGTCGCCCTCGCCCGGGCGCTCGTCAACCAGCCCGACGTGCTTCTGCTCGATGAGCCCATGTCGGCGCTGGACGCGAAGCTCCGCTCCGAGGTCCAGCTCGAGCTGCGCAGGCTGCAGCGCAGGCTGGGCAAGACCTTCGTCCTGGTGACCCATGACCAGAACGAGGCGATGACGGTGAGCGACAGGATCTTCGTCATGCGCGAGGCGCGCATCGTCCAGTCCGGTCCCCCCTCCGAGGTGTACGACAGGCCCGTGAACAGGTTTGTGGCCGAGTTCCTCGGCACCACCAACATGATCCCCGCCTGGCGGAACAACGGCTCCGTGCACACCGACATGGGAACCCTCGCCCCCCGGGCCCACCCCTCCTGGGAGCGCGGCGCGCTGTGCATCCGGCCCGAGCGCATCCTCGTGCGCGCGGCGAAGCCCGAGTCGAACGGGGTGCGCGCGATCGTCTCGGAGGTCATCTACCGGGGCGATCACCTCGACGTGTTCGTCCAGCCCGGGAGCCTGCACCTGCGAAGCTCGCCCGGCGCATCCCTGAAGCCCGGCCAGCAGGTGTGGCTGGAGCTGCCCTCCCGGCACCTGGAGGCGCTTGGTGAATAGGCTCCTCGTCTGGTACGGGGAGCTCGCCACCACCAGGAAGCTCACGGCGCGAGGCCTGGCCCTTCTCGCGGTCCCCCTCCTCTGGATTCTCGTCCTCCTCGTCGCCCCCCTTGGAGCCATGGTGGCATGGTCGGCCGCCACGCGCGGGGCCGCGGGCGACATCGAGTGGACGTTCACGCTGGGCAACTTCGCGCGCCTGGCGGGCTTCGATGCCTACGGCTGGACCCGGGCGTACCTCGCGATCCTCGGCAACACGCTCCTGGTGTCCGCGGTCACGACCCTCGCGAGCATTGCCCTCGCCTACCCCCTCGCCTTCTTCATCGCCCGCCGGTCGCCCGGCCGGCGCTACCTGTGGCTCGCCCTCATCATCATCCCCTTCTGCACGAACCTCGTGATCCGCACCTACGCCTGGATGCTCCTGCTGGGAAACCAGATGCTGCCGGCTCGAATCGCGCAGGCGCTGCGCCTGATCGAGCCCTCCGCGGCCCTGTTCCCATCGACTTTCGCCCTGTACGTCGGCATGGTCTCCAACTCCCTCCCCTTTGCCGTGCTGCCCCTGTACACGAACGTCGAGAAATTGGACTGGGCCCTTGTGGAGGCGAGCAGGGACCTGTACGCGGGCTCCACGCGCGTGTTCTTTCATGCCATCTTCCCGCAGACGATGCCGGGCCTCGTCACGGCCGTCATCCTCACGTTCATTCCCGCTCTGGGCGCCTTCGTGATCCCCGACCTGCTGGGGGGAGGCAAGACGTGGATGCTGGGGAACCTGATCCAGCACCAGTTCGGCGTCAGCCGCGACTTCCCCTTCGGCGCCGCGGTGAGCCTCGTGCTCACCTTCCTCACGATGGTCGGCCTCCTCGTCCTGCGCCGCTCGGGCGACGAGGTGACCTTCCTGTGAAAACCCGGCTTCATCCCGCGCTCACCGTCGCGGCGGTCGGGACGCTCATTTTTCTCTACCTGCCGCTGCTCGCCGTGGCGGCGATGTCGCTGAACGCCGCGCGGTTCGGCGGCGCGTGGAAGGGCCTGAGCTTCAGGTGGTACGCCCAGCTCGCCGGAAACGACGTGGTGCTCGCGGCCGCGGGCAACACGCTGCTGCTGGCCGCGGTCTCCACCGCCGTGTCGACCGCCCTGGGCACCCTCCTCGCCATCGGGCTCGACCGGTTCCCCTGGCCGCGGTGGCTGCGGCGGATGGTCGACGCGGTGGTCTACGTCCCCGTGGTGACCCCCGATATCGTCTTCGCCGTGGGCATGCTCCTCGCCTTCGAGGCCGCACGGCAGCTCCTGGGAGGCCTGCGCCTTGGCATGGGCACGATGATCGTCGCGCACGTCACGTTCCAGATCAGCTTCGTGGCCCTCGTCGTGGGAAGCCGGCTTGCCACCATCGGCCGGTCCGTCGAGGAGGCTGCCCGCGACCTGTACGCCGGCACGTGGCATGCGCTGCGCAAGGTGACCTTCCCCCTGCTCGCCCCCGGCGTCGTCGCCGGCGCCATGCTCGCCTTCACCCTCTCGCTGGATGACTTCGTCATCAGCTTCTTCACCTCCGGGCCCTCCTCGGTCACGCTGCCCCTGTACATCTACGGGTCGCTGCGCCGGGGGATCACGCCCGAAATCCACGCGCTGTCGACGATCGTGTTCATCGTCACGGTGGCGCTCGTCCTGCTTCTCCAGCTTCTCTCCCGAAGCCCCAAGGAGGATTGACCCATGAGAAAGCTCGCGCTCGCGCTCGTTCCCTTTCTCCTTCTCGCCGCGTGCGCGAAGGGTCCTTCTGGCCGGGCAAAGACGGTTACCGTGTTCATGTGGTCGGAGTACATCGACCCCGCTCTCGTGGAGCGTTTCGAGAAGGAGACGGGGCTGAAGGTCGTGCTTGACACCTACGAGAACACCGAGACGATGATGAGCAAGGTCGCGAGCGCCGGCGACCAGTACGACGTGGTGGTGGTCTCCGACCACGCCATCCGCACGATGGCCTCGCGCGGCACCTTCCGCGCGCTGGACAATTCGAAGCTGCCCAACGCCAAGAACGTCGCCCCACGGTTCCTCTCCCCCGCCTACGATCCCGAGGGCAGATGGAGCGTGCCCTACCAGTGGGGGACCATGGGCCTTGTTTTCAGGACCGACAAGCTGCCGGATTTCTCGCCGACCTGGGCAGCGGTGCTGGATCCCGCCCGGCAGCCGGGGCCCGTCGTGCTTCTGGACTCCATGCGAGACCTGATGGCCGCCGCCCTGATGTACAAGGGCTCCTCTCCGAACGCGCGCTCGCCGGAGGAGCTGAAAGCGGCGGGCGACCTCCTTCGCTCTTCACGCTCGAAGCGCATGGTCGGCTTCTACGGAAGCCCCGACAGCGTGGGGAAGGTGCTTGCCGGAGACGCGTGGATCGGCATGGCCTACAACGGCGATGCGATCTCCCGGCTGGACGACTCCACGGACTTCGCCGTCCCGGTCGAGGGGACGATCATCTGGGTCGATGCGATGACGATTCCCGCCAAGGCGCCGAACCCCGAGGGCGCGTACAAGTTCATGAACTTCATCCTCGCCGCCGATGTGGGGGCCCAGCTCTCCAACTACCTCGCCTATGCCACGCCGAACGACGCGAGCCTCCCCCTGATCGACAAGGAAGTCCGCGAGGACCCGCGCGTGTATCCCACGGAGGAGCAGCTCGCGAAGATGGTGATGCTCGAAGACGTGCGGGAAGCGACGGCCCTGTACGACCAAGTGTGGACCCGGGTGAAGGCGGGGGAGTAGGAGCCGCCCGAACCGATTGGACCGACCCGGCCCAGTCTCGGCTCAGACCAGGACGACCTTGCCTACGCTCTTCCGGCTCTGCAGGAACGCGTGGGCGTCTCCCGCCTGGGCGAGCGGCCACTTTCCCCCGATGATCACGCGGAACCCCCGCTGCCGGAAGACCTCGAGGACTGCATCCATGGCACGCGCGGCGATGCGCATGCCCGATTCCGTGCCGAAGAGCCTGAGCACGTTCATGCCGAACACCCCCTGGTTCCTCATCCCGAGTCCGATGGGGTTCAGGAGCGGCGTGCGCAGAAGCGTTGAGAGGGTGCGGATGATCGACCGGCGGGGGCCGCCCACGATGTCCGAGACTCCGCAGCTCACGACCCTGCCTCCTTCGGCCAGGCGCCTGATGGAGTCCCGCAGCGCCGAGCCGCCACGGGGGTCGACGATCACGTCGAACTCGCGGATGGCCGTGGCCGTACGGGCGCGGCGGCGGCCTCGGGGGCCCGAACCTCCCGTGCCGCCTCGCCCCGCCCACTCTTCGTACGTGAAGACCTCACGCGCGCCCAAAGAAAGCACGGCCTCTCGCTTGGCAGGGGAGCCCACGAGGCCCACGACGCTTCCCCCCGCGCGAACCGCGATCTGCACGGCCGCCATCCCTACTCCGCCGGCAGCTCCGGGCACGAGAACGCTGTCGCCCGACCGGACTCTGGCCATGTCCACGAGCGCCATCCAGGCCGTGAGAAAGCTGACGGGAATGGCCGCGGCCTCTGCGTCGTCCAGGTGAGCGGGGGATGCCCGGACCTGCGCCTCAGGGAGGACGATCTCAGTGGTGTAGCCGCCGAATATGGGAACTCCGATGACCCTGTCCCCCGAACGGAATGAGCCGACTCGCGGCCCAACCTCCGTGACGACCCCCGCCACCTCGTAGCCGGGCACAAAGGGCGGCCGGGGCGCCTCGGGGTACAGGCCCATGCGCATCTGAACGTCCGCAAAGGAGACGCCCGCGGCCTTCACCGCGATCCGCACACCATCCGGTGTGATCGGCGGTGGAGGCAAGTCCACCGGGCGGAGGACCTCGGGCCCTCCGAATCGCGTGATCTGGATGGAGGTCATGGCTTGGCCGTCAGGCCTTCACCGCCGCGATCGCCCTCGCGTAATCCGGCTCCTGCGTGATCTCGGGGACCTGCTGGGCGTCGAGAACCCTGTCGTTCTCATCCACGACGAGAACGGCGCGGGACAGAAGCCCCGCGAGCGGGCCGTCGGTCATCTCGACCCCGTAGGCAGCGCTGAAATCCCGGTTTCGGAGCTGGGAGAGGGCGATGACCCTCTCGATCCCCTCCGCCTCGCAGAAGCGCTTCTGCGCAAAGGGGAGATCATTGCTGATCGTGAGGATGACGACGTTCGGCAGCTGGGCTGCCTCCCGGTTGAACCGCCGGGCGGACGCGGCGCAGGTGCCCGTGTCGAGGCTGGGCACGATGTTGAGGATCTTGCGCTTTCCCTTGAAATCGGCGAGCCGCGCGTCGGAGAGGTCCGCCCGAGTGAGGAGGAAATCCGGCAGGCGGGAGCCGACCGCCGGCAGCGAGCCCTTCGTGTGAACCCTGTTCCCCTTGTGGGTGATGTCGGCCATCGCGTCGCCTCCTTTTTTCAATCTCAAATAACATGATACCGTCCCCAGATTCGCGGGGTCAAGGCGAACCGGCAGAACACGCCGGCGGCGTGTCCGCCGGCGCTGTCAGCGGCGCCGACCCGGGCGCGTTCCCGAGGTCGGCCGCGCTCGTGCCGGATCCTCGGGCCAGTCGTGCTTCGGGTAGCGGCCCCGCATCTCCTTTCTCACCTCGGCGTAGCTGCCCTTCCAGAAGCCCGCGAGATCAGCCGTGACCTGGATGGGCCTGCCGGCCGGCGACAGGAGGCGAAAGGCAAGCGGGACCCCGCACACGCGCGGGCTGTCTGAGAGCCCGAAGACCTCCTGGATCCGCGCTTCGACTACCGGCGATCCGCCCGAGTAGTCGATGCGCCTGGCCGCTCCCGTCGGGAGGATGAACTCGCGGGGGACCGCAGCATCGAGCTCCCCGCGCGGCATCCGGGGCCGGGCGCCATTCAGCAGGCCGTGCAGCGCGGCAAGGAGACGGCCCGTAGTGAGCACGGGCCCTCCGGCAAGGTGCAGCACCGGCCCGAGCCAACTCGCTGACCTGTCGATGAGTCCGGCGTCGGACAAATCGCCCAGGCCGCGCTCGGGCAGGCGCGAGGCGAGAAACCTCAGCCTGTCCAGCAGCGCGCGGGAGGCAGGGTCCCACGGCAGGATGCCGATGCTCTGTCGGGCGAGCCGCTCGCGGAAGGACGCGATCGCCGGTTCGGCGGGAGGCGGCACGGGGCGCTCGGTGAGCAGCAGCCGTCCCGCGCGCCGCGAGAGAACCCCTTTTGCCGTCATGCCCTCCCAGCGCACCTCTACCGTCTCCTCGATCACGGGAGAGAGCACGCGCTCCGCTTCCGCCCTGTCCACGGGAGCGGCGAGCCGGATCGTGCCGATGGTCTCTCCCGCGTCAGTTTCCGGCGCGGTGATCCACTCCGAGGAGGCGCGGCTTGCGACAGGCACTGCCGCTCCCGCGCCGGGGCCCGACCCGGGAAACCGCGCGACCCGGCCCGTGACGAAGCGCCAGGAGCCATCCGGCTCCCGGCGGGCGATCCTGTCAGGAAAGGCATGCGCGAGGAGATCCCCAACCGCTTCCTCCCCGGCGGGTGTCCAAGTGCCCGCTGGCGCCTGCCCTGTGCGGCGGAGAATCCGTTCTGTCTCCCGCATGACCGCGCTGCGCCAGGGTTCCCTTCCCCGGATGCCCGTCCGCAGCATCTCGAGGCGAAGGCGGAAATCGGGGTCGCCGGGAATTCCCGAGCCGTCTCTCTCGGCGAGAATCGCTGCGCAGGCGGCGGCGAGCGCCGCCTCTCCCCGGGCAGCGCCTTCCAGGGCGAGCACGCCGAGGCGCGGCGGCAACCCGAGGGCTGCCACACGCCGCCCGAGGTTCGTGGGGCCGGCCTCTCCCGCGAGGCCGAGCATGAGGAGGGTCTCAGTGGCCTGGTTCCACGCCGAGGCAGGGGGTGGGTCGAGCCACCGCAGCGCCCCGGGCTCGCGCGCGCCCCACAGGACGCATTCCAGCACGAGGCCCGAGAGATCTGAACGGAGGATCTCGGGGTCGGGCCGGGCGACGAGCCTCTCGGACTCTCCCCAGAAACGTACGCAGGCGCCCGGCCCCAGCCGGCCCGCCCTCCCCCGCCTCTGGTCCGCTGACGACTCGCTCGCGCGCTCGGTGGCGAGCCTGTCCAGCCCCGTGGGAGCGTGGAAACGGGCCAGGCGGGACCAGCCCGAGTCCGCGACCGTGCGGACGCCCGGCACAGTGAGGCTGGTCTCCGCGATCGAGGTAGCGAGGATCACCCGGCGGCGAGTGCCGCCCTCGGCTGCTGGAGCGCCCGCAGCGCGAGCCGAACCAGCGGCCTCCCGCGGGCGAATGACTCTCTGCTGATCCTCCAGGCTCATCGCCCCGTGAAGGGGAAGGACCTCGGCGCGCCCGTCGAGCGCAGCCTCGAGCTGCGCGCCCACCCGGCGGATCTCACCTGCCCCGGGAAGGAAGGCGAGGATGTCGCCTTCCGTATCGTCGACCAGCCGGACAAGGCCATCGGCAAAGCCCCCTTCCCACCCGTGAGCGCCTCCGCGGGCGCCTCGGCCGATCGGCAGGTAGCGGGTCTGCACGGGGAACATCCTGCCGGGGCAGCGCAGGACTGGGGCGGGGTCAGCGCCGCCCAGCATCCACGCAACTGGCTCCGTCTCGACGGTCGCGGACATGACGAGCAGCGCGAGATCGGGCCGCGCCCTGCGCACCTCCAATGCGAGGGCGAGCGCGAGGTCGACGTGGAGGGAACGCTCGTGGAACTCGTCGAAGATGACGAGCCCCACGCCGCCAAGGAGCGGGTCTTCCTGGATGGCGCGCGTCAGCAGCGCTTCGGTGACCACTTCGATGCGCGTCTCGCGGCCGATCCGAGCCGCGCCGCGCACCCGGTAGCCAGCGCGCCGGCCGACGGGCTCGCCGAGGAGCTCGGCGATGCGAGTCGCGACGGCCGCTGCCGCTAAGCGCCGCGGCTCGAGCATCACGATCCGCCGACCCGCGAGCCACGGAGCGTCCAACAGATACGGGGGCACGAGGGTCGACTTGCCAGCGCCCGGCTCCGCCGTCAGGACGAGCGCGCGCTGCTCCTGTAGGAGGGCCGAGATTCGGGGCAGAAACGGCGCGAGGGGCAGGTTCGAGCGGGCGAGGTCCACCTCGCGATAGTACGGGCGGACGGCGCGGCGATCAAGGCGCGGCGAGTCTCCTACTCTTGCCGATGCCAAATGCCGTATGTGCCTCCGATGGGGCTCAACTCCGTGGGGTATTGTGCCATCGACCAGACTTCTTCGTACACGGTTCCGGAGGGGTTGATCCTGACCAGGGAGAACCCCTTGTACGCTGGTGTCTGAGCGGTCGCGGGGTAGCTCCTGTTCGTCCAACGAGTCTTGTACCAGTGGTTCCCACCCGCGTCGGTCCAGGCCTCTGTGATTGCATATTCTACTTCTTCACTGGGCTGGGAATCGCTCAGATGGTCATACATCAATCCTTTTCCGGCCGTGTCTGAGACGAATTTCGCAGCAAGGTCGGTTCTCCCTTCGTATTCCTTGTTGACCCATGTTCCGTAGAAGGAATCGTCCGGTTTTGCGGCTGCCCGCGACGTTGCGCAGGTAACCGCGAGGAGCGGCAGCATGCAGCACAGGCAGACCGCGAGGACCCTGGCTGCGTCCCGCATCCTGAACGAAACGCGTTCGGGCATCGACCTGAGAATGTTTTCGATGCGTTCCTTCAACATATTCTTCCTCCTCATTATGATGGGTAGACCAGCCAAGAGAACATGCCCGCGAGGACAGCCGCGCGCCAGCTCGACGATGTCCCTCGCATATTTCGTTCCCGGGATTCCCACGTTGATCACAGAGCGATCGCAGCTCTTTTCCGCTTCCCGCGCGAGGAAGTCGTAGGCGATCCAGAGGATAGGAATCACCCAGAACAAGGCGCAAATGGTATACGCGATAAGCTGCATGAGCACGTCCCTGCGCCGAATGTGAGCCAGCTCATGCATGAGCACTGCGCGCAGGCGGCGCTCCGGCCAGGCTCCGGCGTTCGCGGGGAGGAGAATGGTCGGCTGCCGTAGGCCGAAGGCAAATGGAACGCCGCACCTCGCGCTGCGCAAAAGCCTGACCCTGCCTCCAATCCCCAGCTCTCGCGCAAGAGCATCCACGGCTGGCTGCAAGCCGCGCAGCTCCTGCGCCCCGGCTGTCAGTCTTTTCAGTCGCCCCTGGGAAATCAGGTAGCGAGCAAGGAACCAGAGAAACCCTGCGAGCCAAACGACCGCGAAGGCAAACGACGAACCGCGGAAGAGCCCTGGAGCACCTTGGCGGGCCAGAGCGGCATATTCGATGGACTTGTCCACGAGCCGCATATATTCGCTCCGGGAAAGCGCCGGCGCGGCAGCCATCCTGAGGGCGCTTCCTGGCTCCACGGGAATGCGCTGCCCGATCTGTATGGCCGGCACCGCGAGCCAGGCCATCGGGAGCAAGAGGAAGCTGCAGATGACCATGAACCAGATCAGGTGCCGCGCCTCCGCGCTCAGCCGCCGTGCGACGACCGTGACAGCGCAGGCAGCAAGGAACACAGCCAGCCCCTTGGACAGATTCACCGCCAGCAGAGCGCCGAGCACGTGGAGAAAGCGGTCGAGGATCATCGCGCACCCCCTTTTTCAGCGTTCTGAATCATCTCGATGAGCCTTCGGTAGTCTTTTTTCGAAAGCTTCTTCCCATCCACCTGGATCAGAGCGGCGACGACCGCGTCGACGGAATCGTCGAAGTAGGTCTCGAGAAGGTGTCGTATTGCCGTCTGCCGCGCGCGCTGATGGGATATTGTGGGGAGGTACAGGTACCTCCGACCCTGGGAGCGATGAGTCAGGAAACCCTTGGCCTCAAGGATTCGAAGGGTCCCCCGCACCGCTGAGTAGCTGGGCGGGTCTGGAAGCGAGGCCCGCACCTCGGCCGCGGTTGCCCCTTTCCTGCCGTAGATCGTGTCCATGATCTGGCGTTCCCGCTTGCTCAACCCGTGGCGCAGCTGCTGGCTCATTCCGCAACCCCAAGTGCTGATTCTCTAGCACATTTGGCGCCATTTGTCAAGAGGGAATTGCTAGTATTTTAGCAGCGACTGCCGCGCGCTGCCCCCCATCAGAACGGCCCCCTCCCTTCCATCAGGATCATCCGCCGGCGAGACAAAAAAAGGCGGAATGAGTATAGTGTGGGGGCAAATATGAAAAGAGGAGAGCAAGGTGCTCAATAGAGCGTATTCCCACGCCGTCCAGAAATCTCCGAGGCTCCGAAAGCTTCTCGCCTACAGGATCTACCAGTTTCTCGCAAACCGGTATCGCACGCGGGAGTGGACCTTCATGAACTACGGCTACGTGCCGGCGGGCCCCGCCGACGATCCGCCCCCCCTCGAGAATGCGGACGAGCCCGACCGCTCCTCGATCGCGCTGTACAACCACGTCGCGGGAGCAGTTCCCCTCGAGGGACGCGACGCGCTGGAGGTGGGGTGCGGACGAGGGGGCGGCAGCTCCTTCATCGCGCGCTATCTGCGGCCGCGGACCATGACGGGCGTTGACTTCTCGCGGAAGGCCGTGCTTTTCTGCCGGCAGTCACATTCCGTCAAAGGCCTCTCGTTCGAGTGCGCGGACGCGGAGAGGCTGCCGTTCGCGGACGGGTCCTTCGACGCGGTGGTCAACGTGGAGTCCTCGCACTGCTACGGGTCCGTGCCCGCGTTCCTCTCCGAGGTCCGGCGGGTGCTGCGCGCCGGCGGCAGCTTCCTATTCGCGGATTTCCGCCTCGCCGACGAGATCTCCGCGCTCCGTGCCGATCTCCTCCGTTCCCGGCTCGACCTCGTGCGGGAGACCGAGATCACGGGGAACGTCCTCGCCTCCCTCGAGAGCGGCGAGGGGCGGCGCCTGCACCTGATGAGAACAGCGCTGCGGGGGATCATGCTGAGGTATTTCCACGAGCTCGTGGGGGAGCGGGGGTCCGTGATCTTCGAACAGTTCCGGACCGGGATTGCCCGCTACTTCAGCTTCGTGCTGCAGAAGACCTGACGGCCGGCGCCGCGGGAGTCGCGGCGCTGCCCGCCGAGATCGCCTCGCGCCGTCGATAACGGGTCAGGCGCGACTCCAGACCGAGTCCGAACCCTTCGACGAGGCCGTCGAAGCCGACCGCAATCTGCCCGGGCGCGTGCGCGTCCGAGCCCAGAGTGAATGAGGCCTCCCGTTCGAGCGCCATCCTCACGATGTCCGGGCAGGGGTAGGTCTCGGCGATCTGCTTGCGGGTGCCCGACGTATTGACCTCGATGCTCATCCCCCGCTCGCGGCACAACGAAAGGATCCCCTCGACGTCGTCCCTGTTGGTCGCGAGCACCGGCGCCCCGGGCTGCTTGATCAGGTCGAGGTGGGCGACGCAGTCGAAGAGGCCTGTCGCGATCCCCTGGCGCATCGAGCGAAAATAATCTGCGTAGATCCGCTTGAGGGAGCGATCGCGCGGGAGATCGAACACCCAGGCATCCTCGGGCCAGCCGCCGACGAAATGCACGGACATCAGCACGAGGTCGAAGGAGTGCGCCGAGAGGAAACCCTCGAGAAACTCCTCCCTGCCCCCGATATAGTCCGCCTCGATTCCGCTCAGGATGGAAAGGCCGGGAAACAGTGCGCGCGTGCGCGCAAGCTCTTCCTCGTAGCCGTCGAACTCCTCGAGGTCCATCCGTATCCTGTCGTTGAAGAGCCCGGGGCGGAAGCCCGGCAGGGGGATGTGAGGCGTGAAGCAGATCTCATCGATGCCCTGCGCGATGGCCGATCGGGCATACTCTTCCAGCCGGCCGCTCGCGTGTCGGCACCAGGCGCTGTGCATGTGGTAGTCGTGCATGTCGGGGATGGGCCTCGGGGGACAAGGTACGCATTTTCCTCGACGAGGGGAAGGCCTCCGAAGTATATTCAGGGCAACCGATCCCCCTGTCGATTCGAGGAGGGAGCACCGATGCAGACGACGGACGAGAGCCTTTCGCTGAAGAGGTCATTCATCATCGCCCTCATCGCGAGCGCCGCGCTGACCGGGCTGATCGCCGCACTCGGGCCGCTCCTGGCGCGCGTCCCCCACCTTCCCGATCAGGGACCGGCGTGGTACTTCTGGAAGCTGCCCGCCGCGACCTTCTGGTCCCGGCTCACCTCATGGGGGCTGTACGCGCTCCACCAGCTCTCCGTGTGGACCCTCGTGTTCCTCTCGATGAGGGAAGGGCCGCACCCGAAAAGGCTCTCCCGCATCACCATTGCCTTCCTCCTGGTGAACCTGCTGTTCATCCTGCTGCACATCCTGCAGACCCACATCTGGTACGACGGCTTGGCTCAGGACGTTCCGATCTGGACAAGCCAGTACTCGGTCATCATCATGCTCGTGCTCATGCTGGTCATGCTGAACCCAAGGCGAGGCCTCATCCTTGGCCTGAAGGTGCCTTTCGGCGAACGGGGTCTCGCGTTCGTGAACAGGTGGCACGGACTGTACATCTCGTGGGCCCTCGTCTACACGTTCTGGTTTCATCCGATGGAGGGTTCGATCGGCCTGCTCTGGGGGTTCTTCTACATGTTCCTCCTGCTCACCCAGCTCAGCTTCGCGAACACGAAGCTCCATTTCGCGATCGCGTGGGTGACGGCGCTGGAGCTCATTGTCGGGATCCACGGCCCGGTCATCGCGCTGCAGAACGGCTACGCCTCGTGGCCCATGTTCGCGGCCGGCTTCCTCTTCATGACCGTCTTCACGCAGCAGTTCGGGTTCCGCCTGCCGTGGTGGGGCCGGGCGCTCGTCTTCGCCGCCTACGCGGCAGGGGTCGGGGTGATGTATGCCCAGCGGGGGTTCGGAAGGCTCTACGAGGTCCTGTTCATCCCCGTCGCGCTGTATGGCGGCGCGCTCGCGCTGATCCTCCTGACCCGTCTCATCCGTCGGCGGCCTGGTTCGCCTTTCCGCTCTTCTGCGTGAGAAGCGACACGACGATGATCGCGAGGAAGCTGAGCGGGATCGAGACGATCCCTGGGTTCTTCAGCGGGATCGGCGCCGACAGGGGGTCCAGGCCATAGAGCTCGTACATCGTGGGCGACAGCAGGATCAACCCGATCGACGATGCGACCCCCACGATGATCGAGGCCGTGACGCCGCGCCCCGTGGTCTTCTTCCAGAACAGCATCATCACGATCGCGGGCAGGTTCGCCGAGGCGGCCACGGCGAAGGCAAGCCCCACGAGGAATGTGACGTTCACGCCCTTGAAGACGATGCCCAGCACGATGGCGACGAAGCCCACGGCGAAGGCGACGATCTTTCCCGCAAAGACCTTCTGCTTGTCGCTCTTGATCACTCCCGCGAACTTGTCCATGATGTCGTGCGCAACCGCCCCTGATGCGGCGATGATGAGGCCGCTCACGGTGCCCAGGACCGTGGCGAAGGCGATCGCGGAGATCATTGAGAACAGGAACGTGCCGAAGGAGCGCGCGAGCAGAGGCGCCGACATATTGTTGTCGGTCAGATTGATCACCCCGCTCGTCATGGCTCCGAGACCCATGAAGAGCGTGAGCACGTAGAAGAAGCCGATGGCCGCGATCGCGACGATCGTCGACTTGCGCGCGGCCGCGGGGCTCGGCACCGTGTAGTAGCGGATGAGGATGTGCGGGAGCGCCGCCGTGCCGAGGAACAGGGCGATCATCAGCGAGGCGAAGTCGATGCGCTCGAGAGGCGTTCCCTCGACCTTGAACTGGAGGCCCGGCCTGAGGATCCTGTTCCCGTCGGTCAGAACGGGGTAGTACACGGTCACCTTGTCGGCCCCGTCGACGAACTTGATCTCCTTCCACTGCCGCACCTTGCTCTGCCTGTCGCCGATCAGCGAAAGCAGCTTGAACGGGCCGATGGGCCCGGTCCTGGCCTCTGCACCCGTCTTCCCGGAGATCACCTCCATGTTGCCGACCGGTGCGAGGACGTTCTCCCGCGAGGCAGGGGCGCCGTTCACGAGCTGGACGCCCCCGTGCTGTGCGACGACGGACTGGGTTTCAAGGAGCTGGACCGAGCCGCTCGCGGGGTCGCCGGCCACCTTCCACCACGTCGAGGCCCCGTCCCGCACGAGCCGGGCGAAGCTCATCTTCTTCGCTTCCTTCACGCCGGCCACCTGCCAGCCCGGCTCGCTCACCGTGATGGCGCCGTCCTTCACGCTCGCCGCCAGGGTGCGGTACTGCCGGAAGGGGACCCTCCCGCCCTGGTCGGGCGTCGGGGTGAGCCCTCGGATGCAGACAGCCACCACGAGGACCGTCGAGAACACGATGAGCAGCGCGCCCTTGATGAACTGCACGTACGTGGTCGAGGTCATCCCCGCCGTGGCAACGATTGTGATGACGATCGCGCCCACCATCACAACGCCGGCGGCGTGCGGAAGGCCCAAGAGCGGCGTGACCAGGACGCCGGCTCCCACCATCTGCGGGATGAGGTAGCAGAGCGAGACGACCAGGGTGCTGATCGCCGCGGTGAGCTTGATGCCCCTGTGGTTGAACTTCGCGTCGAGGGCGTCTGTGAAGGTGTACTTCCCGAGGCGCTTCATCGGCTCGGCCACCACAAACAGGGCGACGATCCACCCGGCGAGGTACCCGATCGAGTAGAGGAAGCCGTCATAGCCGGCCGTGGCGATCATGCCGCAGATGCCGAGGAACGAGGCGGCGGACAAATAGTCGCCGGCAAAGGCGACGCCGTTCACGCCCCAGTGGATGCGGCTGCCTGCCGCGTAGTACCCGCTGGCGGACTTGGCCCGGCTCGCGAAGTAGAAGGAGAGGGCGAGCACCAGGGCCACGAAGAAGATGAACAGGCCGACGGAAAGGATGCTCATGAGCGCGCCCCTCCCTTCCCGCCCAACAGCTCGGCTTCCTTCCTCCCGCACGCGCGGTTGTAGACCAGGGCCAGCACGAGGGCCAGCACGATCAGCCCGAACCCGTACACCACCGCGATGTCGAGCCCGGCGAACAGGATGTCGCCCATGTGCTGCGGCTGCACGAGGTTGACGACCACGAACCCCGCGTAGATCGCCCCGTAGATGACGAACATGATGACGCCCAGCCGCCGCTTGTAGGCGAAGGCCGGGTCCTTGCCGACTTTTGCAGCCGGTTCGTGGAGCATGGGCGCACCTCCCGCCTGGCAACCGGCGTCCAGCGCCGAGTAAGCCCGGCAACGAGGCGGAGTTTTCCATACCCGACCGCGGAATTCAAGTATTCCCCCCGGCGTTGACCGGCGATACTCCATCGGCTCCCGCCTTGGACAGCGCCCGCGAAAACGATACCATTTTCAGACCGATGAAAGACGGCCGGGTGCGCGTCGAGCTGCATTGCCATTCGAACCTCAGCGACGGCGCGGTTCCGCCTGAGAGGCTCGCCGCGGCACTCGTGGAAGCGCGGGTGTCCTTCGCGTCGCTCACCGATCACGACACGGTGGAGGGCTGCGCGCGTTTTCGCGAATCGCTCGCCGGCACCGGCGTGGCCTGCATCGATGGCGTGGAGATCACCACGGTTTCGGGCCGGCGGGAGGTTCACCTGCTCGGCTACGGCGTCGACCCGCACCACGGAGGCCTGCGTGCCGCTCTCTCGGCGAACCGGACGAAGGTCGACCCCGGCCTGCCGGGACTCGTCGATTCCATGAAGAGGATGGGCTCGCGGGCCGGACGCGCAGGGGCCGCGCCCATTGACACGGCCGATGCCATCGGCCTGGTGCACGCTGCTGGGGGTAAGGCATTCATCGCGCATCCCCTGTCGGGTCCCCTCGGACGCGATCCGCTCGTGGAACTCCTGCCGGTCCTCGAGGCTGCGGGCCTGGATGGCATCGAGGCGGTCTATCCACCCTATTCTGAAGATGATCGCCGCTGGCTCGCGGACCTCGCCGCGAAGCGCCACCTCGCGGTCTCGGGTGGGAGCGACTTCCACGGTCCCGAGCAGGTTGCCGGTCCCGATCCGGGTGTCGAGCTGACCGCCGCGCAGTGGAAGGCGTTCCGCGATCTGTTGCTGCCAGGCCACCAGCACCCCGCCCGGCTGCACACCG
>CAYGXO010000014.1:0-13414 GCA_964353885.1 uncultured Spirochaetaceae bacterium
CTATTGGCACTATAATTATATTAGATTCAGTAATCGATATTGCTAACGGCCGAACGATTTAACAAGGTAAATACGGGCTTTTTTGAGTTCCGGGGGCTGCGACAAGTGCCTTTTCCGGGTCTGTGGAAATCGAGGTTAGGCATGCAGAGGCGCGAGTTGGAGCGTCGTCAGTAGTGGCGCGGTCGTAGAAATGCCGAGCGATTCTGCATCCTCGCCTTCAAGATGCAGTTCGAGCGCCTGCCTGACATTCTCAAGGGCAGCATCGATGGTATCTCCCTGCGAGACAACAGGCAAATCGATGCACTCTGCAATAAAGCCCGACTGCTCCCCGGGGAAGACTCTGATTTGGATTGCCCTCAACATCACTCACCCCCTTGAAAGAATAGTATAAAAGCTCACCGCCATCAAGCAGCGTAATGTGCGCCGAATGCACATCGACCACACAGAGCGAAAGCTACAAACGCGAGGTCGTACATTGATGACGCAGTACGGTGAGAGCCTCGTCGTCGCTGAGCTGGGCTTTTCGTATGCAAGAAGCAGACAGTGTCCTCGATCAGCGTGACGAGCTGTCGCGTTCGCAACATGGTCGCGGGTTCGAGTCTGGCCGTGGGAGCGAAGACAGAGTCGAACTGGCTCTCCAAGGTTCACACCAAGGAGAGCCAGTTGTGTCTTGGCGTGATTTCAAGGAGCGGACGAAATGGGCCGAAGAAGTTGGAGAAGAACTGCAGGATCGCACCGCCTCGTGCGAGAAAACTACTGGCTACGCCACTCCATTCTTTCGTACACATCCTTCCGGTGACAAATACCCAGGATCAGGATGTCCATGCTTTCGATTTTCAGAACAATCCTGTAGTCCCCAACCCTCAGCTTTCTGTAGCCTTTCAATGTTCTTCTCAACGGCTCTGAGTACTTCTCAGGGGACAGCAAAAGCCTTTGCTCGATGGCGGTCTTGATTCGTTTCTGGATGGTCCGATTGAGTTTGGGAATATCCTTCGCTTTGACGTCAGGGTGATACCGGAGGTGGTAAGGCACCGCTATTCCCAGACCTCGGCGTGCGTCAAGGTCCTGCGACCGGCCAGTGCCGCAACGCGCTCATCCGCGACGCGGACAATGACAGCGTCCTCATGTATTTCCAGAGCTTCCCGGACCAGGTCCCGGATCACCATGGACAAGGACAATCCTCTCTCCTGAGCCATTCTCTCGATTAGGGAATAAATCGGCTTCTCCAGAGCAACGTTGATACGCGGGTTCTTGGTAGGCATTACGGACCTCCAACTCCAAGTGTAACACTTCTGAGACACCCCTGACAAGAGCCCGACGAGGATGAAACAGTCAGGAGCGCAGGTATCTCCTCGAGTGAGTGCTCAAAGCAGAAAGTTCGAAGTTCGTCCAATAGGGGGAGCGAAGACGAACAAGGTCGAACGCGGCAAGGTCGCCGTCAAGCACTTCAAGCTGGCCGATCTCCTGCTCCACGTGCAGCCGTTCGCTGGGAATCACTCTCCTCTTTCGTTATGACGTTCGTTTTGACTTGACAAAGCGCCCGGCGTGTGGTACCCGTATGATTGATTCGTCAGAGCAAGCGCGCTTGGCGCGCGCTGGGCCTTGATGGGCAGCGGGCTCAACGCCCGCGGGACTGAACCACTGATCTGGTTTCCCCCGCGGCAGGTGAGCCCGCTGTGCGTATAGCGGCACTCCGATCTGCGCGGGTAGGAGGAGTGTCGTGACCGAATCTCAAACCCCCTCTATCCCCATCCGCGTACTCATGAAAGCCGCCACCCGCAACCTGGCCCGCCACCGCCGCAGGACATTCGTGAACGCCTTGAGCGTCGCGGCCACCACGGCAATCCTGGCCTTCTTCATGGGGTATTACCGGGGATCTTATGAAGAGCTCCTCTACTCCTCCATCATTGACTACCAGACCGCTCATGTGCAGGTTCAAACCGCTGGATTCGACAAGGCGGACGCGGATGCGTACGCCAAACCGGCGAATCTCATGTCGGATTGGCGCGGGCTGCTGAGTGAAATCCGGGGCGTGAACGGCGTAGTCGGAGCTGCCCCAAGACTGCTCCTCGCCGGCTTTGCGGGCGACGGCACAGAGAAGCTCCCCCTTCTAATCGCGGGCGTGGAGCCGGAAGCGGAGCGGACCGTCGGCGTGGCGGAGCGTTCCATCGTCGCCGGCTCGGATCTCGCGGATTCGGGCTCCATTCTGATCGGAGAGTCTTTCGCCAAGCTTTTCAATTTCGCGCCCGGTTCCCGGTGCGTGCTTCAGACGTGGACCGCGAATGGAACCCCCAATATCCGCGATTTCACGGTCTCGGGTGTTTTCCGCACTGGCTACGCCCCCCTGGACAGGACCTCCGTCTTCGTGCGCATGGGGGACGCTCAAGCCCTGGCTGATACCGGAGACCAGATCAACAAGATCTTCGTGAGGTGCCGGGAAACACGAGCGGTGGAAGGCATCCTCCCCGCTATTTCCGCGGCAGCTAAAAAGTCGGACTACACCGCCAAGTCCTGGCGGACCTATGCCGAGGGCATCCTGCGGCATTCCCAGACCGAGACCTACTTCTATTACATCTTCCTCGCCATCCTCTTCGCGCTGTCGGTATCCACGATCGCCAACACGATGTACGTGAGCGTATTCCAACGCACTCGGGAGATCGGCTCCCTGCGCGCCATCGGCTGGCGCCGCGGCGAGGTGTTCCGTCTGTTTCTCTTCGAGTCCGCGGCGGTCGGTGTGTTGGGCGGCGCCGTCGGCACCCTCATCGGGGCTGCCGCAAGCTTCGCCCTTCACGCCTTTCCCATCGATCTTCGGTCCATGTCGTCCGCCATGGAGGTCCCGTTCTTCGAGATCAAGAGCGTTCCGGCGGCGGTCGACTTCGCGGTATCCGCAGCCGCCGGAATCGTCTGCGCGGTCTTGGCGGGAACCACGCCCGCGCGCCGGGCGGCGCGCGTGGATGTGGTAAAGGCGCTTACAACCCACTGATGCGGGAATGGAGGAATGCATGAGAACTTCGACGATGATGGTTTCTATCACGGCCCTGATAGCGATCCTGAGCGCGCCGGCCTTTTCCCAGACGGCGGCCGAGATCGTCTCCCGCATGGATGATGCCATGAACTTTCCGGAGGGAACCATGGTCCTTTCATTCGAAGACGTGAAGGCGAACGGATCCGGGCGGAAGCTGGAAGCCAGGGTGCTCTACGCCCTGGATGCGGGCACGCATGTTGAATTCGTCTCTCCCGAGCGCGAGAAAGGGAAACGGGTGCTCATGATCGGAGATTCGATGTGGATGGGCTCGCCGTCCGTGTCCAGACCCGTCCGCTTGTCAGGCAAGGACTCCTTCATGGGAACCAGCTTCACCAACGACGACGTGATGAACTTCACCAAGTCGGACGACTACGATGCGCGCATTCTCTCATCGTCCGCCGACGGCTGGACCCTGGAGCTTACAGCCCGCAAGAAGACCCTCCCCTACCCGCGCGGGGTCGTGGACGTGGACCGCGCCTACCTTCCCGTGCGAATGGTCATGCACGTGCTCTCAGGACAGGAGGCCAAGCGTATAGAGTTCTCCGATGTGCGCTCCTTCGAGGGCAAGATGCGTCCATCAGTCATGACGGTCATCGACGCCATGACGGCCGGCAACAAGACGATCGTGGGATTCAAATCCATCAAATCCGGAACAGTGGACAGGGCGCGTCTTTCGCCCGCCGGCTTCATGAAGTAAGGAGGATCCAATGAGCTCAATACGTATAAAAGGAGTGAGGAAGAGCTACCTGCTGGGCAGACAGACCGTGCCCGCGCTCAAGGGAGTGGACCTCCGCGTGGATGCGGCGGCCATCGTCGGGATCGTCGGGCCGTCGGGGTCCGGAAAAACGACGCTGCTCAATGTCATTGGCTGCATCGACAGGCCGGACGAGGGTACGGTTCTCCTGGGGGATCTGGACATCGTCTCCCTTAAGGACCGGGAGCTTACCGAGATACGGAGAACCTCCATCGGCTTCATCTTCCAGTCCTTCAACCTCATCCCGGTCCTCACTGCATGGGAGAACGTGGAGCTGCCCCTCATCGCCCTCGGCGTGCCGAAGGGCGAGCGCGCCCGGCGCGTGGACGGGATGTTCGAGCTTGTAGAGCTGTCGGAATACACGAGGCACAAACCAGACGAGTTGTCCGGCGGCCAGCGCCAGCGTGTGGCGATCGCCCGCGCCCTGGTCATCGGCCCGAAAATCGTCCTGGCGGACGAACCCACCGCCAATCTTGACGGGGAAACAGGCCGGAAGATCGTGGAGCTGATGCATACCATGAACGAGGACCTGAAAACCACCTTCATTCTTGCCACGCACGATCCACGCGTACTGCCTTTCCTGGACGCTCGGGTCTTCCTCGAGGACGGAGTGGTGTCCCGCGTGGAAAGCCAGGGGAACGCAAAGGTGGCGTCATGAAAGCCCCGATCCGCGTGCTCCTTGCGCTCGCCGCAGCGTCCGCCGCGGTTTCAGCCGCGGCCCAATCCGAGAACGGCCTGGAAATCTCGGGCAGCGTGATCGGCAGCGCGGCGTATCGCGAGCTGCGCAACTGCGCGTTCTACCCGGATGCGGACGCCGCGCTCAGCGACTACGCAGCCTTCACCACCGCAGGCATTGCGATCGGAGCGGGCGAAAGATCGCGGTTGTCTTTCGAGGCGCGCTGCAGGATCGACGCCGTAGACCGTGCGCTGTCCTTCGAGATCCTCCGCGCCTATGCGGAAGCCAAGATAGGGGATTTTATAGCCTTCGGGCTCGGCCGCCGCATCGTCGGATTCGGGTGCGGTCTCATATGGAACCCGGTGAACGGCGTGGATACACCGCGCAATCCCTTCGACAGGAACGCTTTGCGCCCCGGAATGGACGCCGCATTCGCATCCTTGGATCTGGGCAAGGCTACCGGATTCCCGCTTTCCCTCTCGGTGCAGGCGTTCCCTCCCCCTTTTCAGGAGGGCATCGATATCGCCGAACTGACGGTGGCGGCGCAGGCCTACCTCTATCTCGGAGGCGTCGAACTAGGCCTTGTCGGCGACTGCGCAGACCCGGCGGGGGATCGGCCGCGCTGGTCCGCGGGGGCGTGGGGCACGGTGGACCTGGCCGGGCTGGTGCTCGGTCTCGAGGCCTCGTGGCGGAAAACCGACAGCATTCCGCGGCCGGATGCTGGTGGACTCCCCGTCGCGGATGCAGATCCGCACCTGTCCGCGCTCGCGACCGCTTCCTTCCGGATCGGGGATTTCTTCATCTACGCCGAAGGATTGTACTCCGGCGCCGGCCTTTCTCTGGCCGAGGCGCGGCTCGTGAGCTCCGCGCCCGCCGCAGTCCTGCCCGCCTACGCTTTCATCACATCGCCGGGGTCTATAGGCGAATGGCACGCGGCCGCGGGCTTCGAATGGTCGCGGAACGAATGGGCGTGCGGAGTCGGCGCGCTCTGGGATATCGAAGAGACCGCAGGAGCGGCTTCCGCGACCGGATCCTGGGCGGTCGACGATAGGGCGGTCCTTCGACTTCGTGGGGCAATTCCCATGCGGAATGAAAATATCTCCGAGTATGATTTTCTCCCCTACGGCTGGTCGGTTTCCGTGTCAGTGGAGGTGTACTTCTAATGCGCAAAATCGCGTTGTTCGTGAAGATGGCCGCGCGCAATATGATCAAGTACGGACGCCGGAGCGCGCAGTCCGCGGCCGCGGTCTTCCTCGGCGTATTCTTCGTCGCCCTCGCCGGCGCTTTCCTGGCCGGATTCGCGTCCCGCATCACGCAGGATTTCATCACGGCAGGCGGACACGTCGTGGTCATGGCCCCTGGATACGCGGAACGCCGCGAGATGATGCCCTTGAACCGTCTCATCCAAGGGGCCGAAGAGGCCCGACAAGCGCTCGAGTCCGCGGCTCCCGGCGTGAACGCCTTTGCGTCGCTGTACGCTCCCGGTCTGGTGTCCAAGGGCGGGAAGCCCGAGGAAGCGCCGGGCGACAGCCCGGTCTCCCTGGAAAACGAGTCCGAAGGCGTTCTGTGCGCGGGAGTCATGCCCTATGCGGCGGACTCCGTCAACCCGGCGTTTCGATCCGTACGCGGCCGCATCGCTGCGGGTCGTTTCTTCGAGGGACCCGGAGATCGGGGGATGATACTCTCGGATAGAACAGCCGCGGCCATAGGTGTTGCACCGGGAAACACGGTGATCTTCCTCTGCTCGGACGCGTTCGGCAGCTTCAGCATGATCGAGCTGCCGCTCCTCGCCGTATTCTCCGCGGAAGAATATTCTGAAGAGTTTTCCTGCATCATCGATCTTGAGAGTATGCGGCTTGTCACGGGAGCCGAGAACGCGGCGGCCCAGATCGCCGCCTATACGGTGGACGGCGACGGCAGACCCCTTGAGCCGGGCAGCGCTGCGGCGACCGTGCGCGCCGTGGAAGCCAGGGCTGTCGGATTGGGGCTTTCTCCCGAGCGGTGGGATGCCGCCTCGGGAACCATAGCCGCGATGATGGGCTTCCTGGACACCTTCATGGTGATCGCCTATGTTCTGTTCGCCGTCGTTGCCGTCGTGGGCATCATGAACTCCATCCTGCTCTCCGTGCAGGACCGCATCCGTGACTTCGGCACCCTGAGGGCGATCGCATTCACGGGCAACGGCGTCTCCGCGATCATCGCCGTGGAAGCGCTGCTTTTGGGCGCATGCGCGAGCTTCCTGGCGGTGCTCGCGGCCTGGGGAGCTTCCACCTACTTCGAGCGCCACGGTATTCCCATAGGCCAGATGATGAAAGGCGTCTGGAGCGCTTTCCCGGCGGAGCTGAGCACGCGCACGGATCTCCGACAGCTCCTCATGGGCTTCGCGGCCGGCACCATTATCCCGGTGCTCGCGGCGCTGTATCCTATGGGCATGGTGAGAAAAATGAGCATCAGGGAGGCGCTCGGGTTCGTGTAGGGACTAGGGTGAACGCGATGGACGCTCATGGGATCACAATGAGGCGGCCAAACACGGGATGATCTCATACGCGGGCGTCTCCACGATCCTCGAAAGCGACCAGCATCTGCTTGAGACTGGCCTGCCGCGCGGCGGAGGATGAAATCGGCTCGGCAGCTTCATGAATGAAAGGTGCGGCTTGATGAACGAAGACAACCCGTGCCGCTGCGTGAAAAAGATCCACGGCGCGATACAGGCGGGCTTGGTCAACCCGCAACGCTTGAGATTCAACCTTCCCTATCTTCACCGGATTCGCGAGTTTGTCGCGGAGAAGGCCCCGGTTGTCGACGCCGCCGTGGAGATGAAACTCCAGGGGATCCTTCGCGATCAGCCCATGTACACGTCGCCGGATTTCAAGCGAGTGATACAAATTATGCTCCGGCGCGGGGATATTGGTGAGATCGTCAATTTCAATTAGGAGGCGACGCTATGCGGAGAATCGCGATGGTCGGCCTGGTCGGATTGCTTTGCTTGGTTGGCTGCAAGTCGAATATGGCGCCCTCTGAGGCAGGCAACCCCAACGGCATGCGAAGAGTGCTTATCGCGGGAGAAGATACTGCTTTCAAGAGGAAGCTAGCTGCGAAGGTGATTGAAGAGCTCGGGACCCCGGAATGGTATTTCCGTATCATCGGCCTGAATCAATTGGCGGAACAGGAAACCGGGCAGTACGGAGCGATCGTGCTGGCAGCCGGATATCGGGCCGGCCGAATCGATGAGCGGGTCAGCACCTTTCTCCGGAAAGATCCCGAAAATCCCAAAGTGATTGTCTTCTACACCCGAGGCGCCGAGGGTCCAATGCCGGATTGGGCGAAAGCGGAAATCAGGGTGGATTCGGTATCCTCGGCCTCAAGAGATGATCGCGTGGAATTGCGGGCCGGACAATTGGCCGCTCTCATCGAAGAAAGGTTCTAGGGAGGGAGAATCAGATCTGCTTTTGGAGTCCTCATGGAGTGATCAATCGTCGTCCATCCTAATAGGGGACCACTGACGGAAATGTAGGCTATACTCGACGCAATGAAGGCAGGTATTCTCACAGCGTACTTCTTGAGACGTGATGAGGCTCGGGGAGCCCTCCGGGAGCTGGGAAGGAGGGGCTTCCGCCGCGCCGCACTGATCCACAAGACCGCAGGCGGGCGTGTCCATACCCACGACCCCTTCATTTGGCGCCGCGCCTTTGCCGCAGCGCTCTCAGCAGTCCTTCTCGGCGGGCTTGCCGGAGTTGCTTTCCTGCTTTTCCCCTGGTCGTGGCCGGGTCCCTCGATCCTCGCGGCCGCACTGCTCGGAGCCCTTTTCGGTTGGGTGTGGATGCGGCGGTCGAAGCTCGGGGTCGAGCGACGACTCCTCGCGGAACATTCGCGTTGGCTGGCGACCGAGGAGACCGTCCTGATCCTCCAGGCGCCTATCGATCTCATGCGGTCCCCGGTGGCAGTACTACGAGAAAGCGGTGAGATACCGCCCGTGATCTCTGTCCTGAATCCGAAGCGACCGAGCCTGATCGAAGATATGGGGAGTCTCGAGGTGCCGCTTTCCCCGGCACAGATCCAGGAGCATGCCCGGCGTCTGGCCGTGGAGAACAAGGTGGACCCTGAGCCGCAGCGGGACACCAGGCTCCTCGAGCGATTGAGGCAGGCCCGAAAGTGGATCCACCTTGTTTGCTCAGATCTCTCCGAGGCAGCTCTTCTGGAACAGCGCACGACCCCCATCGCTGAGTGGATCCTCGACAACGAGTACATCATCGAGGGCAACGTCCGGGACGTCCAGCAAAACCTCTCCCGGCGCTTCTACCAGGTACTGCCCGCGCTGGAAAGCAAGCCCTACCGAGGACTGCCGCGCATCTATGGGCTGGCCAAGGAGCTCGTCTCGCACACCGGTTTGCGTCTCGACCGCGAGAATATCGTCGCCTTTGTCGAGGCCCACCAATCCGTGCGCACGTTGACGATCGCCGAGCTATGGGCAATCCCCCAGATGCTGCGCATCGCGTTGATCGAGGGCATCCAGGATCTCGCGGCTCGAGGCCTCACGGAGCTGCGAGATCGAGAGATCGCCGATTTCTGGGCGAACAGGCTCATCACGGCCAACCGGCGAGATCCCAATCACCTGTTCTCGATCATGGCGGAGCTTACGGAAAACCAGCCCACCCCGAGCCCCCATTTCGCTTTTCAACTGATCGATCACCTCTACGACGAAGAGGCAGTGTTGGCGCCGGTCCAGAGCTGGCTGGAGCGCATCTCTCGCCGGCCGCTCAGCGAGCTGAGCTCGCGCGAGCAGGATCGCCAGACGAAAGATCAGATCTCGATCAGCAACGCCTTCACCAGCCTGCGGCAGCTCGCCCTACTGGACTGGAGGCAGATCTTTGAGCTTGTCAGCCATGTGGAACGGTTGCTTCGAATGGATCCAGCCGGCATCTATGCCAAGATGGATTTCACGACACGTGATCGGTATCGTCGCGCAATCGAGGAGGTCGCCCGCCGGTCCGGTCAGGCCGAAGAGAAGGTCGCCCGAGGCGCCGTCGACCTGGCTGCGCGAGCCGCGGGGACGGCGACCGCCGGGGATGAGCGGCGGATCCATGTAGGGACCTATCTGATCGGCGAGGGCAGGCGTGAGCTCGACCAACTCCTCGCCTGTCGGGAAGCCCCCCTCTTCTGTATGCTGACGTGGGTCTACCGCCATCATTCCGCGGTGTACTTCCTCGGGCTCAGCCTCTTCTCCGCGCTCTTCATCTCCCTCATCGTCCTGCTTGGTCTGCGCGAGCACGCACTGGAGATCCGGATCCTCATCTCCTTTCTTTCACTGATCCCCGCAAGCCAACTCTCCCTCGAGGTCATGAATTACCTCATCATGCGGATCTTCCCGCCCCGTACCCTCGCGAAGATGGATTTCGAGGTCTCGGGAATTCCCGACGCCTTTCGAACGTTGGTCGTCGTGCCCATGCTGCTTATGGATTCGCAGGCGATTGGGGCGGAGGTGGACAAGCTCGAAGTCCGCTATCTGGCGAACAGAGAGGACAATCTGCTCTTCAGCCTGTTCACGGATTTCACGGATTCGGAAAAAGCACGCCGTGAGGAGGACGAATCCCTGCTTCAGACGGCAATCGCCAGGCTCGAAACCCTCAATCAACGGTATGGCGGCGAGCGTTTCTTCCTTTTCCATAGGGAAAGGATTTGGAGTGAATCCGAGCAGAAATACATCGGCTGGGAGCGCAAACGAGGGAAACTGGAAGAGCTCAACCGGCTGATCGATGGAACGAGGCCTCCAAACGCCGGTCCGCTCGTGTCCGTCGGCGACCCGGCGCATCTTGCGCATGTCCGGTTCATCATCACGTTGGACAGCGATACCCAACTGCCTTCCGGAACCGCCCGCAGGATGATCGAGACCCTCGCGCACCCTCTCAACCAGCCCCGGTTCGACGGCGAAGGCAGGATACTCGCCGGCTCGTACACGATCATTCAACCCCGTGTGAGCCCTTCCTTGCCGAGCACGAGCGCCTCGCCTTTCAGCCGCCTTTTCACGTACGTGGTTGGAATAGACCCCTATTCCAGGGTGGTTTCCGATGTCAACCAGGATCTCACCGGCGAGGGCTCCTATCACGGCAAGGGCATCTATGATGTGCGAGCCTTCAGCCGGGTGCTTTCCAGAAGGTTCCCCGAAGAGCGGCTGCTGAGTCATGACCTTATTGAAGGCGCTCACGTTCGAGCAGGCCTGGCCAGCGATATCGAGCTTCTTGATGAGTTCCCGCGGGATTATCTGACATACGCCAGGCGGCAGCATCGGTGGATCCGGGGAGATTGGCAAATCGCGGATTGGCTGCTGCCCCGCATCCCCCAACCAGGAGGCCGGCGAGGGCTGAACCAGCTCTCCTGGTTCAACCGGTGGAAAATCCTGGATAACCTGCGCCGGAGCCTGGTCCCCACGGCAAGCCTGGCTTTGCTTGCTGTTTCCTGGCTGACCTCGTCCCGGATGATATGGATCTCTACCCTGGTAGTCGTCACGCAGTTGCTCTTCCAGACATTGGCGCAGCCTCTCACCTCGGCGACCACCCGCCAGGGGCTGAAGAGACTCTCCATCTCGAAGCTGGCCCATGACCTGCTGCGGACGGTTGTTGAAGCCTCCCTGATTCCGCACCAGACCTGGCTTGCCTTGAACGCCATTCTGCGAGTGTGGTATCGCCGGCTCATCTCGCACAGGCATTTGCTCGAGTGGACATCGGCCAGGGTGAAGCGCTGGAGCACCCTGACTCACCTACCGGGTTTCCTTCTCTCCATGGGTCTGATAAGCCTAGCGAGCGGGATCGTGGGCTGGGCGGTGCACCGTTGGGCGCCGGCGACCTTCATTTTGGCCGGCCCCTGGCTCGGAGTATGGTTCCTTTCCCCTCTGATCGGATGGCTCTTGAACCTTCGGCCACGGGCAAAGCCACAGCATATCCGACTTCCCGCGAGGGATCTGACCTATCTGAGGAAGGTTGCGCGAAGAACCTGGCGCTATTTCTCGGACTTTGTTTCCGATGAGACCTCCTGGCTTCCGCCCGACAACTACCAGGTCTTCCACCAAGACCAGCTGGCAATGCGCACCAGCCCGACCAATATCGGTCTCTGGATGCTGAGCGCGCTGTCCGCGGGGGATTTCGGATATTTGACGGGAGACCAGATCGTAGAAACACTGAGGCGTTCAATGGGGACGATCGCCACATTAGAGCGCTATGAGGGTCATCTCCTGAATTGGTACGACGTTCAAACCCTGAAGCCTCTGGAGCCTCGCTACGTATCCACCGTGGACAGTGGAAACCTGCTCGGTGCTCTCTGGTCTCTGGAGCATGGGCTCGAAGAGCTGATTCAGAGGCCTGTCCTGGAAAGAAGTCTCTTTGAAGGTCTGCGGGACACGGGAGAGGTATTCAAGGAAGTGGTTGAACAGGAGGGTATTCCCCATCCGGACGCCGGTGCCCTCGAGGAGCTCACGCTGGCCAGTCGAACCCCGGCGGATGGCATCGTCGCAGCGCTTCACCTGCTGCGCAAGATTGAGGGGAGCGCCAGGGTCCTGGCTGAATCAGCGGCCAAAGCGGCCGAGCATGAAGCGGGTTCAGCCTACTGGGCGGGGCAGATGCAGAGCCAGATATCGGCCTGGCTGGGCATTCGCGATCGGTACCTGACCTGGATCGAGATCATCAATGAAAAGACGGAAGAAGAAATCGCCCCACTAGGGAAAGAAGCCCTCCATGCCATCCGCCAGGATCTGAAGCATGCCCCTTCGCTGTACAACCTTGCCAAGGGACACGTCGGCTGCATCCCGATCCTCCACTCCATCCGGGGCGAGCCCTCCTCCGCCGCACGCCCCCTCCTCGGTTGGCTCGACCGGGTCATACAGGCTTTCGATACGTCGAAATGGCTGGCCGGTGAAATGTTGGGTCTGGCGGAACGGCTCATCCAGAACGTGCGGGAGCTTTCCGAATCCATCAACATGCGCTTCTTATATGACGTCAAACGCAAGCTGTTCGCCATCGGCTTCAACGTTTCCGATCACCGCCTGGACAGCGCCTTCTACGATCTCCTGGCGAGCGAGGCGCGGATAGGAAGCTACGTCGCCATTGCTCGGGGGGATGTCCCGATCGAGCATTGGTTCACCATGGGCCGACCCTACAACGCAGTCGGCCGGCGGCGAGTTCTGCTCAGCTGGACCGGGACAATGTTCGAATACCTGATGCCTCTGCTTTTCCAGCGCTCATACGGGAACTCTCTCCTGGACAGAGCGGCAAAAGAAGCGGTGGCAACGCAGATCGCCTATGGCAGAAAGCTTCGCGTGCCGTGGGGGATATCGGAGTCAGCTTTCTCGGATCTGGATATCAACAAGACCTATCAATACAAGGCTTTCGGCGTGCCGGAGCTGGGGTTGAAGCGCGGCCTGGAGGAGGAGCTCGTCGTCGCTCCTTATGCCAGCCTTCTCGCCGCGAACCTTGCGCTGAGACAGGCGGTGCAGAACCTGAAACGCCTCGCTTCACTGGGGCTCCTGAACGAGTACGGGTTTTACGATGCGATCGACTTCAGCCGGCAGCCGAGCAGGGAGAGCAAGCGCGGCGTTATCGTGCATGCGTATCTGGCCCATCACCAGGGTATGGGCTTCCTTTCCCTGGATAACCTCCTCCATGACAACTCCATCCAACGCAGATTCCACGCCGATGCGCGGGTGCGTGCCATAGAGCCGCTGCTCCATGAACGTATCCCGTTCCAACCGCCGCTACATCACATCTCCACCCGCCAGAGGGTGGCGGCGGTGGAGGGCTTCGGCGAAGTCGCGCCCTCGGCAAGCCGGGTCGATACTCCCCATACGAGCACGCCGAAAACCCAACTGCTGGGAAACGGCCGATATTGCCTCATGGTCACGAATGCGGGCGGCGGGTACAGCCAGTGGGGCGACCAGGAGATCACGCGCTGGCGGTCCGATCGCACGCAGGAT
>CAYGXO010000015.1:0-13233 GCA_964353885.1 uncultured Spirochaetaceae bacterium
TCCCCGATCCAGATCTCGAGCCACGGAGGATCTCTTAAACCCAGATTCCCCAATTGCGTCTTTGCCACATGGCATTTCTCATAACGTACCGCGCGTATGTGACCAGCCCCGAGGCCAACAGGGACGAGGGGCTGTGTGGCGAAGCGGCGCGCCGCAGCGCCGCGCAGCCCGAGGCGCCTTCTGAGGCGCCGAAGCACATACGCGCCGTTATGAGAAGTGCCATGAGGATGACGAGCAAGCTTTGTCAATCGCCTTCCCAATAGCGCGCGATCCACCTCACATAGAGCTCGCGCAGAGCAAAGGCGAGAAGGAAGGTTACTCGAAAGGGCGTAGGCTTGACCGCCCGGCCACCAACACCAATACCAGCCGGCCTGCACTTACACCCCATTTGCAATCCCTGATCGCGCGCGGGCTGGCAATCCTGGAGGAGCCGCGGAAGCGATCCATTCCCATACAGCTCGCGAGTGACTATGAACCTCTTAATCCCAAATCCCTGAGCTACCTTTCCGTCATGGCGTTTCTCATAACGAATCGCACGTATGTGACGTGGCCCTGAGCCCAACCAGGGCGAAGGGCCATGTGGCGGAGCGGCGCGTTGCAGCGCCGCGGAGCCCGAGGCGCCTTCTGAGGTGCCGATGTACATACGTGCTGTTATGGGACGTTGCGGTCTTTGAGTGTCGCTGCATTGGCATTCGTATCGTCTGTGTGATGGAGCTGAGTAGCCCCACCGACCATTGCACGGCAGTCATCGGAACACTTGTGCCGCCCCGCGCAAAGCAGGATAGGAGCTATGGATCGGCTCAAGAGAATTGCTATGGCTCTGCTCAAGGAGAACCAAATCTAGAGCGACAGCCGACCCTCATCGATGTCTTGCACAGCTATTGCGAGTGTGTGTCGAATTGCCTCCTGTTTGTACATATGAAACGAGGGGGTGTGGACAATCTTTCTTTCCGAGTACGTATTCTCTCCATCACTGCAGAGCACGTACTCTCCGCCTATCCACTTTGCCTTCTCGGGATGTCCCCCTCCAACCAGGTGAACCTTAGCAGTTACCCTGTAGCCACCGTGCACTACCGTATCCAGTAGCACATCTGTAGGCCTATAATCCCTGCCATCTGTATCCATATACTTTTCCATTCTGATCGATAAAAAAATGCCGAACTGCGCTGTACTGTCGGGGTGCGGTATAGAAGACTTGGCCGCGCTGGTTAGCCCAAGCCGTTCCCATGGTCTGGCGTGCCATTTCGTATGTCCACACTTGCCCGCCCCTACCATCGTCAAATGTAGATGTTGGCGGCCCCCATGCAACGAGTAGTTCTTGCGAATCATGACCTACCCAGGACCTCAGCTCGCTGTCGATAGAAACGCATGACGTGAGAAGGAGCGGAATCGCCGCAAGAGCGAGCACGAGTAGCTTCTTCATCTGTTCGACCTCCACAACACATCGTACATTGGTTTCTGCACTGAATCAAGTTTGTTTGAGATCGCAGAAGAACACAAGCGGAGGCAATTTGGACTATCCTCGGCCAACTGAGGTCAAGCAAGAGAGGGTTCCGAGTCCATCTCCCGTACTTCTCAAACGCACGAAGCGCTTACTGAGTTGTATCGTGCCAGCGCAAGATTAGGGCGGCAAACGCTTCATTCATCTTGGGGTCCTCGTGATTTGCAAAGTAGTCATCCATGAAAGAGAAAGAGAATCTGAGGAATTTTTCAGAAATCGCGGGAATGTAACTCACGTAGGTTTGGATGAAGCCTTTTTTGTCCGGAATGTAGTCCAGATATCGTCCCATTCTCGTTTCGCTTAGAATAGCTAGAGAGACGGTGAGTCCCTGCTGGAGTGAGACGATCGTGTGAAGTTTGCGTTCAACTGGCCAAGAACTATCCCATACTGAAGGCGCGTCCTTGCCAGTCTGCGCACACAGATTGCCGGCGGTTCCGAGAAACACCGCGGCAAGGGCGACAAATACGATCAGCTTCATCATCGGTGTGTTCTTTTCATGATATGCGAAACTACCACAAAGCGCTTCAAGAAGCAGCGGAAGCCGTCGTTCTAAGTGGATCCGGCTGCCCTTCGCGTGGCAATCTCGAGAGCCCTTTGCAGTGGCACGTAGGCAATGCCAGCGGAAGTAGTCTTGGAGAGGTCGCCGAGTTGTTGCTTCTTCGTATCCAACAGTGAATCTCGATGGTCTGGTATTATCGGCGAAAATCGTGGCGCTTGGAGCCATGCATACCGCTATGATTCCCTCTTTCATGGATATCCTCCTAGACGCTTATGGTAGACGGCCGTCAGTGAAGATCAAGAAGCTACAACATAGACCTACGCCATAGAATCATACGGAGCTAGCACAAATGGTTAGCGTTGTTCCCAACGTATTCGAAATTGACTCTGATCAGGCAGCACCAACCACGATTCCGCATCCCAGTACGTCTCCAGTACTTCCGCTGTCTGAGCGGATATCAGCCTGATAGACCTAATATACTTGACTTCTAAACATGCCTTCCGTGTCTCCATGTCAGCGTAGACAAGATTGAAAGAGTAGTCGTAGTCCTCAATTAGAAGGTGCGTTATGCCCTGAAGTGCAAGCATGCCCGTATTGCCAACGGTGATATCAGAAACATTAAACTCTGCAGCCCGGAGCACCTCATCGATATGTGCCTGCTCAACAATTGAAAGGGAGTGCAGTCTGTGTTTCACTTTTATGGACTGAATGTATGTGACCAACTGGCCGACGATTTTAGCAGCCTTTGCGGCAAGATCTTGATCCTTGGCACCAGGGCTCTCAATTGTAATCTTGCCTGCGAGTGGTGCGATGGAAACGATTCCGGACGAGGCAAGCTGCATCAACTTCTTCTCGAGGGCACCCTCTCGCCTTCTCTCGATGGTAGGCCGCATGACCTCATGGTACCTCGTGTCTCCTACACGAACTGAACGGCCAGTTGCACAGGATAGACATCCGGCCATCGCGAAGATAGATAGAAGAATACAAAGGGTCGAGTGGCGCAGCAATTCAGTAATGCGATTCTTGATCATCTCTACCTCCACCTTTGTACCATTTCATTCTCTCGACAACACGGAGTTCAATTGCTACCACGAATCTGAAACTGCGGAGCTCTCCAAGCGATTCGCGGCGGCCGCCGCTTCAATCAGAGATGCGCTCAGGCAGTCAACTGCAACGGTCTGTTACAACTCTTCCCTTACTCGTGAAGTCAATCGATCGTTCAGTTCTGCTTCGTAGCGCTCCGACTTCGGATTCGACGACTAATCTCCCACCTCCAAACTGGATTGATGCTCATTTCATCTCCCGAGTGTATGTTCGGTACCAGCTTCACCAAATCCGTTGTTTGAAATACCGACCTAGAGTCTGCGACGATCTTGCCTGCATGGTCTCTATCTATCCCGTATTTCTCGGTCAGGCAGATGCGGATCGATGCCTCCTTCACGTTGATGGCGCCTTCGTCAAGGAGCGCGGTCAGCACCAGAATCGATTCATGCGAAAGCTTGGACCACTTTGACTCAAATCGGCTGCGGTCGGCGGCCGGTCCGGGCAGGTCGCTCAGGCGAGTAAGCCAAGATCGTATCTCTGCCTCGACAATGGCTGTGGTACCGATTGGCTTGGGATTGACAATTAGGGATGTCATAGCGCCCTCAAGTTTTACGACAGAATCTTGGAACGCAAGTATTGGGATTTCGGCAGCCTCAAAGTGCTTTCGATAGGCAAGAATGGCGATTTCCTGGTTGACCCAGACGGACGAGCGGATCCCCGACTCATGCCCGTCGGGTCCGATAACGCGTCCCCGTTCGTGAAGGAACACGATCATCCCGCAGCATGTCGCAAGGCCAGAGAAGATGCTTGACGCGAGCGAATCAAGGCTCTGTACGTACTCCGCGAAGTAAGCCTTGTAGCCCTGCGTGGAGTCCACTACACCCTTGGCGAGCGCGCCCATGCTCTTTTCCAGAGGAGATTGCTGGCCACAGCTGACAAAAACAAGCCTATCGGACATCGATAGTCTCCTTACAGAACTAGGGGAGGTCTGACATTGGGATTATAGTGCATACGCTTAAAGACGCAATGTCCCATAACTACATTTATAGGACGCTGCGCCATCAGATTGCTCATCAACTGAGGAATCGAATATGGTACAGCAAAGCCGCACTTTCTACTCATTCATATGAAGCCCATCAAGAGAGCGCCAGCCGTATTTGTCTCAGGCTGGGTGCACGCTACAGCTTGAATGACTCGACATGTCCGGCTATTTCCTCTTGTCAAGTTCTCTTTGAATGTAATCGAGTCTGATTCGCTGCTCGGCAATTGCGATGTCCTGCTGCGCGTTTGCGGTTGCGGCCGTGTCTACTCTTTGCACAACGGTGCCCAGATCGACCTTCGAGGACTCGACGGATGCCTCTATCTTGGCCATTGCGATTCTCGACTCAGTGGTCAGCCAGAAAAGGACGAGAGCAGCTATCGTGAAGAGCCAGGTTAACCAATTCTCAGAAAGGTGGTCGGCGAGCCTTGTGCTCAGCCTGATACGACGGCGACGTTTGGTAGATGGTTCACCAAGTTCTTCTCCCGCCTGGCCGGTTTGCGGGAACCGAAGCTTCTCGTCGAGAGTAGGTTCATAGTCCAGATTCTCTATGTAGCGCCAGTAGTCCTGTCGCTGCCTCGGAGACTTATTCACATGCGATTGCCGCGGGTTCATACTACTTCTCCATGTAGTTGCTATTGAGCCAGGAAAGATAGCGACTAGAATTGAAGCCATTGGCTTGGTCTATGAATGATTTGAATGCGATGTCGGACGCGCTCTCGAGTAAGGGGTCATACATCTGTTGGAAGTCAACCGACATAAAGATCTCTTGGACATCGGCTTTCTTGATGATGTTGAAAATGGCATTCTGGTAGTCGTTGACATCCTTCTTCACTAGAGCCTCGGATGCTGCGAGTTTCTTGGAGAAGCTGAGGTTGATGTCATTGACTCCGCCAAGAGTCTGACCGATGGTCTTGTCCACGAAAGTTCGTGCGAGGTCACCGAGCTTGAAAAGATACCTCTTGATGTAGCCGATTCGCATTATCTGGGTTATTGAGAAGGTTCGCATGATCTTGTTGATGATCTGTCTATCAAACTCGTCATGTAATACCGACAGGTCAGAGAGGTTGAAGCGATTGCCCGGTCCCAGAAACACCTCAAGAATGATGTTAGAGTTGTCTATCTTCAGGTTGTCTTGGGTTCGCTCATTGATGAGTACTTTGCCGACAACCCCGCTGTTGACCTGCGGGAAAACGTCGGGACCAAAGAAGGAGCCTTTGGAGTACAAGATTGTGTCAACGATACGCCCGAGCTGATCTTCGATTGAGAAATTCGCGCGGAACCGAACGCCGATCACTATGCCGATGAGGAACTCATCGAGGGACGAGATCATATGGTGACCTGCCTTTCACAGTATTACCTTCTGGCGGCTCCTGCCTCTGAAGAAAACAGGAAGCTCCTCTTGCTTCAGATTATACAGCAAACGCCCGATGACGCAATGTCCCATAACTACAATTGTATGAAGTTCATAATCGGGAAGCACGGGACGTATTTCGTAAAAGGCTCTGATGAGCCAGGTCTTCGCGCAGTGCGGTTGCTCGAACAGGGTCTGGGGTGGCTTGGGAGGCGTCAGCTATCTCTTAGGAAGGCTCTTGCCTCCGCGACCAGCGGCACGAGGTGGCAGGCGAGCACAACGATGAAGGCCGTCAGCATCCCGTACTGGAGTACCGCGCTGGCGGAGCCCTGCGGATACACGACTTGGAGCGCGACCCGGGTGGTCCACAGGACGACGGTCGCGCCGAGTACGACCAGCAACGAGTAGCGGCTGGCCTCCTTCCCGAACGCTAGGGCGATGTTCATCAGCCCGATGAGCACCAGGCAGAGCGAGAAGAAGACATTGATGGCCCTGACAGCGAGGACCAGTTCGGTGGCTGCCGGATTCATGTGGGCATACCAGTTCCAGGCGCGCGGCACGAAGAAGTGCCAGGTGCCGAAACCGATCGACGCGGCGCTGCCGATCGTGACAAGCGCTTTCATTGCGATGCTGGTCATGATCACTCTGTAACCCCAAGCAAGGTGAAAAGTGACCCCGTAGGGATGGGTAGAGGAGCGCCTTCAGCATGCCCGACTACCGCGGCTCGTTCGCGCGGGAGATGAAGAACCGAGGCTACGCGCCGAACACGCTCAGGGCGTACGGCGGCAGCCTCGACCGTTTCCTCCGGTTCTCTGCCGAGACAACTTTCTCGCCGGGAGAACGGATCTCCCGGTTCCTCGCCACCTACGATTCCCAAGAACCGCGGCGCATCGCCTGGAATGCGATCAGGCTGTTCTACGAGCTGGTGCTCGCGAAACCATGCCCGTACGTCATGGACAGGGTCCGCCCGCGGCACCGGCTGCCCTCCTTCCTCGAGCGGTCTGATGTCCTGCTCCTGCTGTCGAAGATCAGGAATCCCCGGCATCGCCTGATGATCTCCATGCTCTACGGCTCGGGGATCCGTATCGGCGAGCTGGTACGGCTGAGGATCAGGGACATCGATTTCGCCTCGCTGAGCGTCCGGGTGGTCAACGCCAAGCAAAACAAGGACCGCATCACGGTCTTCGCCGAGTCCCTGGCGGAAGACCTGAAGGCCCTCGTGCGGGGGCGCGAGGAGAAGGAGTATGTCTTCCTGACGATGAACGGCCGGCCCTACAACAGGCGGACCGTCCAAGCCATCTTCACGCGGGCGTTCCAGGCCAGCGGAATCCAGAAACACGCCTCCTGCCACACGCTGCGGCACTCTTTCGCGACTTCGCTGCTCGGCAACGGTATCGACATCCGCGCGATCAGGGACCTCCTCGGCCACCAGAGCGTGAAGACCACGATGATTTACCTCCACGTCACGGAAAAGTCGGCGCGGAAAATCAGGAGCCCGCTGTGACAGGTGAATATGCTTTGCGCGTTGCCTTTCAGGATGGCCGCAGGAGCTGCCGGATGGCTCCCAGGTGGTACACCAGGTGCGCAATCACGCCCATGCCCGCCCCTTCCGCCACGAGCCTGTCCGCGGGAAGGCCTCGCAGGACGCGAAGGAAGTCCTGCCTGGTTTGTTGGATCTGTTCGACGAGAGCCTGCCACTCGGCAGGGGTCACCTGCTGCGGCAGGAAGCTCGCCTTCCAGTCCCGCCTGGACAGGTCCCCGGCGATCCACTCATGCGAGACCCTGAGGTGGAACTCCATGTGACGGAGGTGCGATGCGATGCTGGGCCGGCCTTCCCTGCGCTGCGACGCCTCCTCGGCCGACAGCTTGCGCACCGTGGGGATGATGCCCGAGTCGTGGTCGAGGTACTGCGTTCCCTCTCCCGGGCGGGCGCCCTCGAAAGTCTCGCGCAGCAGCTCTTCGACCTGGTCGATCAGCTTCTCACCCATGACGGCTCCTCTCTCGTCCCGCGCGGTCTGCCGTTCCTGGTCCGTCGCTCGGCTTTGATGATCGCGCGCACCACGTCGCGCCCGTCTTTGACGGCCGGGGGCGTGCCGCTTGCCGGTTCCGTCCACTGTCCGATGAGATGGAAGCGATCGACCCCCGGGAATGCTTTCGGCAGCCTCTGTCCCGAGGTGCTCCTCTTCCACAGCGCGGGTGTGATGGCCCAGGCCTGCATGCAGCCGCGCCAGTTGCCCGTGTAGCGTTCACAGGTGGTGGGCGTGGCCACATCGCTTGCTTCAATGCGCTCCGTGATGCCGGGGAAATGCTCCTCGAGGGCGCGGAGGGTTTCCGCCAGTACCCGGGCTTTTTCGGCCCTGTACGCATCCTTGTCCGCTCGGAGCGTGTGCCAGCGGTCGTAATCGCCTGCCATCTGGACGATGAAGACCGTGTTGCCCGGGGGCGCCATGTGCGGATCACGCTTGTAATGCCGCACGCGCAAGCGCGGCCGTTCAAGATGGTCCACCACCATCGGCCGCACGAGGGGCAGGAGCAGCTTGTCGGGCAGTCTCGAGAGTCCCCAGGTTGGATCGGGCCGTACCCCCAGGCTGACCTGTATCAGGCTGATGCTCGTCTCCCCGTTCTTGAACAGCTCTTCGTACGTGGGATCCTTGACCCGACCTCCAAGGAGCCGCTCGAACACCGCATGGGCGTCGCAGGCAGCCACCACGTGGCGGGCGTACTGCACGCGTCCGTCTTCGAGTTCGACGCCGACGGCACGTCCGTCCTCCACGATCACGCGCTTCACTGCGGCGCGGTAGACGATGTCGGCGCCCAGGGAGACGGCCCGTTGCTCAACCGCCCGCGCCACGGGAAGGGACCCGCCCAGCGGGTAGGCAGCGTAATCCGCGTCCATCCAGGCAAAGGCCATCAGGGGTCCGACCAGCGGGAAATCGGTCCAGCCGATGAGCGCGGGGATGGCCTCGCGCAGAAACGTGTTCCTTAGTCCGGCGCACCATTGTCGGACGAACACGCCCGACCATCGCAGCAGGGTGGGCAGCGCGGGCAGTGAACGGATGAGAAAGGACAATCCGTCGCGCGCCACCGCGGGCTCGCTCATGACAAACTGCCGCAGCCGTCCGATGGCCCTGCAAAGCGCCTTGATTTTTCGCGCGTCCTCGGGCGCGAGGGCGAGCATGTGCTCCTGCAGCCGGCGATGATCGGTGTAGAGATTGAACTCCAACCCGCCGGCGCCGACGTACCGCCCGAATGAATCAATGTGCAGGAACTCCCGGTCTTCCATGACGCCGAGGTCCCGCCAGAGGGGAAAGTAGCCGTGCCGCCTTCCGCTCCCCACGAAGTATTCATAGCAATAGTCAAAGGTGTAGCCTTTTCGTTTCCAGGCTGTACACAGCCCGCCCGGCAGGAAATGCTGCTCGAACACCCGCACCGACAGGCCGGCGAGGCGTGCGTGGACGGCTGTCGACAAGCCGGCCATGCCCGCGCCAATCACCGCCACATCGACCGAAGGTAGCTCGGCCTGGCCTTTCATGCTTTCCTCCCGGACGGGCGCGGCCGTCCTGTGCTCTGGCTGCGAGGTACGTATCCCGGGTTTCGCAGTGCGTTCACAAGCAGGGCGGGGGTGATTCTCTCTTCCAAACCCTGGTGCTGGAACGTGAGCATCGCGAGCCCCTGGACCATGGAGAAAAACCCTGCTGCCAGCGCCGCCGGATCGCCGGGCGCTGCCTCCCCGGAGGCTTGCGCCTCCTTGATCACCGGCACGAGAAGCTCATAATACCGCCCGAACATCCTGGCGATGTGGGCGGGCAGTCCCGCAATCGCCCGGCCCTGGGTCATTGCCTGGAGGATGATGACGAAATAATACGATGTCTCGCCGGCGAACAGCGAGGAGACGACCATCGCGGCATACGCCGTCACCCGCTCCCAGGCGGAGCCGGGGGCGTGCATGAATTGCTGCATCGCCTCCAGCGAACCGCCCAATGCGAAATCCACCAGCCGGCGGAACACTTTCGCCTTGGACGGGTAATAGTGATAGACAAGGCCGTAGCTCAGGCCCGCCACCCGGGCGATGCGCCGCATGGTGGCTCCGTGGTAACCGTAGGCAGCGAACACCGCCAGGGCGGCACTGTCGATTTTCGCGAGCGTCTGGCTGCGCATCTGGTCGTTCAGTTTCTGGCTGCGCGGGGACATGTCTGCTCCTTTCGCTGATCATAAGATCAATGAAAAATAGCACGGGCCGGGATCTTCGTCAACGTGGTGCTGAAAATGCATGGGGTGGAAGAAGTGACGGGACGTGCCCAGGGTTGTGCTCCGCCGCCGGCGGGCGCTGACGACCGGGTCAGCGTGCGGATCTCTCGCTCTTGACCGCGCCACAGGGCGGGCTTACAGTGGTCCCCGCGTTGTGGACGAGCGTGACAGGTCACGCTCGGGAGCGGGGAAAAGGGAGCGGTCGTGGCAGCAAAGGTTTCCATCGGGACCTCGGCCTTCGTCATGGGCGCCTGTGCCGCCAGTCCGATCCCTTTCGAGAAGGTCGTTGCCCGCCTCGGCGAGCTGGGCTACGACGGCCTGGAGCTACCGGCGGTCCGTGGGTACGGCGCGCTTGAGGACTGGCCCGATGCAGCGAGCCGCAAGAGCCTCATGAGGCTCGTCGGGAACCACGGCCTCGAGATCTCTTCCTACGGTGCTGACCTGGGCCCCAGTCCCTTCTACAGCCCGGACCCCGCCGTTCGTTCTGCGGGGCAGGCCCTCTTCGAGAAGAGCGTGGAGTTCTGCGCCGACTGCCGGATTCCCGTGATCCGCGTCGACACGCTTGCAGAGCCGCCCGAGCCGCCCGGTGTCTCCCGCGGCGAGGCCTGGAGACGCGCAGTGGAAGCCTTCCGCGGCTGCGCTGAGATCGCCGGGCGGCGGGGCGTGGTCGTCGCCTGGGAGTTCGAGCCGGGATTCATGTTCAACAGGCCGGGCGAGATCGTGGGGCTCGTCGCCGAGGTCGCTCACCCTAATTTCAAAGTGCTCTTCGACTTCTGCCACGCCAACATGTGCGCTGCTGTCGGAGCCCGGCAGCAGCCTCCCCGGGAGACGCTGGGCGGCGGCGCTGCGGAGCTGGCGCGAAAGCTCGAGGGGCACATCGGGTTCGTCCATGTGATCGACTCTGACAACACCCTCCATGACGGGATGACGAGCACCCACGCCCCGTTCGGCAAAGGCGTGCTGGACATCGAGGCGCTGGTCCGTGCGATGGTCAGCGCGGGCTATCGCGGCCCGTGGTGGGCGGTTGACCTGTGCTTCTGGCCGGGGGCCTGGGAGGAGCTGGAGCCCAGCCTCCGCTTCGTCCGCAAGCTGCTCGCCGATCTCGACATCGCGGGGGAGGAGACGACATGAGCGCCATCCGCGTGGGCTGCCAGACATACACATGGGAGATGCTCGGCCCGGCCTGGAAGGGGAAAGTGACGGATATCCTGGACCAGGTGGCCGGGGCCGGGTACGCCGGGATTGAAATCACGAACACGATGATCGGCGAGTTCTCCGACAGGCCGCAGGCGTTCGCAGATGAGCTGGCCAGCCGAGGACTAGAGCTTGCAGCCTTTGCATATGCGACAACAGGGTTCACCGACCGCGCGAGGCGGGAGGAGGACCTCGCGGGGGCGCGGAAGGCCATCGAGTTCGTCCGTCACTTCCCGCAGCCGAGGCTGGGCCTTGGAGGGGCAGCCAGTTCCTTGGCGAAGCGCTCGAAAGACGATCTGGATCGGGCGATCGGCTTCTATCACGAGGTCGGGCGCCTCGGGGTGGAAGCCGGGGTCTCGGTGAACGTCCACCCCCACTCGCATTTCGGCTCGTTTCTGGAGACTGCCGAGGAGTACGCCTACCTGATGGACCGCCTCGACGCCCGGTGGCTGAGCTTCGGGCCTGACACCGGCCACATCATCCGGGGAGGCCAGGATGCCTTGGCATGCCTCAGGACATACATCGGCCGCATCTCCCACCTGCACCTCAAGGACGTGACAGCGGAGGGGACGTGGGCGGCGCTTGGTGAGGGCATCTGCGACTTCGGGAGCATCCTCGAGCTCCTCACGTCAGCCGGCTTCGACGGATGGGTGGTGGCCGAGGAGGAGTCGGAGGACGCTCGCCGGGACGGCGCGGCGGCGATCCGCAGGAACCGGGCGTTCCTGAAGTCGATCGGGTACTGAGGCCATGCAACGCAATTCGTCGCGCTCGAGAGGGGATGCTTGCTCGGCAATCGCCATGGCGATTGCCCTCCCGGCGCAGGCGGACAGCCTCGCGGCAACAGAGAGACTTGGCGCATTAGATAGCTACAACTGTTCAACCTCGGGCCGCTCGCGAAGGTGACGAGGAAGTTCGAGGGCAGGGCGGTGCTCTTCATGTGCGAGCTCACGCCGGTCGTCGGGCTTCTCAGGGGAGGCCAGTACAACGCGATCAACCGCGACCCGAGGAGGGGGCGCAAGGCGGCGTTCGACTTCCTGGAAGACCTCTGCGGCTGACGGTCGCCTGACCTTCGGCGCCGCCTGAGCAGCGGGCGCTCCCGGCGTGCGCCAGGAGCACCGCCCGTTGAGCCCATTCTCAGGAGGATACCCATGACGCTGACAAGAAGCCGCACGCTGTCCTCGACGGCAGCGTCGTAGCCCAGGTCAATGGGGGAAGCAACCATAGCCTCCGGAGACGGATTCGCCGTCGTCGGGGCGGGTTGAGACGGGATCCCGGTCCGACCCGAGCAGGGAAATTCCGCCCGAGGCGGAGGACCGACCGAGAGAATTCCATCCCCGTCGGGCAGACGGAGTGCTGGAGGTGATGGTGGGCTTCGAATGGGGAAAGCAGCCGAGTCGACGGACGCAGGCATCCCCGGGGGAGCTGCGTCGATCCTGATGAGGCGAGTGATAGCGATTACTATAGCTCCGACTTGCCCCCTGGGGGAGGAAAGGGACGGCGGAGGCGAAGGGTTGTGGCCCGGCGAAGCCTGAACTACCTGCCGAACGCGTCGAGCAGGGGCGTGTCGGGACGTGCCGCGGGTCGTGGTCCGCCGCCGGCAGGCGCTGTGGCATTCCTGTGCAACCGAGGAGACAGACTACCCCCTGGGCGAGGCAGCGGGGCGATCAGAGGAGGCAGGTGGGATCCAGACCGGGAGGGGGCGTGCCTTTCTTGATGAGGTGTCGCAGGATCTTGAGCACCTGCGCGGGATCGATGATGACGTCGCCACCTCCCCGAGGCGGACGACCTACTCGATCGGCCCCGGAGGGAAGCCGACCTCCGCGCCCAGGGCGTTGATCCGATCATGCTCTATCATCACCGCGTCCGCTTCTCTGCAGATACTCGGCAACGACGAGGTTCCAGTCCCTGGCCAACACGCCACCGCGCTGACCGGGAACCAGGTAGACCCGCGTTCGGGGCCGGTGCTTCTGGAAGTCTTTCAGGATTGACGCATCCGGGAAGAGGCTCTCGCGCCGCCTCTGCAGGTACCACCCCACCGCCGCCCAGAGACGCCGGTTGTCATACGCGCGCAGGATCTCCTTCAGCGCATCCTGCCTCAGCGTGGCGAACCCGTCCATCGACTCCACCAGCTCATCGAGGCCGCCCACCAGGCTCAGTTCTCGCAGCCCGTCCACGAGAGTCCGCTCGGGCGTCGTGACCTGCAGGGTCCTGCCCCCACGAGCGACCTCGGTCGCCCAGAGGGCCCTGCCCTTCCCTCGCGAGGATTGCGCCCGGGTTCGAGGGCGAGCGGCCGGTGGGTGCGAGAGGAACTTGATCGTCGTTCGCCCCAGGACGACGGGCAAGCGCCGGCGAGC